>CAZHBB010000004.1:30109-41162 GCA_964530185.1 uncultured Anaerolineales bacterium
GTGGTGGGTTCGTCTTCCAACAGGTCCATAACATCATGGCCGATGTGCCCCCGGAGAACATCGTGGCTATGTTTGACGCGGTCAACCCCGCGAGGTAACCCCACAGCATAACTATTCATCCTGTATTGTCCCTTCTTCCACTTCTGTCGGGAGAAGGGCGATAGGGAGAGAGGGGTCCACGACCCTGCCACTGTGCTGTCCAGGACATCATGGGCCCACCGTGAGATCGATGCAGATCACCGCCAGCTCCTTGCTTCCGATGGTGGACAGGTGGTGTCAAAGTGACCTGGACATAGTATACTTGGATCGTTGGGGTGTTTAGGCGTATTCCAAATGCATCCGCCGGTGGTGATCCCCCTGCGGATGTCGGAGCAAGGAGGTTGGAAATGCGGAAATCTCGTCTGTATGTGATCACGGTGGCGCTTGTGCTGGTTGGCCTGGTGGCGTCTGGGTGTGCGCAACTGGTCCCTACGCCTGAGCCGGTCACCCTGTCGGTCCTCCATCCGGACGATCCAAGCGGCTCTTATGAGCGCTGGGCCGAGGAGTTTCAATCTCGCTATCCCTATATCACAGTAGAGCTGACATCTGCCTCGGCTGCCACGGGAGAGGCAAGCGCCACCTATGATGTATTCGTGGCCTCTCAGTTTGAGGTGAGTTCTTACGTGGATAAGCAGGCGGTCGTGGATCTGACGTCCTATATCGACCAGGATGAGCAGATCAATTTGGGGGACTTCTATCCCTCGGCATTGGAGATCTTTCGCAGTCGGGGAAAACAGTGGGCTCTCCCAACGGGTATTGAGATGATGATGATATACTATAATAAGGATCTCTTCGATCGTTATGGCGTGCCCTATCCGGAGATAGGATGGGACTGGGGCGACTTCCTGGATCGTGCGCTGGCCCTCACAGATCCCGCTGCAGAGGTGTATGGCTACGCCCTGCAATACCGGGGGGACCTGGCGATCTATGAGCCGATTATGCTGATCTATCAGCACGGCGGTAAGATCTTCGATGACCTGCAAGCGCCCACGCGCGTGACGTTCGATGACCCGTTGAATATCGAGGCGATGGAGTTCTACGCCAGCCTGATCTACGATCATCACGTCAGCCCGACCCCCGAGGAGGTGGCTAAATTCGGCCGGGGCTACCCCTGGCGTGGCATCCTCGAGGGTTGGATCGCCATGTGGCCTCTAAGCTACTCTGAGCGCGGCGGAGCGCGTTGGCCAGAGCCTTGGGAGATGAACTGGGGTATCGTCCCGATGCCGCGTGATCAGGTGGCGGCTTCCCTGGCGCTGGCTGAGGGTATGTTCATCTCGAGCAAGAGCGAGCATCCCGATGAAGCCTGGCTGTGGCTTAGTTTCGTGAGCCATCAGCTTCCTCCCTACCTGATGCCGACCCGGCAGTCGCTGGCCGCTTCGCCAGCCTATGAGCAACTTGTGGGCGCCGATGTCGCGGCGGCCGCGCGGGCCGGCCTGGATGAGGCGATCCTGGTGAACCCTGAGCTACTGGGGTTTGAGAAGGCTCTGGCGGCGATGGCCAAGGCCTTTGATCAGATCCGCCAGGGGGAAACGACGCCGGAGGTCGCGCTGACCACGGCGCAGGAACAATCAGGGTTCTAGGGCCTGGGTGGAGTATGAGAGGGCGTCGTCTCTGCTGGCTGTGCCATATCGTAGCTCTGGTCCTCGTAGCTTTGCCGTCCCTGAGCGGATGCGTCGAGGGATCTCCACTCAATCCAGCGCCGCCGGTCACAGTGCGGTTCGTCCCTCTGGGATCAGTTGAGGCCTATGCCCCCATGGTCGGGAGCTTTCAGAAGAGACACCGCAATGTAAGCATCGAGTTCGTAGGCGGGGGGCCGCCCTTCCGGCGTGATCTCTCTGACGTGGACGTGTTGCCGGTGTCCCAGTTCCTGTTGCCCTTCCTGATCGAGCGGGAGGCTTTGGCCGAGTTGACCCCTTTCATCATTGAGGACTCAGAGTTCGGGCTGGACGATTTCTACCCCAACGCGGTGGCTGCCCTGCAGGTTGAGGGGCAGCAGTGGGCGATCCCCTATATGGGCAATGTCGTGGTGATGTACTACAACAAGGATCTGTTTGATGCTTATGGGGTTGCCTATCCGGAGCCCGATTGGACCTGGGATACGTTCCTCGACCGGGCCAGGGCCTTGTCCAACCCTGACGCCGGGCAGTTTGGTTTCGCCTATCACCAGATGGGGATATTCAGTCTGTTGGAGCCTATGCTCCTGATCTACCAGCATGGCGGTCAGCTCTTCGATGACCTGCTGGAACCCACCATGATGACGCTGGATGATCCGCGCAACATAGCCCCTATGGAGTGGTACGCCGATCTCATCTATCGCCACCACGTGGCGCCGGCTCCTGGCGAACGTCTGTCGCCGTTCCCCGACGCTGGGATCAGGGGCGGCAAATATGCGATGTGGCTGGGATGGTTGAGTGACTGGCGTGATTGGAAAGCCCTGAGGCTCGGGGTCGCGCCAGTGCCTCGCGGTCCGACCTTCCTTACCTTCGGATCGATCACCGGGCTGGGGATCGCGGCCGGGACTCTGGCCCCAGATGAGAGCTGGGACTGGCTGAGCTATGTGACGAGGTATGCTCCCCCAGAGTTGCTGCCTCTGCGCACCACACTCCAGCCCTCGGAGGCTCTGATGGGGACGACGTTGCCTCAGGAGGCCCTGGCCGCTGGTCAGGCATCGTTGCCATACATGGTCGGCCTGGGGTTCTTCGGTCGTGAGGGGGAGCTGAGCTCCCATTGGGGGACCGCGATGCAGGCGCTTAACGGTGCATTGGTGGCGATTCAGAATGGTGACCCAGTGGGGCCGGCTTTGAGTGCCGCGCAGCGCAAGGCCGGCTTCTGACTGTCATCCAGGAGTGAACATGGCGCATCGACGGGTGCGGTTCGGCGTGAATTATGTTCCTTCCAAACGATGGTGGTATAGCTGGCTGGACTGGGACAGCCACTCTATCGCTGAGGACCTGGCGGCGATCGCTGCCCTGGGTATGGATCACATCCGTATCCATTGCATCTGGCCCATCTTTCAGCCGAACCCGACGTATATCAGTGCATCGGCGTTGGCCCATCTCGAGGAGCTACTCGATCTGGCACAGGCAGTGGGCCTGGAGGTGGTGGTAGCGGTCCTGGATGGCTGGCTGAGTGGCTTTGCCTTTCGACCGGCGTGGCAGAAGGGCCGCAATATGTTCACCGATGCGGAGATGATCGCCGGGGAAAAGCGGTTCTTTGCCGCGTTGGCGGAGCGCATCGGCTCCCATCCCGGCTTCCTGGGCTTCGATCTGGGCAATGAGTTGGGCGTGTTACAGCAGATCTGGGAGCCGGTGACCCAGGAGGAGGCAGATATCTGGCTGGCGGAGATGATGGATTTCTGTGAGCAGATCGCGCCGGGGAAGTTCCACGTCAATGGCGTCGATCATGTCCATTGGTACCGCAACGTAGGGTTCTCGCGTCGGGCCCTGGCCACGTTGGGCCACGCCACCTCGTTGCATACCTGGATCCTGTTCACTGGCACCTTGGGGCGCTATGGGATCCAGGGGACGGGCACCCGCCATCTGGCTGAGTACAGCATTGAGCTCGCCAGAGCCTATCACCAGCGGTTGGATCGCCCAATCTGGGTACAGGAGTTCGGGGCCTCGCCTGAGTGGCTGCCCGAGGCCGATATCCCGGATTTCGCCCAGGAGACGATCGAGAACGCCCTGACGTGTGATCACCTTTGGGGGCTGACATGGTGGTGCTCCCATGATATTCGACGCGAGTTCACAGGATTCGATGTGTTGGAGTATGGGCTGGGGTTGTTGGATGTGGACAATCACCCTAAGCCGGTGGGAGAGCGGCTGGCGAGCCTGATCAGCCGCTGGCGCGAGGACATGCCGCGTCCATGCACGCGCTCTACGGCGTTGGTCTGGCCTGAATATGTCTTCCGGGACGCCATGGCGCTTTGGCGCTATATCGACGCGTTCATGGAGATGATCGAGGACGGTGTGCGGCCGGCTATTGTCCTCGAGGACCGTGCCCAGGATGCAGCCTATCTGGCTGCGCGGGGGATTACATCGTTAGAGAGGCTTGACGGTTAGTTGGATTATCTTAGTTGAGGAGGAAGGGTCATGCCATTGATGTTTGATTTTCCATTGGAGAAGCTCAAGACGTATATGGGGATCAATCCCCGCCCGGAGGACTTCGACACCTACTGGGATGAGGGACTGGCCGAGATGCGGGCCCTCGACCCCCAGGTCGAGCTGGTGCCAGCCGAGTACCAGACCTCTTTCGCCGAGTGCTTCCATCTCTATTTCACCGGGGTGGGAGGAGCGAGGGTTCACGCGAAGTTCCTGCGGCCACGCCGGAGCCCAGGGCAACACCCTGCTGTTCTGATGTTCCATGGCTATTCAGGCAGCTCGGGCGATTGGACGGATAAGCTGGGCTACGTCGCTGAGGGCTTTGTCGTCGCTGCCCTGGACTGCCGTGGCCAGGGGGGACTCTCGGAGGACGTCGGTGGCGTGAAAGGGTGGACCCTGCGCGGGCACATCATCCGCGGCCTGGACGACGCACTGGCGGGCAGACCGGAGAAGCTCCTCTACCGGAGCATCTTCCTGGATACGGCGCAATTGGCCGACATTGTGATGTCCATGCCTGAGGTGGACGCGGATCGGGTTGGTGCCACGGGCGGCAGCCAGGGCGGCGCGTTGACCGTGGCGTGCATGTCACTGGAGCCACGCATCAAGCGTGCTGCACCGGTCTTCCCCTTCTTGAGCGACTACAAGCGGGTGTGGGAGATGGACCAGGACAAGGATGCCTACGCCGAGCTGCGTGAGTACTTCCGGAAGTTCGACCCCACACATGAGCGGGAGGAGGAGATCTTCACCGCGCTGGGCTATATTGATGTGCAACACCTCGCCCCTCGCACCAGGGCTGAGGTGCTGTGGTTCACCGGCCTGATGGACACCATCTGCCCACCCTCGACGCAGTTCGCTGCCTATAACAAGCTCACCTGTCCGAAATCCATGGTACTTTACCCTGACTTCGGGCACGAGGGCCTCCCGGGCCATCAGGATAAGATCTTCCAGTTCCTGCGCGGTCTGTGAGGGGATACCTGGGATTCGGTGAGGGCACTTGCGGGGGCAGGAGGTCGTACGGTTGAACTCGTCCCATGAGTTCATTATGGAAGGTCCAGCCCTCAAGTGATTATTGGAGGAGGCTGCAAGGATGAGACTTTCTGCAGCAGAGCGTAAGGAACTTCTCGCTCTCTATGCCGACCTGCGCGTCGCCGATGTCCGGGATGGTATGGACTGGCTGATGCGCCACGGGCAAGGCTCGATGATCCCTCAGATCCGTCCCCTGTGGCGGACACGCGTGGTCGGTTTCGCGAAGACTGTGCGTTACCTTCCCTACCGGGGTGAGGTGCCAAAGATGACGCCTGAGGAGTACACGGCGTGGTCAGGCTGGTACTACCGCGAGGTGTGTCCCTACCCATGGATCGAGACGATCGAGGAGGGCGATGTCTGTGTCATTGATCAGAGCGGCGTTGATGCGGGTCTGATGGGGTCCAATAACACCATGGATGGCGTTATCAAAGGGGCACGGGGCTATGTGACCAATGGAGGGGTGCGCGACACCGACGAGATCATCCGGCAAAAGATCCCCTTTTGGTCGGCTTTTTGCTCTCAGTCCATGGTCCAGGGACGATTGCAGTTCGATGCTTACGACATTCCAATCGCAGTCGGCGGCGTCCTGGTTCATCCTGGTGACCTTGTGGTGGCCGATGGTGATGGCGTGATCGTGGTGCCGCTTGAGATTGCCCATGATGTGGCGAAGTACGCTCATCAGGAGCTACGTAGTGACAAAGCCTCGCGGCGTCAGAAATATGAGCGGCTGGGGCTTGAGCTCGATGAGACTGTGCTGTGAAGTCCTCGACTTGCGGTGAGCCGAGGCGCAAAGGAGGTTCAGCTAATGTTCAGTGCCAGTTACGACGGGGCTTTTGAGGTTATTGTGGTGGGGATTGCCCCGGGGGAGAAGCTGTTGGAGACCATCAAAGCCGCTCTTGAGGCCCATGATGTCCAGAACGGGGCCGTAGTCTCCGGCATTGGGACCCTTAAGGTGACCCACATGCATCATATCGAGCATGATCGATTTCCCCCTGAGGATCGTTTCTTCACCATACGCAAGCCTCTGGAGATCTCGAGCATCAGTGGGATCATCGCGGATGGTCAGCCCCATCTGCATATGACGGTGGGGTACCGGGATGAATGGGCCGTCGCCGGGCATCTGGAACCGGGGTGCGAGGTGCTCTATCTGGCGGAGGTCGTGATTCTGAAGTTCAATGGCCTTCAGCTTGCTCGGCACTTCGACTCGGAGCGTAAGGTCAGCCTGCTGGGTGCCGGGGAGGACTGACGAGGGAATCCACGATATCCGTCATCTTGTCTTGGTCCCCCAGTGAGGCTATGCTGGTGCTGGTCGTGTATGGGGCTTCGATTGACCGAAGCCCCAATTGTCTGATTCTGAGGAGGTCTTCATGGACGAAGTTCGAGTGGCGATTGTGGGCATGGGGATTGGGCGTCCCAACGGACGGGCTTTGGCGGCCAATCCGAGAGGGCGTGTAGTCGCGCTGTGTGACCTGTTTGAGGATCGCATGCATGAGTTCGCGCAGGAGCTGCCCGAACCAGTGAAGTTCTATACTGATTATGAGGAGATGTGTGAGGACCCAGAGATTGATGCGGTGTTCGTGGGGACGCCGAATCAATGGCACGTGCCGGTGGCTTTGGAAGCGGTACGGCACGACAAGCATGTCCTGGTCACCAAACCCCTGGCCAATGCCCTGGAGCCTGCACGGGAGCTGGTGGAGGTGGCGGAGGCCGCCGGGGTGGTGGGGATGATGTCCCTCTCAACGCGCTTCAGTGATGTGGTGCGCTATCTAGGGCGGTTGGCCCATGCCGGCGAGCTGGGAGAGATCTATTACGGTCGGGCACGCAGCATTCGCCGCAGCGGCATCCCAGATTGGAGCCTGGGCTTTATCCAGGCGGGTGGGGGGGCATTCCGCGATATGGGTGTCCACGTGTTGGATGCTGCATGGTGGTTGATGGGGATGCCCAAGCCTGTGACCGTGACCGGTGTGGCCGGTGCCAAGTTCGGACCGCGTGGCCAGGGATATTGGAAGTATCACACCCACCCCGAGTCGTTCTATGAGCAATATGACACGGACGACTATGGGGGCGGTTTCATCCGCTTTGAGAACGGTGCCGGGCTACAGATCGAGAGTTTCTGGGCCAGCCATCAGAAAGAGGATCTCCAGATCGAGCTCTTTGGAACCGAGGGTGGGGCTCAGTTGAGACCTTTGACGCTTTATCGGACAGTGAATGGCGCGCCTCAGGACATCACTGTGACGATGCCCGAGGAGCACAATGTGTGGGACACCATCGCCGATCACTTCATCGCCTGCATTCTGGACGGTGTGGCGTGCCAGGCGCCGCTGCGCCATGGCCTGATTGTCCAGGAGATGATGGAGGGGCTGCTGGAGAGCGCTCGCACGGGGGCAGAAGTACGGCTGGCCTAGGGGTTCTCGGATGGGGGATCATGTGACCGACGTCACGGCGCTGCCATTGTACGATCGCATCTACGGCTCACTGCTTGCCAGCGCGGTGGGCGATGCGATGGGTGGGCCGGTGGAGGGGCTGCCCTACACGGCCATTGCACAACGCTATGGCGTGGTGGATATGTGCCTGCCCTATGATTTCGCTCCTGATTACCACAACCATTTCCGCAAGGCCGCGGGATCGGTGACCGACGACACGCGGTTGCGGTGTCTGGTGGCTCAGGCTGTGACGCAAGAGGATAGCCCGGTGTGGCATGGTCTGCTTCCCCGTCGTGGCGACTTGCTTAAAGTGTTTGTGGAAGCGTACTATGGCTCGGACGAGGCGTTGACACGGGGTTTCCTTGAGGAGTATGTCCTGGGTGGGCTCTACAGAGAGGAGAGGCTCACCTGGGACGGACAGCCGACCGACGGTTTCCTGATGGCCAATGCGCCTCTAGGGCTGATCTGTCCAGGGGAACCAGATGTGGCGTTCGGTCTGAGCTTTGCCCTGGACTTTATCAGCGGCGGATACGCGCGCATCAGTGCTGCGATGGGTGCGGCTGCGGTCGCTGCTGCGGCCGCAGTCCCTGCTGCGGCAGTGTCAGAGGCCACGGTTGAAGCCGTGGTGGAGGCCATGCTTCAGGTCGCACAGCGCTACCGGCGCGTTGGCCCCCAGACACGGCAATGGCAATGGTATGCGACAGTCTTTGAGCTGAACGAGCGCCTGGTTAGGGAGGCCGTTGAGATCGCCTTGCGGCACCGGGATGTCTTTGCGGTCCGCGGGGACTACTACGAGCGGCTTAAGGTGGGTCCACTGGGTTCGGAAGCGGCCCAGACGCTGGCGGTTGCGTTGGGTATGCTGGTGGCGGCGGGTGGCGATCTGCGTCAGGCTATCATCGGCGCGGTGAACTACGGACGTGACAGCGACAGTTATGGTAGCCTGGTAGGAGCTATCGCCGGTGCAATGCACGGCGTAGGCGCAATCCCCAGCTCGTGGCGCACGGTGGTGAGCCGTGCCAATCCTGAGCTGGACCTGCCTCAGCTATCGCGGCGCCTGACGGAAGTCGCGTGGGCACGGCAACAACAGCGTCAGCGGGTGACGGAGGCAGTGGCATCGCTGTTTATGTTTACCCCGCAGGGACGGTGAGGGAGTATCCGCCGCCCGAGGGCGGGCTAAGCTATGATCTCTGGGATGAGGGAAGAAGTGAAACGATGAAGATCGCAGTGACAGGGGGCAGTGGCAACATCGGACGTGTGACTGTGGCGCAGTTGGTCGCGCACGGTCACCAGGTGAGTGTGCTCGATCGAGTGGCGTTCGACGAGCTGGAACCTGAAGTGCAGGAGGAGCTGCAGGGTGCGACGTACTGGCAGGTGGACATCACGGATTTCGACACCCTGCGGGAGCCGCTGAACGGTGTGGACGCCGTGGTGCACCTGGCGGCGATTCCATCGCCTGGCATGGCACCAGCACATGTGATCTTTGACATCAATTGCCGTGGTACCTTCAATGTCTACCAGGCAGCGGCACAGGCTAACGTCCGACGGGTGGTCAGTGCCAGTTCGATCAATGCGCTGGGTTTCCACTACGGTGTCAAGTCCTTTCCCATTCAGTATTTTCCTATCGATGAGGCGCATCCTGATTTTACGACGGATCCTTACTCCTTCTCAAAGCAGGTGTTGGAGGATATCGCGGCCTACTTCTGGCGGCGTGAGGGGATTAGCGGGGTGTGCCTGCGCTTCCCCGCCGTCTATCGCTTAGATCCTGAGCGCCGGTCCTACTGGCAGAAGGTGTTGGCTCGCAGCCGTGAGGCCTTCGATGCGTTAGAGGCCATGCCGGCCGTGGAGCGGGAGGCACGGATCCGATCCTTCATCGCCCGGCACGAGACAATGCGCGCTGAGCGCATCCATGAGCGTCCTTGGGAGGAACAGCGTCGACGGTTCGAGCGCATGTGGCGTGAGGAGCCGCCGCCTCCGGAGGTGATGGTGGGCCGGGGCTGGACTAACTTCTGGGCGGTGTTGCACGTGCTGGACGCCGTCCAGGCGATCGAGAAAGGATTAACGGTGGCGTACGAGGGGGCTCACGTGGTCTTTGTGACTGATAGCCATAACGCCATGGGTGCACCCAGTGAGAAGCTGGCGGCGTACTACTTCCCAGAGGTCACGGAGCGCAAGCGGCCTCTCAAGGGAACTGAGAGTCTGGTGAGCATTGAGCGGGCACGCGCGTTATTGGGTTTCGAGCCTGAGCACTCGGTGGTTGACCTGTGGCGGGGAGAAGACCCAAGAATGGAATGACCTAAGGAGACAGCATGTCGAGACCAAACATTCTGATTGTGATGACGGACCACCAGCGGGCGGACACTGCTTTGCCCGACCATCCATCGATCACGCCCAATTTGGACCGCTTAGCCCAAGAGGGCGTTGCGTTCACCAACACCTATTGCCCTTCGCCCCATTGCTGTCCCTCTCGGGCCACATTCTTCAGCGGACTCTACCCCTCGCGGCATGGGGTATGGAACAACATCTGCAACCGTCAGGCACTGAGCACGGGTCTGAAGGAAGGCGTGCGCCTGTGGAGCGAGGATCTGGCGGAGACCGGGTACGATCTGCACTTTACGGGCAAATGGCATGTCAGTATCGAGGAATCGCCCAGGGATCGGGGGTGGACCGAGCACTTTGTGAGTGCCACCAAGGGGACGTACCATGGTGTGACATGGGACCATTACCGACAGTTGGCGCAACAGCCGGAGGCGAGTATACGAGGCGAGGGGGAGATCCTGCGCCCGGGCTACGGCCCCTATCGCCTCTACGGGGAGGGCGAACGTCGGGACAGCCATGATGAACGGGTCGCACGGGAGGCACTGGCGTTGCTCCCCGAGCTGGCGAAATCCGAAGGGCCGTGGGGGCTTTACGTCGGGTTCGTTGGGCCACATGACCCCTACGTGGTGCCCCAGCGCTATCTGGATCTGTATGATCTGGACGATGTTCCACTGCCACGGAGTTACTACGATGAGATGGGGGACAAGCCCCGCATCTATCAGCGCATGCGCGAGATGCGCTTCGGGCAGCTCTCGGAGCGCGAGGTGCGTGAGGGGATTCGTCATTTCTGGGCCTACTGCACCTATCTCGATGATCTCTTCGGTCAGATCTTGCAGGGGTTGGAGGCGACAGGCCAGGCGGAGAACACGCTGGTGCTCTATACCTCGGACCACGGTGATTATGTAGGGGAACACGGCCTCTTTGCCAAGGGTATTCCTGCCTTCCGTGGAGCTTACCACATCCCGGCTGTAGTCCGCTGGCCTGCCGGTATCCGCAATCCGGGCCGCCAGGTGGATGCCTTCGTCTCTGAGGCGGATTTTGCCCCAACGTTCCTGGAGTTGGCCGGGTTGCGGGCGGAGCGGCACTTCACGGGGGCCAGCCTGGTGCCATTCCTGCGGGACGAGCAGCCGTCGGATTGGCGGGATGCGG
>CAZHBB010000004.1:41262-46332 GCA_964530185.1 uncultured Anaerolineales bacterium
GCCAGCCTGGTGCCATTCCTGCGGGACGAGCAGCCGTCGGATTGGCGGGATGCGGTCTATACCCAGTGCAACGGCGTGGAGCTCTATTACACGCAGCGTTCGGTGATGACACGCGACTTCAAGTATGTGTTCAACGGGTTCGATCAGGACGAGCTCTATGATCTGTGCAACGATCCCGACGAGATGTACAATCTGGCCGACGAGCCCGCCTATGGGGAGGTCAAGCGCGCCATGTGCGCGCGGATGTGGCGCTTCGCTTATGAGGAGGATGATGCAGCGATCAATCCCTACATCACGGTGGGGCTGGCACCGTACGGGCCGGCGGAGGCGTTCCGGCGTTGAGGCCCGCAGGGCAGGTGTCGTGCGTTCCCTTTCGGGATTCCCGAAAAGGAACCTCATGCTTGGTGATTTGGAGGTCTTCTGGTGAGTGGAGAATTTGTGATCCGTGAAGTTGATATCCAGAAGGATGCTGTCAAGCTGGCCGAAATGTGGCGAGCCAGTGATGATCAGTGGCCTGGCACATGGAGTGGTGGGGCTGAGATCACGCCGGCCATGGTGGCTGAGCAATATGAGCGGGCGAGGATGCTCAATGTGTACGTGGTCGAGACACCTGAGGGTGACAAGATCGTCGGCTACTGTGGGCTCAATGAGCGCCAGGAGGAGAGAGGCGTGGGGTACGTTGATCTCCTGAACGTGCAGCCGGAGTATCAGGGGCGCAGCCTTGCGCGTCGTTTGTTGCAGCGCTGTATTGACCGCTGTATTGAACTGAAGTTTCATCTCCTCACCCTGGAGACTTGGCCGGGCAATCTCAAGGCTGTGCCACTGTACAAGAAAGTGGGCTTTTTCTGGGTGCCAGATACGTCGGTCTGGATGCTCAACTTCATGCCTGCAATTTTGGCGTTGCCATGTGCGCAGGACTACTTCTCTCATCATGATTGGTATCGTACGTTCAAGCGGGAGCTCACCCAGGAGGAGGACGATGAGCGCTGGGAGGGCATGAAGGTCTGCACCTATCACTGGGAGGAAGGTGGAGAGGCCCTGACGGTCTGGGCCGATCGGGAGGCCTGGCGCATCACGGCGGTGGAGACAGATACCTTCTTCGCGGGGGCTGTAGCGGGCAATATCGAACCACCCAAGGGTATGCCTGCGATGATCCGCTGGCGTTTCGTCAACAAACGCTCTCGGCCCGTGACGGTCTCGTTGGTCGCGATGGGCACGGAGCATCTGGAGCTGGATGTCCGGGCGACGGCTACGGTTGCGCCAGGGGCGACGTGGGAGTTGGAGCGCCCGGTGCAGGTTTCACAAAGTGCTCCGGATGTGCAGGAACGGAAGCCTGTGCCAGCAGTGCGTACCCTGTTCATCGTGGATGGAGAGGTGCTGGAGCTCGGTACAGGCCTGCGCCCACGGCCGGCAATCGAGGTCTCGACCGCCCCGGAGTATGTGACGCTCTCGCCTGGCGTGACCAGTGTCGTCTCGCTACAGCTCCACAGCTACCTGCGGGAGGCTGTGCAGGCCAAGGTCAATATCACAGCCGCGCCTGGTCTGAGGGTGACCCCGTCGGCTCAGGATGTCGAGGTCCCCGCCCGGGGATGGGCCGGGGTGCCTGTCGAGCTGGAAGCGACGGACGATGGTGTGTACCCGATCTATGTCACCGTGGCGTTCGGGGAGGGGACAGCGGTACCCAAGCGACTTGCCATCTTCTGCCTGGGGCCGGGATCCGTGTTGGCTGATCGGGCGGAGAAGGAGACACGTCTGGAGAATGCAGAGCTGCGTGTGCTCCTTAAGGTCCACGGTGGTGAGGTGGGCCTCTACACGCCAGAGAGCCATACACACCTGGGTAGGTATCGTGAGCGACTTGGACCCCCGTTCTACCCCTCGGAGTTCGATCAACGGGAGTTCGACATCGAGGTGCGGTGGGCGGGGAGCGGAGTCACCGCCGTGGCTACCATTGATTCGGAGGTCTATCCCGGGCTACAGCTCCGCCGCGAGGTGCACCTTGGAAGTGGTCCCCTGGTCACGGTGCAACACAACCTGGTGAACAAAGGGGATGCCCCGCACGAGGTGCAACTCAATCACCGCATGTTTACGCCCTCGATGGAGCGCGCTGTGATCACGGTTCCTTTAAAGGACGGGTTGGTCCAAAGCCGCGCCAGCGATTTCCCGGTCGCCGATGAGGACATTCCCAAGCAACCCGATGCCCTTTCAGAGCGCTGGGTTGCCTACGACTACGACAGGGAAGGGACGTTTGGTGTGCTGTGGCAACCTGATGTGGTCGAGCATCGTTTCACCTGGGCGGTTCGCCTGTTGACGGCTCCACTGCGCTGCACCCCGCGACAGTGGACATCGGGGGGGCGGCTCTTCTTATACGGTGGAACGGGTACCTGGCGCGCTGTGCGTGAGTGGGCCCGTCGGCTCGCTGGCGAAACTGAGACCGAGCCGATTCCGACGACCCCGCGCAAGGTCCACGGAGTGACCCTGGTTCCTTCCCCGCTTCTCTCGCTCACGGATCAGGTTAGCGCAGAGCTGATGGTCGACAATCTGCGTCGGCGGCCCCTGGTGGGACGGGTGGGACTTGAGGTGCCGCCTGGGGTCACCATAGAGCCCCACGCTTTCGACGTGGAGGACGCCGCGCTGGGACAGCCGGTGCGGAAGGCTGTCGCGCTTTCACTCGCGCCTGAGCCACGGGCCTACGCACTCCGCGCAGAGCTGACGGCTCAGGCGTTCCGCGACGTCTTTGCCCTGCCGGTGATCAGAGTGGGAAGCGCTGGTGAGGTGCGGGTAACGGATGGTGAGGTATGGTGGATCGACAATGGGAGGGTCCGATTGGCGATCGCTCCTGATTTCAGTGGCGCGGTTGTGCGCTGGGAGGAGAGAGGCACAAATCATCTACTGTCGCCCTACCCAGAAAAGGGTGCCTTCAGTTGGATCAGCCCCTGGTATGGCGGCATCACCCCGGTGGCCTTTCTGGATGACGACGAGGATTTCCCCGGCAAGCTGGATCGGGAGCTGTTCACAGCCCTGGTAGTGAGGGTGGAGGGCGTGCAAGGGATCCCCTGGCGCGGTGTGCGGTTGCGTGCTGCGTTGCAGCGCGAGCAGCTTTGCGGGTTGACGGTGGAGTTGGATTATCTGACCGTTGCGGGCAGCAACCTGCTCAAGTTAGTGTATCGGGTACACAATCAGACCACTGCCCGGCGGCGGCTCTCCATCGGGTGGGCCACGTTCTGGCAACCCGGCGGGAGTTCGGACTACAACACGCTCCATAGCGCTGACCTCAACCGGCGTCCAAATCCGTGGTTCGCTTGGACGTCTGCCGGTCACTGGGTTGCCGTCCACAATCCACAGACGGGACATGCGGCCCTGTTGGTCAGTCGATACCCTAAGGCGCTGGCGATGGATTGGGGCGAGGCCGGCAACCATATGGGCTGGTTCTCCGCTGTCACCGTGCAGCCACGAGCTACACTGACCCGTTCGGCGTATGTGGTGCTGTGTGAGAGCCTGGATGCTGCTAAGCCTTACGGGGCATTGCGTGAACTTGGGGAAGACCCATCGTAGGGGTGCAGGTCAGCATCGGTCAGGTCAGTCAGGCGACAGAGTCCAGGAAGGGAGTAGGTGAATGACTGAGTCAACGTCGTATAAGAACGCGATCTGGATCTTTGGCGATCAGCATCGGGCGCAAGCCTTGAGCTGCAATGGCGATCCCAACCTGAATACGCCACACATCGACCGGCTCTCGGCCGAGGGCCAGAACTACGAGCGGGCGGTGTCTGGCTTTCCGCTCTGCTGTCCGTTTCGGGGATCGCTGTTGACCAGCCGCTATCCGCACGAATGTGTGCCGGGACATGAGTATCCGCTGCCGCAGGAGATGCCGACGATTGCGCACGTCTTCAAGGAGCACGGCTTTGATACAGCCTACTTTGGGAAGTGGCACCTCGGGGGATTTCACGAACGGGAGGGGCGGGCTGCGATGTATATCGTCCCACCGGAGCAGCGCGGCGGGTTCGATACGTGGGTGGGCTATGAGAACAACAACAGCCAATGGGATTGCTGGGTACACGGTGGGGAGGGGGAGAACGCCTTTCATACCCGCCTGCCGGGATATGAGACCGATGCCCTCACCGATATGTTGATCGACTATATCCGAAAGCAGGGCGAGGCCCGGCGGGCTGGTCGGGCGCGCCCCTTCTTCGCCGTGCTCTCGGTGCAACCGCCCCATGATCCCTATGTGGCCCCGGCTCAGTGGATGGCGCGGCACAATCCTGCGCGCCTCACACTGCGCCCCAACGTGCCGCCCGTCGCCCGCGTCCAGGCGCAGGCCAGGCGCGAGCTGGCGGGTGCGTATGCCATGATCGAGAACCTCGACTGGAACGTGGGCCGGATTCGGCAAGCTCTTGTCGAGGCGGGCCTGGATCTTGACACTCACATCATCTTCTTCTCCGATCATGGGGACCTGCACGGATCCCACGGGCAGTTTCGCAAGACTGCCCCCTGGGAGGAGGCGATCCGCGTTCCCTTCATCGTCGGTGGACTCCATCCGCGCTATGAGGGAAGGTCGGGCCGTCCTGACGTGCTGATCAACCATGTGGACATTGCGCCGACTACCCTGGGGCTCTGCGGTATCGACAAGCCGGATTGGATGCGGGGCTGTGACTACTCGGGGCTTCGGCTGCCGTGGCGGCCTGCACCAGAGATCCCCGATTCGGCGTTCCTTCAATCGGTGATCCCCACCGGGCACGGTGACAGTGTGGATCGGCCATGGCGCGGGGTTGTGACGCGCGATGGTTGGAAGTACGTCGTGCTGGAAGGACACCCCTGGTTGATGTTCAATCTTAACGAGGACCCATACGAGCTCGTCAACCTGGCTCACAACACCAAGTTCCGGGTCGAGCGCAGGCGGCTGCAACAGCGCCTGGCCGAGTGGATCGCCGAGACTGGCGACACTTTTGAGCTCCCTGATCTGTGACAGTGACGGCAGCACGGCGGAGACGCCGTGCCGCCGTACTGCCCCTCATGTTTCCGGTGGGCAGGGTGATGAGGGCCCTACCACTTCCGTTGTGGCATGCTCACTACCCC
>CAZHBB010000004.1:46432-48669 GCA_964530185.1 uncultured Anaerolineales bacterium
CGCGTGATCCAGATCAAGGGGCGGGATGCCGATGTAGGGGCGATGCTGGTACGCCACATGTTGTGGACGTTGCGCGAAGAGGTGGGGGATGGCACAGCCACGGCAGCGGTGCTCTTCGACAGTCTCTATCGCTCCGGTCTCCGCTATCTGGCAGCGGGGGCCAATCCGATGCGCCTGCGCCCACATCTGGAGGCTGGCCTGCGGGAGATCCTGACGAAGCTGGACGAGATGAGCCGCCCGGTTGAGGGAAAGCAGCAGCTTGCCCGCCTGGCGGAGGTGGTGTCGCAGGATCCGGAGTTGGGGCGGATGTTGGGCGAGATCTTCGACATCATTGGCCCGTATGGACGCCTGGAGATACGCAAGGGCCACAGCCGTCATTACGAACGCGAGTACGTCGAGGGGATGTATTGGGACACTGGCTTGTTGTCGCGCGCCTTCATCGTCGATGCGACACGCCAACGGGTGGAGATGGAAAACCCCTTCATTTTGATGTGTGATCTGGAAATCGAAGACCCCCACGAGCTGGTGCCGGTGTTCGCGTTGTGTGTGCGGGAGGGGATCAAAGATCTGGTCATCGTGACGCGCAAGATGTCGGAGACGCTGATCGGTATGTTGGTGTATAACCGCGAGCGAAAGAAGCTCGACGTCAACATCATTGGGGTCAAGACCCCCGGCGTCTCTGTCACCGATCAGCGCGTGGCTCTGATGGATATGGCTGTGCTCACCGGTGGACGCCCCTTCTTCCGTGATGCGCAGGACAGGCTACGCACCGTCAAGCTCGCAGACCTGGGTCGGGCCCGGCGGATCTGGGCCGAGCGAGGTCACTTCGGCATCATCGGCGGGGGCGGGGACCCCCGTAAACTGCGGGAGCACATCGCTCAATTGCGGGCGCTCCATGCGAATACGACCGACCTCGAGGAACGTGAGCGCGTCCAGGCGCGGATAGGGAAGCTCCTGGGAGGGTCAGCGACGCTTTACGTCGGGGGGACGACGGAGACCGAGCTGGACTACAACAAGGAGTGGGCCAAGCGGGTGGCCGACGCCATGCGAGGGGCGCTGCGCGAGGGCGTCGTCCCCGGTGGAGGTGTCGCGCTCTTTGCCTGCCGGACGGACTTGCTGGAAAAAGCTGCTCAGAGTGAGGAATTTGAAGCTCAAGCGGCCTATAAGATGCTGGCCGAGGCTGTGGAGATGCCCATGCGCGTTCTGTTGGAGAACGCCGGTTATGTTCCTAGCGAGGCCCTCAGCCGCCTGCACAGGTCGGGCCCCAGCAGCGGGCTGGATGTCCGAACGGGTGAGGTCGTCGACATGTGGGAGGCCGGGATCCTTGATATCACCACGGTGGTCAAAGCGGCTGTCCGTGGGGCAGTGAGCACTGCGGCGTTGGCCCTGACCACTGATGTGCTGGTGCATCGGGCTGCAGCGCCTCAGGCACTGAATACGTAGGAGGTAGCCGTGACCGATTCTGAGATACTATCCACGTCACCGCCTTCAGCTCCGGTTGAACACGATTTGGTCTATGCGCTGGCGTGTACGGCGGACCTGGCGGTCTGTTTCGCGGCCCGCGGCAGTGGGCTCTATCGTTCTCTGGATCAGGGAGACTCCTGGGCCTCCTGTTATGGAAGTCTCGACCTCTCCGAGCCACTGCCGACCACCTCGGTAGTGCTTGCCCCCGAGTACGATGGTGTGACCCATCGCACTCTCTTCGCTGGCGTTCCGGGAGGGGTTCTGCGGTCGGTGGACGGGGGTGAGACGTGGACAGCCTCTAGCCTGACCTCTCCGCCCCCAGCCGTGTCCTGCCTGGCTGTCTCGCCGGCCTTTGAGGAGGATGGGGTGGTGCTCGCGGGCACCACCGAGGATGGCGTGTTCCGCTCAGCCACCCACGGCAACCACTGGGCGCGGTGGAACTTCGGGTTGTTGGACCTCCACGTTTATTGTCTGGCTATCTCCCCGGGTTTTGTGACCGATGAGACCCTTTTCGCCGGGGTGGAAAGCGGCCTCTTCCGCAGCACCAACGGGGGGCGAGCGTGGCGAGAGGTCGAGCTTGCTGTGGGCTACGAGCCGGTCGTGAGTCTGGCTCTGTCTCCGCACTTCCCGGAGGATGGCCATCTGTTCGTCGGGACGGAGACGCAGGGTTTGCAGTTCTCAGCAGACGGTGGGACGAGTTGGACCCGCCTTGGGGCAGAGCTCATCCGCGATCCGGTGAATAGCATCATTCTGTCCGATGACTATCCTGCGAA
>CAZHBB010000004.1:48769-63166 GCA_964530185.1 uncultured Anaerolineales bacterium
GGGGAGGTATCTCACAAAGTGTAGGAGGGGGTGATGAGGGAACGCTTTGTGGGGGGCATGGGGGCGGCTCACGAGTCTGAGGTGTCCACTGCCCATGGCAAGGCCGCCGGTGCGGGGCAGGGGGTGCCTCAGGTGCAAAGCCTGGAGGCACCGGGCGTGCTGCCGGATGATTCCATGGTGCTTGCGGCTCGGAAGATCTTCACATTCTATTTCCTGACGCTGTTGAAGTATGAGCCGGGCACCCGGCTAGGTGAGGATCCTGAGAATCTCCATAAGATGCGCGTCGCGACGCGACGACTGCGCGCTGCCGTGCGGGTTTTTCAGCGCCACGTGGGTAAGTCACGGTTGAAACCGCACTTGAAGCGTATCCGCAAGACTGCCCGAATGCTTGGCCGTGTGCGAGACCTGGATGTGGCGCAGGCCAAGCTGTTGGGCTACCTCAAGAGCATGAACGTCCCGGATGCACCGGATTCTGTCCTGTATCGGCAGTGGGAGGCGGCACGACAGGCGATGCGCGCGGAGTTGTTGGCCTATCTGGATGGGGAATCCTACCAGCGCTTCAAGATACAGTTCGCGGAGTTCCTGGACGGTTTGGACGGGTGGGAGCCGGTGCGGTTCAGCGGGGATGCTGCACGTCCCCAGCGCGTGCGGCATCTGGCGCCGGTGGAGATCTATCGTCGATTGGCGGAATTCCGGGCCTATGACGATGTGCTGCCGGGCCATGACGTCCCGCTGGTTTGCTACCACAATCTGCGGATCACTGGCAAACGGTTGCGATACACATTGGAGTTCTTTCGCGAGGTCTTGGGACCTGAAGCGGAGACAGCGATCACCCGGTTGAAGGTGTTGCAGGACCATTTGGGTGACCTGCAGGATGCGGTGGTGATGATTGAGCGATTAGGGGGGCGGGTGCCTGCCAGGTTGCAGGTCCGTTCGTCGGTGAACAGACTGGACATGGGAGATGTGCCGGCTGCGGCCAGGGGACTGTGTCAGGCCAAGCAGGATGAGGTCCTGGCATTGCTCGAGGCGTTCCCAGCCCTTTGGGATGGCTATCGAGGGACGGAGTTCTCCGGTCTCATCGCGGCTGCGGTGCGTGTGCTGTGATCGTCTTCTCAGGAGGTGTGGTCAAATGCAGTGGGAGCATCTGACGTCGTTGGACTTCGAACGTGCGGTTCAGACGTGTGGAGGGGTAGGGATCATCCCGATCGGTGTGCTCGAACCCCATGGCCCTCATTTGCCCCTGGGGACAGACATGCTGGAGGCTCATGCGGTAGCCTGTCTGGCTGCGGAGCAGGAGCCAGTGATCGTCTTTCCTGCCTATCCCTATGGGATCAATCATGAATCTGCTCATCTTCCAGGCTCAGTCGTCTTTCGCCGGGAGCTGGTTTTTGCCCTGTTGGAGAACGTCTGCGATGAAATGGCGCGACATGGGCTGATGAAGATTATCCTCCTCAGTGGGCACGGCGGCAATCGTTTCTTCCTGGCCCTTTTCATCCAGACGTTGGTGGAAAAGGAGAAGCCCTACACGGTCTACGATGCGCAGATTCCGTGGCCTCCAGCCTCGGAGGCGCCGAAGTGGGAATCTGAGGAGGTTGGTCATGCCTGCGAGGCGGAGACCAGTACCATCCTGTACCTGTATCCGGAGTTGGTGAAGATGGAGCAGGTGCCGCCGACGCCTTTCACGAACCTGCATCGTAACGCACCGCTGCGGGAAGTCGGGGTGTATTCGCCCATGGACTGGTACGAGATGTATCCGGCGATGTACGTAGGGGACCCAAGCAAAGCCACGCCCGACAAAGGCGAGGTCATGGTCCGATACCGGGTGAACAGGTTGGTGGAGGTGATCCGCCGGGTCAAGGCGGACACGGTGACTCCAGCGTCGCAGCGTGAGTTCCTTGAGCGGATGCGTCACCCTCACGCCCCTGATATCTGGCTGCGCGACAAGGACCAGGCTCGATAGAGGTGTCCACCCCCTCCCCAGGTGATGACTGCACCGCGGTGAGCAGAGGAACGGATGGAGCCAGCGGCTCACTCGTCCGGGTCTTCGTCCTTCAGCAGGTTGTCCAGTGCCCTGCCCCACACGTCGCTCAGGGGCGGGACAAAGGGCTTGGCGTCGAACTCCTCGCTGATGGAGTCGAGGTAGGCGTGGACGTCGAGGTCCTCGAGCTCTTCGTCAAGCTCCTCGAGCTTCGCGTCCATTGAGATCATGAGCTCGCGGCTCTGTTCTTCCAGCTCAGTGAGGTCCAGTGACAGCCCGAACATGTGCCTGATGCGGCGCAGCAGGTCGTACCATGCCCTGAAGTCGTGCTCAATGCTCACGGCCTCCAGGGTATGGGTGACCTCGGAGAAGTCATAGGCCGGCACGAAGGCGTAGAAGACGACGAATTCTATCTCCTTCCGCTGGGCCTTCTCCACCAGATAGGTCCCAATGGTGGTCCCACCCTCGTAGTTGGAGAAGCGCACGGCGTACTTGCTGAGTTCCTCTTTCATCGGGGGCAGGCTGTACACGCAGGAGATCTCGCGCTCGCGGTCATAGGGCATGGCCCCATAGACACCGCCTACGGCGACCACGCGTTGCACACCTATCATCTGGACCGCGGTCAGGAATGCTTCGCTGTACGTGTCGGCGCGCATGTGGGGTTCCTCACCCAGAAAGATGACCAGTCCGCGGTCGCCGTGGGGGACGTAGTAGAATTCATTGACTGGTTTCCGCAACGATTTGGGGAGGCCGTCCTCCAGAGAGATCTCCGGCCTGAGGAAGTGGTGCGTCCCGGGTAGTTGGAAGAGATAGTAGTCCGCGTCCTTGAGTTTCCCTATCTTCTTGGCTCCCAGTTTTTGGATGAGGTACTGTGGTAATCCCGATGACACCGCGCCCGCATCGGCCCATTGCTGCCAGCCAGCGACCATATAAAGCTCTTGGACCTCTGGGTGTTCCCAGAAGGTTATTAACTCATTCTCCATGTGGATCCTCTTACCTTGACTGAATATTGGTCCCCCATTATACAGCAAAGCCACACATTATGCAGAAGTGGTTCAAGTGGAAATGGTTCACGCTGCTCCTGGCCTGACGCTTACGCCGTGCCGCACGCATCCCTACAAGCTATCTTTTTCCTCGCTCAGGTGGTGAACCACTACGATCAGAGTGCCTTGACCACCACGAGGTGGGGCTCCCCGATGCGGAGCGGGTTGCGGAGCGCACGCCCAAATCCCTCGGCCTCGATCACCATCTCATCGCCTGCTTTCAGGACAATGCCCTCGGCGAAGCTGAGGGTGGCGGTGCCGAAGAAGTGGACGTGTGCGTCACCTGGACGCCGGAACTGGGCATACTTGAAGTGGTGGTACTCCAGGTTGGCAATGGTGTGGGACATGTTCCTCTCACCACTGCGGAAGGGCTTTTGCCAGACAGTCTGGCCCCCACGGACGATCCGGACAGTGCCACGTACGTCCTCTGGCAGCTCGCCTAACAGCAGCTCCGGCCCGAAAGAACACGGGCGCAGCTTGGAATGGGCCAGATAGAGGTAGTTCTGTTTCTCCATGACGTGATCTGAGAACTCGTTGCCCAGCGCAAAGCCCACACGGTAGGGCGTGCCCTCAGGCCCGATGATGTACAGGCCGGCGATTTCTGGCTCCTCTCCCCCGTCCAGGGCAAAGGCGGGGCTGACAATGGCCCGGTATGGGGCCGTGACGATGCTGCCATCGCCTTTGTAAAACCATTCGGGTTGCACCCCGATCTCCCCTGGGCGGGGACGCCCTCCCTCCAACCCCAGGCGAAACATGCGCATACTATCGGTCATGGGAGTGTCGGCCTCACGGTGCATCTGGTCGCGCGCGTCGGCGCTTCCCAGGTGGGTCAGCCCTGTGCCCGTGACCAGGAGATGCGCCGGGTCTGGGTGGTCCAGTGGGGGCAGCAGACGACCGCTCTGGATCAGGGCCTCGTACGAGAGCTGCGCGGTGCGGGGCAGGGTATCGATGAGGTCTCTCAGGGAGCACCCCCGCTGGATCGCGGTTTGGGCCAGTTCATATACAGTGTGGCTTCCAGCAAGCCTCTCGATCGTCTCACGACCACGGACAATGCCGACGCAGCGTCCGCCATTGGGATCCAGGAACTGAATGAGGCGCATGGGTCTCCCCCTACCTGGCGAGGTGTCGGTCGGCAAACGCCAGGTATTGAGCCCAGTCGTAGGGTGTGACGTCATGCCCACCCGCCCGCACGTGGTAGCCTATTGTGCCCCAGACAGGTTGATGGACAGGAGGCATGCTGTCGGTAGGGAGGCCGGGCAATCCGAAGAGTCGATAGACAGGGTCTGCGCCTTTGGCTCCCATAAACTCACCGCGCGGGTCGGCCCAGAGATCCTCGGCGGCGCTGGCGACATAGACAGGGCGGGGGGCCATCAGGGCAATGAGCATGTGCTGATCGACCGGCAGGTCATCCTCACGGTCGTTGTAGCGTTTGAAGTTGGTGCAGAACCAATGGGGAAACGCGGTGTTGATATGGCGTACGGTCTCGCCGAAACGACGACGTGACAGCGCTGCGCCACCGCATCCAGAGTTGTTGGAGATGGCCATGGCAAATCGCTCATCGGTCGCCCCGGCCCACAGTGCCGTCTTGCCCAGTCGTGAGTGCCCCATGACGATGACCCGACCGGCATCCACGCTGGGGTCTGTCTCCAGATAGTCCAGAGCGCGACTCAGGCCCCAGGCCCAGGCGCTGATCGCACCCCAGGCATCGCCCTCACGGTCATCGCGCGGGAACAGCGCATGGACCCCGTTCTGGAAACCATCATCGAAATCGGGATCGATGTCGCCATAGTACATCGTCGCCAGGCCGTAGCCCGCCTGCAGGATCTGGTGTACAGGCCAGCGGCTGCTGGCTTTGCCCCGTGAGGCCTCGGTGGCGCGATGGTCGTGGATATCCCCATTCCGAGGGTCATCGCGCATCCAGGCCCTGGAAAGGATGATGCCGGGGTCGGGATGGATCGCGTGATTGCCCCAGAAGTTAAGCCCCAGGACGATGGGCGCAGGGTGTGGACCCCGGGGTAGGTAGAGCAACAGATCGAGCTCGACGCTCTCTTCCTCTCCCTGCAGATGGATCGCCACCTGCTTACGGGTAGCCTTGCCTTCCAGAGCATCCTCTGCCAGCTCTAGCACCTCATATCTTATGGACCAGGGTTGAGAGGGGACACGGCCGTAGACGTGGTGTTCGAAGAGTCTTACGATCTCCCGACGCCGGGTCTCCGTCCAGGTCTCCACATCCGTTACGGGATTCCCTGCCGTGGTCGTGAGGGGATCGGGCAGCCTGAAAGCGGGCACGCGGGACTCATCGTAGTTTACACCTCGAGGGGCCATGATCACCTCCTCATTTTTCTTGGCAATGGTGTTGCGAGGGCCGCCGATTGGGCGTTCAATTTCCCTGGAACAGAGTATACCCACAACCGGCTGTTTCGCGAAAAACGCGGGATGGGCTATGATCGTGGGTGTTGCGCTCCTCCCCTCTCTTTTAGGACTGGCGCAACACCAAGACATGAGGCTGATGGAGGTGGCGATGCGAGCGATCATGGTGATGTTTGACTCCCTCAACCGGCGTATGTTGCCCGCGTATGGCTGTGACTGGGTGCATGCGCCGAACTTTCAACGGCTTGCCCAGCGCACGGTGGTGTTTGACAACAGCTACGTGGGCAGTATGCCGTGTATGCCAGCGCGGCGTGAGCTTCACACCGGGCGTTACAATTCCTGCATCGCAGTTGGGGACCCTTGGAGCCTTTCTCCTTCAGCAAGGGCTGTCGGCTTATGAGGATTCCAGAGTGGCGTGCTGGCCGTACACACCGCTTTGAGACTTTGCTCTTTGATCTTCAGGAGGATCCCAAGCAGGAGCATCCCATCAAGGATGCTGCGGTCGAGGCACGGATGGTGGACCTGCTGATCAAGCTGATGAAGGCCAGCGATGCCCCTCCGGAGCAGTTCGAGCGTCTGGGCTTGACATCATAGGCAGGCCCTGATTTGACCCTGACGTATAGTATTCATCCCGGAGAACTGGGGAGGTGAAGCACATTGTCTCAAGGAGAGGATCGGTTTACGTATCGCGGTCGCCGAACGCGGGAGATCTCGTTTCCTCTGGGGGGACTCGGCACAGGCTGCATTGGACTCGCCGGAAATGGGCGCCTGATCGATTGGGAGATCTTCAATCGGCCCAACAAGGGAAGCGTCAATGGCTTTTCCCATTTTGCCATAAAGGCTGAGCACGGGGCAACCGTGCTCGATGCACGAGTTCTCCATGGAGACCTGCACCCACCTTACACAGGTGTGCTGCATGGCCAACAGTTTCAGACCTATGGCTTCGGTCCGCCGCGTCAATACCTGTCGGGTGTGCCACATTTCGAGGAAGTGGTGTTTCACGGGAAGTTCCCGTTTGCCGAGTTAGAGTTCATCCATGGGAGTTTCCCGGGTCAGGTCACTATGCGAGCCTTCAATCCGTTCATCCCGCTGGATGACCGTGATTCTGGGATCCCCGCGGCGTTCTTCGAGATTGAGGTGCACAATTCGACGGAGATGCCGCTCGTCTATACGATTGCAGGGACGCTCAACAATCCCTTACCGGCGAACAACCTCAATCGCTACCATTGTGTTGATGGGCAGCACTGGATTTCGCTAACCTCTGATGCGCTCAGCCCCGAGGACCTGGCATACGGCACGCTCGCGCTGGCGACCTCCGTGCCCCCTGGGACGACGGTGGACGGTGTGAGCTACCAGGAGTACTGGTTTCGAGGTCGCTGGTATGATGACCTGGAAATCTACTGGCATGATTTCACATCTGTGGGCAGGCTAAGCAATCGCCGCTATCCCGCCGAAGAGAGTGGCCAGAATAACCCCGCGACTCTTGCGCTTCACCTGCCTGTGGCCCCCGGTGAACGGGGAGTGGTGCGGTTTGTGATCGCCTGGCATTTCCCGAACCGCTCGAACGATTGGAATCCCGCTGCGGCGGAGCGGGCGGCTCAACTTGGGATCCCCAATCTGTGGCGTAACTACTACGCTACATACTTCAAGGATGCGGTAGAGGCCGCCAGGTATGCGTTGACGCACTGGCAGGACCTCTATGGCCGCACCCGTATCTTCCAGGAGGCGCTGTTTGCCTCTACTTTGCCGCCGGCCGCATTGGATGCAGTGTCGGCTAATCTGTCGGTGCTTAAGAGCCCCACGGTTATGCGTCTTGAGGATGGCACCTTTTACGGCTTTGAGGGCTGCCACCCGACAAGTGGCTGCTGCGAGGGCTCCTGTACTCACGTCTGGAACTACGCCCAGGCCCTACCTTTCCTGTTCCCGGCGCTGGAGCGCTCTATGCGTCAGGTCGACTACGCCTACAATCAACGAGCTGACGGTGGCATGGGTTTCAGATTACAGTTACCTCTGGGGCTTGGGCCGAGCAGTTTCCGTCCATGTGTCGATGGGCAGTTTGGTAATGTCATGAAAGCCTATCGGGATTGGAAGATCTGTGGCGATACGGAGTGGCTGCGCGCTCTCTGGCCTGCGATTCGCAAGTCGGTTGAGTTTGCGTGGTCGCCAGAGAACGCGGACCGCTGGGACCCCGACAGGACCGGTGTCCTGTGGGGCCGACAACACCACACGCTTGACATGGAGCTGTTCGGGCCCAATGCGTGGCTGACGGGCTTCTACCTTGGTGCGCTTAAAGCTGCCGCCGAGATGGCGGAGTACCTGGGAGAGGCTGAGGTGGCTGCAGAGTACCGTGCACTCTTCGAGCGCGGCAGGGCGTGGGTGGACACGCATCTCTTCAATGGGGAGTACTACTGCCAGAAGGTGGACCTCGATGACCCCAGTGTCCTGGAGCCGTTCTGCGATGGCGAAGGCTCCCTGGTGGGCGGCACGCGAGAGACCTATTGGGATGACGAACACGGAGAACTGAAGTACCAGATCGGTGAGGGGTGTGGCATCGATCAGGTCCTGGCACAATGGCACGCCAACCTCTATGGGTTGGGAGATATCTTCGATCCGGTCCAGGTGCGCACCGCGTTGGCCTCCCTCTTTCAGTACAATTTCAAGCAGCCGTTGCGCGAGTATTTTAACCCCTGTCGTGTGTTTGGCTTGAATGACGAGGGTGGTCTTGTCATCTGCGAGTGGCCAGAGGGCCGTCGCAGACCGGTGATTCCAGTGCCCTATGCCCAGGAGGCGATGCACGGATTCGAGTATGCCGCGGCGATCCAGATGATCCAGTCTGGCCTGGTGGATGAGGGCATGCGCGTGGTTGAGGCTGTTCGCGCGCGGTATGACGGGGAGCGTCGCAACCCCTGGAATGAGATCGAGTGCGGCAGCAACTACGCTCGCTCGATGGCCAGCTACGCTTTGCTGCATGCGTTCAGTGGCTTCGTCTTTGACATGCGGCATGGGATGATCGGCTTCAACCCCGTCGTCTTGGATGCCCAGGGGCACTTTGCGGTCTTCTGGTCGCTGGATTCGGGGTGGGGTACCTTTGAGATCAATGTGGAGGCGGTGATCCTGACGGTGCTCGCCGGCAGCCTTGCCATCACGCGTTTCCGCCTTCCGTTCCTGGATGGGCAACAGGTTGTCGGGGTAGCACTGGATGGTGAGCCGGTGGCGTTCGAGCTGCAGAGAGGCGACATCCATTTTCCGGAGACTGTGATATTGTCTCAGGGAGGTAAGCTCGTAATTAGCCGCCACTGTGCTTAAAGCCAGATCTGGCGTATATGTTGGAGGTAGGCACCCTGGGGGCCTGGCTCCAGGCATTGGATATCATTCATGGACCAGGAGGTAGATTGACCATGCGTATTCTCTTCATAGACATTGACACATTGCGGGCAGATCATCTGGGGTGTTATGGCTATCATCGGAACACGAGCCCCAACATCGATCGCATTGCTCGAGATGCGGTGCGCTTCGAGAACAACTACGTGACGGACGCGCCCTGCCTCCCCTCGCGCACGGCGTTGTGGAGTGGGCGTCATGGCTTCCGAACCGGCGTGGTCGGCCACATGGGGTCATCGGCGGATCCCTTCAACGATGGATGTTCACGGGGCTTTCGCGACTCGTTTGATGCCACCTCGTGGATGAGCGCCCTGCGTCGTGCGGGGTTCTATACCGTGACGGTCAGCCCGTTCGGTGAGCGACACGGCGCCTGGGAGTGGTACGCGGGCTACCGCGAGATCTACAATCCCGGCAAGGGCGGCCTGGAGCGTGCGGAAGAGGTGGTCCCCACCGCGATCGACTGGGTCAGACGGCATGGGCAGGAGGATAACTGGTTCCTGCACGTGAACACCTGGGATCCGCACACGCCTTACCGGACCCCTATGGAGTACGGTAACCCATTCGAGGATGATCCCTTGCCGGCCTGGATGACAGAGGAGATGCGTCAGAGGGCCTGGGAGAGCTTTGGGCCGCACAGTGCGCAGGAGCCCATGGGGTACGACGTGGTGCCCACCGACCGCTGGCCCCGAGTCCCCCAGCAACTCGATTCCATGGAGGCCGTGAAGCGCTGGATCGACGGATATGACACGGGTATCTGGTATGCTGATCTTTGGGTGGGTAAGCTGATGGACGCTCTGGAGGAGGCCGGGGTCCTGGACGAGACGGTGGTTATCGTGAGCTCCGACCATGGGGAGGCGCAGGGCGAGTTCGATATCTGGGGAGATCACCAGACGGCAGATCACGTGGTCAGCCGCGTGCCGTTGCTGATCCGCTGGCCCGGGTTGACTGACGGGGGACGGGTGGACCGTGCCCTGCATTATCATTTCGATTGGGCTGCGACCCTGATCGAGATGGTGGGCGGTACGGTGCCCGACAACTGGGATGGAGTGCCCTTCACTGAGGCCTTTCAGCAGGGACAGGAGTCGGGTCGAGAGTACCTGATCCTGAGCCAGGGGGCCTGGTCCGCGCAGCGTAGTGTGCGATTCGAGCACGAGGGCCAGTCCTACATCTGTCTGCGCACGTACCATGACGGATACAAGAACCTGGAGCCGGTGATGCTCTTCAACCTTACCGAGGATCCTTACGAGCAGCACGATCTTTCCGCTCAGCGTCCAGACCTGGTGGACAAGGCCATGGGGATGTTGGCGGACTGGCACCACCGAATGATGCTCTTGAGCCGGACGAATATCGATCCGCTGATGACCGTGCTGCGTGAGGGAGGCCCCTCGCACACGCGCTATCAGCTCCCCAGGTATCTGGAGCGTCTGCGTGCCACCGGAAGGACACACCACGCGGAGCGGCTGGCCCGCCTGCATCCCGATGAGATCTAGGTGCCGTGGGTCGGTGCCCCGCTGCATCGTCTGGCGATGCAGCGGGGCTTGTCAACCGTGGCCGACCGCTAAAACCTGGCCCGGCCCCTGAGGCGTTCGCCTGGTGAGTAGTACCCTGGGGAGGACTGCTGAGGCGCATCCTCCCCAGGTCTTCTGGTGCCTGCTTGTCCCCCGCACGGGGGAGGACACGAGGAAGTTCCACCGTATGAGGCCCGCATGACGGGTCTCGTTTTCAACGGCCGGCCATGGTGCGGTTCAGGGCCTCAAGGAAGGCCTCCGGCTCGGCCACGCTCAACAGCACGATATAACCTTCCTTCGTGGGTAGGTAGACCACTCGCTCTGGGTCGGTCACGAACACCAGAGCTTTGTCTCCATTCTGGAGCCTGAACCATCCCGCGTAGTATCCTGGCAATCCCACGCCGTTCGTGCGTATCTTCAGCCGATACGGGGATCCCTTGTCGAGGGTGATGGCCTTGGCTTCCTCAAGGACAAGGGCCTCGGTGGGTATTGTCCGTCCATACAGACCGCCCTTGATGGTGATGCCCTCTGGGGAGACTACGACCCGCATGTGTCGCGACGAGTAAGCCAGGTAGCCCATGAGACACAGGATGCCGAGCAGTAGAAGCGCCAAGGCTCCCGTGGTCCACAGAGTTCGATCTGAGGCTGGGACCAATTGGAAGACGTCATTCATAAGCTCCTCCTCAAAAGTCGCGTGACACGGACGACAGATAGATCTGGAAGGGAAGCTCCAGAGGCCACAAAGCTCTCAGATTCGTCCGCGCTGAGAGAGCTGAATGGCACTCACCCAGAGCTGTGGAGCCAGATAGATGCCTTTCCCCGTAGCTCGTCGTTGAAGAGAGAGGAAGGGATCGTTCCATCCTTACTCTTTGTTCCTCGACTTATTGTACGGCGGAGGCGACTCACCGTCAATGGGATCGAACAGGAGATCAGTGGGAGTTCCTATTGGTTCCCTCGGTGTGTGGGACAGCCGCCCCTTCCGAAATGCAAAAGCCTGTCCCCCACATGGCCGATCCTTCGAACAACCGTGCACAAGGGGTCACAAGGAATGTTGTCAAAGCGGTAGGATCGTCGACTCGCAGGTGGAGTTGCCTGGCGGGAGGATGCGCTGTGCTGTCAGGCTCTGGTCGGTGCCTGCCCCTCATTGGGCGAAGACCCGGGACTGGCCTTTGCTCTTACATCGGAGTGTGGTAAGATAGTTCGGAGGCGAAATATTCGATGGCGAAATGTTCGGCGCCGAACTATAACCGTGAAGGGGATTCCGTCTGGTTGAGGGGAGGGTGAGGCAATGGAGCGAGGTCAGGTTTCCGCAGATCTCGAGTTGATGCAGAAGTTTCTTGTGGTCTATCGCTACATGCGCCGGTACAGCCGGGATCTCCACTCGACAGGCGTGCGTGGCAGGGAACTGGCCGCGTTGCGGTACCTGGATGAGCAGGGGCCGCGGACGATCGGCCAACTCAAGAACTACCTCTTCGTCAGCCACAGTACAGCTTCCGAATTGGTCTCGCGCATGGAGGAGGCTGGGTATGTGATGCGACATCGCTCGAAGCGTGATTCCCGGGTGGTCCTGGTGGAGCTTTCGGAGGATGGCCGGCGTATCGCCCGTGAGACCCCGCTGGGCGGGCTGCCTTTGTTGCGAGAGCGTCTCAAGACGGTGCCTCCCGATCGGCTACATCTGATGGACGAGGCTTTTGCATATCTCATTCGCCTACTGGAGATTGACCCCGATGCGTTCCGATGAGAAGAGCGCCCAGGCGCGGAAGACCACCGATCTCAGACTACTCCTGCGTTGCTTTAGCTACCTGAGGCCCCACTGGCGGTGGGCGGCGGGGGGTTATCTCCTGCTACTGCTGGCTAACGGGCTGCAGGTGGTGAGGCCGCAGTTGATCCGTGGTATGGTGGATCGTGGCATCGAGGGGCGGGATCTGCCTTACCTGGCCTGGGCCTCGCTGGGGCTGCTGGGCCTGACGGCGTTGGCGGGTGTCTTGGGGTTCTTCCAGGGCCGCTGGATCGAGCAGCTCTCCCAAAATGTCGCGTATGATCTGCGCAATCAACTCTATATGAAGCTCACCAATCTCTCCTTCTCTTACCACGATCGAACCGAGGCAGGGCAGTTGCTGGCGCGCGCCATGCAGGACGTGGATCGATTGCGTTTCCTCAACGGACGGGCAACGATGCGCCTGGCTGAGGGTGGGTTGTTGTTCGTCGTGAGCGTGGGGGTCATGGTGGCGATGAACCCCAGGTTGGCTCTGCTGGCTTTGGTGTCGATGCCATTGATCACATTCCAGGCCTATCGGTACTCCAAGAGGATGAGACCGCTGTGGCGTGCGATGCGGGATCAGATCTCGCGCATGACATCGCGCGTTGAGCAGAATCTGCGGGGGGCGCGGATCGTCAAGGGCTTTGCTCAGGAGGAGGCCGAGATCGAGCGCTTCCGGCAACAGACCGGGACATGGCTCCAGATGGCACGGACGTCCGCCTGGATACGGGCGGTCAACAATCCAGCCGTGGTCTTTCTTACCAACCTGGGCACGATCTTCATCATCTGGTATGGCGGTCGGTTGGTCATGCAGGGCGAGATCACCCTGGGCGAACTGGTGGCCTTCACCTCCTATATGGGACAACTGGCGGGGCCGGTGCGGATCCTGGGGCGCATGGTCCCCTTCCTGGCCGATGCCGTGGCCAGCGGGGAACGCATTTTCGAGATCCTGGACGCGGAGTCGGAAGTACGGGAGGCCCCCGATGCCGTCGAGTTACCTCCGGTCCGCGGCCACGTGCGCTTCGAGCATGTGTCGTTTGCCTACTTTGGCCGGCATCGTGTCCTGGAGGATATCAACATCGATGTGCCGCCAGGGCAGATCGTCGCCCTCCTCGGGATGACCGGGTCGGGGAAGTCGAGCATTATCAGCTTGATTCCGCGCTTTTATGACGTGACCTCGGGGTGCGTGACCATTGATGGGTTTGACGTGCGTGAGGTGACCCTCGAATCCTTGCGCTCGCAGATCGGGATCGTGCTGCAGGAGACCACCCTGTTTGCAGCCTCGATTCGGGAGAACATCGCCTTTGGTCGCCCCGATGCCACGGAGGAGGAGATCGTCGAGGCCGCAAAGGCGGCTCAGGCCCATGAATTCATCATGGAAATGCCGGAGGGCTATGGGACCCATGTCGGAGAGCGAGGCGTGACGCTCTCGGGAGGACAGAAGCAGCGTATCGCTATCGCCAGGGCGCTTCTCAAGGATCCTCGAATCCTGATCCTGGACGATGCGATGTCGAGTGTGGACACGGAGACGGAGCAGCTTATCCAGCGGGCTTTGGCGCGACTGATGCGGGGGCGCACCTCCTTTGTGATCGCACACCGGCTCAGCACGGTGCGTATGGCAGATCAGATCCTGGTGCTTGAACGTGGTCGGATCGTCGCACGGGGCACGCATGAGGAGTTGCTGCGCACCTCCGGTCTCTATGTGGAGATCTACCAGCGCCAGCTCAGGCCGCAGGAAGTCGCTCGGGTTCTGGCGCACCAGAGAGCTCCTGTGGCCCCTGACGCGGACGCGCTGGGAGCGGCGCAGCGTGTCCCCGAGGTTAAGCGACAACAGCCCCAGGAGGTCATATGAGCTTCTCGATCGGCACAACCAGCCTGGGACGGGGGCCCGGCGGCATGTTGCGCGGCTTTGGGAGGGCGTCAGAGGATCAGGGACGGATGTTCGACATCCGCGTGGTGGCCCGTTTGATGGGATTTCTGCGTCCCCACTGGCGCAGCATGGCGGCGGCTTTTGTCTGCATGTTGGTCTCCTCGGGCCTGGGATTGCTGATCCCCTACCTGATGAAGATCGCGGTGGACCAATCGATCGCCACATCCAACGTGGCAGAGTTAAACCGCATTGCCCTGATCACGGCGGCGGCCTTTGTAGGGCTCTATGTGTTCAATGCGGCCCAGCAATATCTCCTGTCCAGGACGGGCCAGACGGTGTTGGGGGAGATGCGGATGCGGCTGTTTGAGCATCTCCAGGAGATGCACCTGGGCTACCATGATACCCACATCATCGGCGTTACGATCTCGCGTGTCTTCAGTGATGTCGGCGTCATCAACGAGCTGTTGTCGCAGGGCCTGATCACCGTG
>CAZHBB010000005.1:0-6009 GCA_964530185.1 uncultured Anaerolineales bacterium
TTCCATGCTCTATCATTTTGTGCGCGTCATCACCTCTGTGGAGCTGCCTCCTGGATTCTTGGTGTGGGGGCTGGCTTACTTTCTGCTCGGGTACCTGATGTATGCGTCGGCCCTTGGTGCTCTGGGGGCTTTGGTGCCGACGGCCAGGGAATCGAGCCAGTTTACTTTTGTGCTGCTTCTACCTTTGATGATTCCGTTGTGGCTGAACCCCATCTTCACCGAGGCCCCTGAGGGGGGTATGGTCACCTTCTTGAGCATCTTCCCACTCACGTCACCCGTCTCGATGATGGCACGCATGGCGGCTGTCCCTGTCCCCCTGTGGCAGCGGGTCCTGAGTCTTATACTGTTGGTTGGGACGACCTATGGGCTGGTATGGCTGGCCGCGCGGTTCTTTAAGGCGGAGACCTTGCTCGCAGATCGCCTGCCACGGTTGAGAGATTTGCTGGTGTGGTTTGGACGGCGTCCTGCTTAGCGTCCTGTGGTGTGGGTCATCAGTCGTGCAAAGTGAGAAGATTGGAGTAGACGCGTTATGAAACCTGGCGAGCAAGAGATAGTGTTCGGAGCCTTGTACACGGATCAGTATCAACTGACCATGGCACAGCTTTACTTCCGGATGGGCCTGCATGAGACACCGGCTCAGTTCGATCACTTCTTCCGCAGTTACCCAGACTATGGGGCACATCAAGCCGGATACTGTGTCAATGCAGGGCTGGCATGGCTCATCGACTGGATGGGGAGCGCGCGATTCCGGGAGGAAGATCTGGGATATTTGCGGAACCAGGTCAATCGTGTGGGACGTCGCTTGTTCTCGGAGGACTTCCTGTTGTGGCTCGAGAGATCGGCTTCCTTCAAGTCTCTGACGCTGTCGGCGATCCCTGAGGGGCGTGTGGTACACCCCAACGTGCCCCTGACGGTTGTGCAAGGCCCCTTAGCCATAGCCCAGATCTTGGAGACGCCTCTGCTCAATCTGCTCAACTACCAGATCCTGATTGCCACTAAGGCCGCGAGGATTCACTATGCCGGTAGGGGACGGCTGCTGTTGGAGTTTGGGCTGCGACGGGCCCATGAACGCGCTGCCGCGGCGGGTGCACGGGCTGCCTTGATTGGGGGAGCTGATTACACCTCCAACGTGGGCATTTCGCATGTGCTTGGCTTTCCCCCCAAGGGTACGCATGCTCACAGCATGGTGCAGGTGTTCATGGCCCTGGGGGGTAGCGAACTGGACGCCTTTCAGGCCTACGCCGATGTGTACCCCGATGACTGTCTACTCCTGGTTGACACAGTCGACACGCTCGAGAGTGGGGTGCCCAACGCGATCAAGGTCTTCGAGCGTCTGCGGCGCGCCGGGCATCGCCCTGTTGGCATCCGTCTGGACTCAGGAGACCTAGCTTACCTTAGTATTCAGGCCGCACGCCAGTTGAACAATGCTGGGTTTGAGGATGTGGCGATTGTGCTCTCCAATCAATTGGACGAGCTAGTCATCCTTCAGATCCTCGAGCAGATTCGCGAGGAGGCGCCACGTTACGGGCTGGATCCGGATGGTGTCATTAATCGTCTGGTCTATGGAGTGGGTACGCGTTTGATCACCTCCGCAGGTTCTTCATCCCTCGACGGTGTCTATAAACTTGTGGCGGTGCGGAAGGATGGCGTCTGGCAGCCAGCTCTCAAGATCTCCGAGACGCCCGAGAAGATCCCCAATCCAGGACACAAGGGGGTCTGGCGCGTCTATGATGCACGCGGCCGCGCCATCGCCGACCTCCTGGGCCTGGCGGGGGAGGATCCCCGGTCGTTGGATCCTTTGATCCTACGGCATCCACTGGACCACGCTGCGTACCGTTCGCTGAGGCAGGAGGATATTTCGGAGATCGAACCTCTGCTCGTCCCAGTCCTCTTGGATGGCCGTTTGGTCCATGACCTGCCGCCCATCGAGGAGATCCGCAAGCGTCGTGAGGGAGATGTGGCGCGTCTCTATCCTGGTGTGCGGCGTATCGTTAACCCGCACCGCTATCACGTCTCGCTCACGCAGCGGCTGTGGGATCTCAAGCAGGAACTTATCGCCTCGGCTCGTTAGCTGTCCTTAAGTGCGTTGAATTTTGCATTTGAACTCTGGTGCGCTAGAATTCTAGCATGATAGAGAGCGCCGAGAGAGGCAGAGGCCATGCAGAGCGAGAGCTGATCACGGGAGCCATGGCTGTGGTGCGTGGTGCTCTGGCGGCAGGCTGTAATTTCTTTGCCGGTTATCCGATTACACCCGCAACGCCGATTCTATTGCACATGTTGCAGGAGATGCCCAAAATTGGTGGCATTGCCGTGCAGGGTGAGGATGAAATCAGCAGTATCGGGATGTGTCTGGGAGCAGCGGCTGCGGGACTTCGGGCGATGACTGCGACCAGTGGGCCAGGGATCAGCCTGTTCAGCGAGAACATAGGGCTTGCGATCATGGCGGAACTTCCCTTGGTCGTCGTCGACGTGCAGCGTCTTGGTCCCGCAACTGGGGGGGCGACCTCGGTCGGACAGGGTGATGTGCAGTTCGTGCGTTGGGGTACAGGGGGAGGCTATCCGCTGATCGTGTTGTCGCCAGACTCGGTAGAGTCGTGTCTGAGTCTTACTGAGGAGGCTTTCCATCTGGCTCATCGTTTCCGATGTCCGGTGGTGTTGTTGACGGACAAAGAGATCATCCTGGACCGCACGACAGTCGAATTGGATGTTCACGATCTGGAGGAGTGTGACCGGCGGGAAGCAACGGCTCCTGGGGTGGATCCTCTGGTGCCATTTGGCGACGATATGCCAGTGCGGTTCACCGGCTCGACCCATGACCCCGAGGCGATGATCACCAAAGATCCGGAAGTCGTTGATGCGCTGAACCGGAGATTGCTTGCCAAGATCGAGGCGCATCGAGCTGAATTGTCACGGGTATCGCTCGATTTGCAGTCTGGCGCGGAGACACTCATGGTAGGCTATGGGGTGACAGCCCGATCTGTCCGGTCAGCAGTCCGACAGGCGCGTCAGACAGGCTATCGTGTATCTGGTGCCATTGTCCAGGGCCTGTGGCCGATTCCCAGCGATGCCTTGAGGCAGGCAGCGACGGAGACTAAGCGAGTCCTGGTGGCTGAGCTGAATCCTGGCCTCTACGCTCGGGAGATTCGATGCATCCTGCCTGATGTGGAGGTGGTCAGTATGCATCGTCTGGATGGTCGGTTAGTTACATCAGATGCCCTTGTGGCTGCATGTGGGAGGGGATAGGCCGGAGTATGGAACGAAAACCATTTGTGGTAGAGATCACCTTTCCTGTAAGATATGTGGAGACCGATGCCATGGGGATCGTTCACCACAGCGTCTACCTAGTGTGGTTCGAGGAGGGGCGGAGTGCGTGGTTCCGAGAGCGTTTGAATGATCCCCGGGGATACGCGTTGGTGGAGGAGGATGGGTACTTTTTTGCCGTCACTGACGTCAATGCACGATACATGGCCCCTGTTCGTTTTGGAGATCGCGTTTCTGTCCGGACCTGGATATCTGCGGTGCGAAGCAGGGGGTTCACCATCTCGTACCAGGTATCAAATGCGGAGACGGGTGTCCTCCTGGCCAAAGGGAACACTACCCATGTTTGCTTGAATCGTCACGGCAAGGTGGTCGCCATCCCACCTCATTGGGCTGCCAAGCTTCTGGGCTGAGGTGGGTGTTGACTGACTCTCTGATGTTGGCGCTGGTCGGTGGGCTGCTAGGTGTAGCGGTCGGCTCTCTTGCCTCCCATGTGGGCATGGCGGTGCTGGGCCAGCGTCGGGTTCAGAGACCGATCTGTCCCTATTGTGGGGAGGCGTACCGGCCCGTGCAATGGAGCGCAATAAGTGCTTACCTGACAGGGCATGGCCGTTGTCAGAAGTGTGGGCGGGCCATACGCATTCCCCACGTGTTAGGTGAGGTGTTCCTGGGGAGTATGTGGGCTATGTTGTTAGGGCGTTATGGGATCACACCGCGAGTTCTCCTGGCCCTGGTGGCGTCCGTACCGCAGGCTATGTTGCTGGTCACGGATACAGCGGCGAGGCTCGTCCCCAATCGTATCGTGCTTCCGTCGATCGGAGCGGCTCTGGTCGTGGGGTCACTGGTGGGGCCGGCTGTGCCCTTTGTCGAGGATCACACCTGGTGGCAGTCCCTGGCTGGCGCTGCTGTGGCCTTCATCCTGTTTCGCTTGTTGGTCTGGCTTGGGGTTGCGCTCCTGGGAGAGGGAGCCCTGGGCGAAGGCGATATGACGTTGGCTACCTATATCGGTGCAGTAGTTGGGTTTCCTCTGGTCCTGGAGGCTGTGTTGCTGGGTATCATCGCTGGTGCTCTAGGGGCTCTCGGCATGTTGCTTCTCAAGAAGGGGGGGCTTAGGACAGCGATGCCCTACGGCCCCTACTTGATCGTTGGCTGTGCACTGACCTCGGTCTGGGGCAGTGAGATTCTAATGTGGTACCTTGGTTAGGCAAGGGGCGTCCCACCTATTCAAGCACCTGGATTGAGAGTGGGGATGTGCCTCATACCGTTCCTCGCGGGACATGGGGAAGAACGTAATACCCCCGCCCAGACTCGAACTGGGATAACAGACTTAGGAGGTCTGCGTTCTGTCCGTTTGAACTACGGGGGCTTCTCAAACATTATAGCTTGGGCTGCTCTTCTGGCAAATCCGATGTCTCACGTAACTGTTCATCCGTGGGGTGGGGACTTGAAGAAGGGACGAGCTACACTTGGGAGTGTATTGTGCTTATCAGATCGGGTTTACGACGCTACCGCGTCGGGCATGATCCGAGTCTCTCTCGAAGGACGTGGGAGATGAGAGTCCCACGGTTTCCGCTGCGATGTGCTTGTGGCGTCGAGAGCACAGCGGCGCCGAGAACACGGGACACTGAAGACATGGTGGACAATTGTGGTCTCGAGAGGCTGTTCGGCGTGGTGAGGACTCTGGGGAACCGGAGGATAGTGCCTTTTGGGAGGGCTGTAACAGTGGGAGGATGAGCCATGTCTGACTATAAGCCTATCACGTGGATCGATGGGCATTTGCGGCTCCTTGATCAGCGGCGGTTACCTCAAGAGGTTGTCTATCTCGATTACTGGGAGGCAGAGGCCGTAGCTGACGCCATCCGTACCATGGTCGTACGGGGAGCGCCAGCGATTGGCATTGCAGCTGCCTACGGTATGGCGTTGGCGGCATTCCAGAGCGCGAGCTATGGCGTGTCGCAGGCGCTCGACGCCCTGGAACGGGCTGCGAAGTGCCTGCGCCAGACGCGTCCCACGGCTGTGAACCTCTCCTGGGCGCTGGACAGGGTTCTCGCGAAAGCCCGCACGGCGGAGACATTGGACACCGAGACATGGTGTACCGTGGTGTTGGAGGAAGCCCATCGGATCCTGGAGGAGGAGCGTCAGTCGAATCTGCGCATGGGAGAGTATGCTCTAGCGTTGGTGCCAGATGGCGCCCGTATCCTCCATCATTGCAATACGGGCCCCCTGGCGACTGGAGGGTATGGGACTGCGTTACGGGTCGCCATCGCGGCCCACCAGGCGGGTAAGCATGTGCACGTCTATGTCGACGAGACGCGACCTCGCCTGCAGGGAGCACGCCTGACAGCTTGGGAGCTTCAACAATATGGCGTGCCGCACACTGTTATTGTGGATGGGGCGGCTGCATACTTCATGCGCACCGTGGGGATCAATCTCTGCGTGGTCGGGTGTGATCGCGTGGCAGCTAATGGAGATACAGCGAACAAGATCGGCACTTATCAGCTTGCACTCGCCGCGCATGCTCACGGGATCCCTTTTTATGTGGTTGGGCCTACGAGCTCGATTGATCTGAGCGTAGCCTCTGGTGATCTGATTGAGATCGAGATGCGCCCGCCTGAGGAAGTCACCCATATCCTCGGCCAGCGGATGGTACCCGAGGGTTCGGTCGCTGCAAATCCAGCCTTCGACGTGACACCTGCCCGCTACATCACGGCGATCGTGACCGAACGGGGCATCGTCTGGCCTCCCTTCTCC
>CAZHBB010000005.1:6109-25445 GCA_964530185.1 uncultured Anaerolineales bacterium
CTGTGCAGGGCGGCATGTCCAGCCCCAGGATGGGGGCTCAGGACTTTTCTCCTATTGACAGGACATGGGATGGTAGAGTAAGCTATAGGTAGAAGTTAGATTATAGTTATCAAAGGTAAAGGAGTTGGAGAATGCTCTGGATGCCGAGGGAAGAGGGTCAAGGGCTGACAGAGTACGCGATGCTCCTGATGCTGATTGCGATCGTATTGATCGCCATCGTGATGCTCCTTGGCAATCACGTTGTCGAACTCTACAGTCAAGTCGTCTCCGACTTTCCCACTTCGTGAGGTGCCTCGCGCGCAGTCTCGGTCTCTCCCCGGGAGAGAATATGTGGCTTGTGTTGTTGCCACCAGATCGCCAGGCGGCTAAGTACCTCCTCCAGGTTTCTCCGCCAGTGTGATTCATCCCATGCCAGGGGAAGCCACACTTCCCGTCGCCCAACGCGTGCCTGGCCTTCCAACTGACGCCGAAGTTCCCGAAACCCCGTCGCGTCGAGATCTTTCAGCCAGGGGGGGTGGAGGACTAACTGTCCACTTTCCACGTTGATCACCGGGATACGAGCTTCGCGGGCCAGGAGCTTGAGGCGCAACTGAAAAAGGAGGTTCTCCGCCTGCGGCGGAAGCTGGCCAAATCGATCCTCCAACTCGGTGTGTAGCTGCTCCAGCTCTTCCTCGGAGCGGATGTTGGCCAACCTGCGGTAAAGTTGTAGTCGCAACCGATCATCGGCGATGTAGTCAGATGGCAGTCCAATGGGCATCGGTAGTTCGATGGTGATGGCTCCTACGGGTTCGGGTGGCAGAGGGTGCCCGGCCATCTCTGCCTTGAGCCTCGCGACGGCTTGGCTCAAAATTCTGGTGTAGAGTGTGAAGCCAACGGCTGCAATGTGGCCATGTTGTCGACTGCCGAGCAGATCTCCGGCACCACGGATCTCCAGGTCGTGTAGCGCAATGGTGAATCCCCCGCCCCTGCTCGACGTGTCCTTCAAGGCTCGAAGGCGCTCCTGTGCCTCAGGTCTGAGCCTTCGTGCATGGAAGAAGTACGCATAACCACGGCGCGTTCCTCGGCCCACGCGCCCACGGAGTTGATAGAGCTGGGCCAGTCCGAACCTGTCGGCGCGTTCCACGATCAGCGTGTTCGCGTTAGGAAAATCCAGACCGCTCTCGATGATCGTGGTCGCCAATAGGACGTCCAGTTCACCCCTGGTGAACTGAATCATTACTTGGCTGAGTTCGCGCTCGCGCATCTGTCCGTGCGCGATACCCAGGCGGACCTCCGGCACCAACTGCCGGATTCGAGCGGCGACAGAATGGATCGATTCGACCCGGTTGTGAACGTAGAAGACCTGTCCACCTCGCCGCACTTCACGCAGGATGGCCCGTCGGGCCACATCGGCGTTATAGGGTCCAATGTATGTGGCTATGGGCAAGCGTTCCTGTGGCGGCGTCTCGATGATGCTGATATCTCGCACTCCTGCCAGCGCCATGTAGAGTGTGCGTGGGATCGGCGTGGCTGTAAGTGTAAGCACGTCAACCTCCGTGCGCATCTGCTTGAGTCGCTCTTTATGGGCTACTCCAAAGCGCTGTTCCTCGTCTACGATAACTAACCCCAGGTCACGGAACCCCACATCCTTTTGCAGAAGCCTGTGGGTCCCAATGACGATATCCACTATTCCTTGCCGGAGTCCCTCAATTACACGCCTCTGCTCAGCATCGGTGAGGAAGCGGGACAATAGCTCCACTCTGACCGGAAAGGGCGTTAGGCGCTCTTTGAAGGTCTGATAATGCTGTTGAGCGAGGACCGTGGTCGGCACTAGCATGGCAACCTGCTTGCCGTCCATCACAGCCTTGAATGCGGCTCGCAGAGCAACCTCGGTCTTGCCATAGCCCGCGTCTCCGCAAATGAGTCTGTCCATCGGTCGAGGGCGCTCCATGTCCGCCTTGACCGCTTGGATCGCCTCGATCTGGTCCTGGGTCTCGACATACGGGAAGCTTGCCTCGAGCTCCTGTTGCCACTGAGAGTCGGGAGAAAAAGCGTGCCCTTTCACGACCTGGCGTCGAGCGTAGAGATCGATGAGATCACGTGCCAGCTCGTCGGCAGCGCGTTGGACGCGAGCTTTCGTCTCCTCCCATGATCCGCTACCCAGTCGACTCATCTGCGGCCTTATTCCTTCGGCGCCCACATACCGTGTCAATCGATCGGCCTGGTGAATGGGCACGAAGAGCAGATCATGTTGGGGCGGGGGCACTTCGGGTCGGCCCGTTGTATCAGTGCCGGCTGGTTGGGGCCGGGCTCCTCCATATTCGATGAGCAAATATTCGCGCTCGATCTGGTCAATGCTTCGGGTCACAAGTCCGCGAAAGATGCCAATACCGTAGTCCTCGTGGACCACGTAATCGCCGGGCTTCAGGTCCGCAAAGACTTGCTCCGGTGCACTCGCGCGGCGCCGTGGTCGGCGCCGTGGCTCAGGTGCTTGCCAACCGAACAGCTCTGCATCGGTGATCAGATGACGGATTCGCCCGTTACTATGCCACTGCCATCCCTCTCCAAGCATGCCCTGCACAAAGGTGAGGAGTTCCTCTGGGGGCGTTGGGAGCTCCTTGTGGACTGGCGGTGGAGTGAACTCCTGCCACAGTTCGGCCATACGCGCAGCCTGGCGGCTGATAATGACCACCTGGTCGCCGAGGTTGAGCCATTGGCGGACGCGCCCTAAGGCCTCAGAGAGGCGTCCGGCGAAGTGGGACTCAGGTTGGAAGGCTTCGGCCAACGCCCCCTGCTCTCCGCTTTCGAGGGTCAGCAGCCTACGCCTCTCAAGCTGAGCGTGAAAGTCCGGCCACGAGACAAGCGGTGTGGGCGGCGTTGCCTCTTGACTCACGGCTGCCAGGGCTGTCTCCCGCTGCTCCTGGGCTTCCTCTTCCAACTGTTGCCATTGACTCTCAAGTTCAGTCAGATCGGTGACGATTACCAGACTGTCTGGCGGTAAGTAACTGAGCAGGGTACCAACTTCTTCATAGAGATACGGGAGGTAGAACTCGAGGTGTTCGAAGGCCGCCCCAGAGCTCAGGGCCTCGAGATCCTCCTGTAGTACTGCCCGGATCTCCGGTGGTGGATCGCGTTGCAGTGAGCGTTCCACATGGGGGATCGCTCGTTGACAGTCCTTGGGAAGCACCTCCCGTACGGGTGTAAGCCAGAATCCCTCGGATGGCCCACGGGAACGCTGCGTCCCGGGATCAAAGCTGCGGATGGTCTCGATCTCATCCCCGAAAAACTCAAGCCGATATGGCGCACGAGCATGGGGGGGGAAGAGATCCAAGATGCCGCCGCGTCGACTTATCTGGCCTGGGGCCTCGACGACAGTGACGAGCTCGTAGCCAATGCCAATCGCATGGCGGACGAGCTCCGTCAGCGAGAACTTGGCGCCAGGGATGATCCGACGTATAGCACGCCGGAAATGTCGATAAGGTAACGTCCGTCGAATCAGGGAACGGGCGGAGGCCACAATGAGGGGGGCGGCGTAGCCCGCTGGCTGGGGATGGAACTGTGCCATCACCAATCTGGCGAGAACATCGAGGCGGTCCGCAATGACCTCAGCGGGCCACGGTGTGCGCTCATGGACGATCGCTGGAGGCTCTGGAAACTGGAGGATGTATTCGGGCCTCTCCACCCAGGCTTTAAGATCTAGCACCAGACGCCTGCTCTCTTCAACTGAGGGCACGATAACGAGAAGGGGGGTTCTGAGATCGCCCGACAGGGCCGCTATTATGGCGGGCCGGGCGCGTGCCAGTACTCCGACGGGAGGCAACTCCAGACCGGCTGAGAGCTGCGCTAGAAGCTCAGCGTAGGCTGGGTGTTCTCGAACCCAGGTCAGCAGACCACGCACCGACGTGGGCATGGAAACTCCCCCTAAACCGGTGTGGACAGCCGCCAAGTCATCCCTGTGCGCTGCAGGTCAGGCTCGTCCCGCAGCCATGCCAGCGCTGTGTCGGCGGCGAGGCGCACGACCTCATTCACTATGATCTCTTCGTCGGGACTGAAGTTCTGGAGGACATAGGCAGCCGGATCCATGCGCCCAGGCGGGCGGCCAATTCCAATGCGTAATCGTGGAAATGTGTCTGTGCCTAGGTGCTGGATAATGGACTGGACCCCCCGATGGCCCCCACTGCTTCCCGAGGCGCGGTAGCGGACCGTTCCCAGGGGGATGTCCAAGTCGTCGTAGATGACCAGGATGTCGGTGGGAGAAATGCGGTAGAAGCGGGCCAGGCTTCCCACGGCCTGACCGCTTTCGTTCATCCACGTTTGCGGCTGGGCCAGGATGACACGTTGCCCCTCAATCAGGCCATGGGCAACGCGAGCCTTTCTCTCCGTGCAGTTGAGTTTGAGCCCCTGTGAGGTTGCGATGGCCTCGACCACTCGAAACCCGATGTTATGTCGATTGCGTGCGTGGCGTGGGGAGGGGTTGCCCAGTCCCACGATCAGGCGCGGTAGATTCACGATTCCGTTCCCTTCCGCAGTTGGCGCAGATAGTGTCGTATGACAGCTTTGGTGGCTGTATAGAGAATGCCCAGCACGTAAAGCAGGATGGCCAACTGTACTCCGGTTACGAAGGCTTCCTTGACCGCCGAGACGGAGAGAATCTCGTGGCCTGTGGGCGAGGCCGCTTCATCGTCTTCTCCCGTCGATGGAGTCTCAACTACGAGGGTCGGTGTCGGACGCGGTGTGGCAGTGGGCGGCTGTTGGATCGTCGGAGGAGGGGGAAGCGTACCCCCCGTCTCTGGCTCAATAGCCCCTGTCCCCTCCTCTGGAGTGGCTGTCGCCTCTACCTCTGGCGTGGGGGTGGCCTCTTCATTCTGAACCATGAGGTTGTTGACGAAGTGCACGAAAGGTGTGTCATTGCCATTCTCATAGACGACCAATGCGAGGACGTAAGGACCATTGGGCACCTTGGTCGTGTCCCACGTGCCAAGCACACCGTTGACGACCATGGTGCGCGCGTCCCAGGCTATGGGATCGTCGAGGCGCCAGGAGGTATCAGCTGTCACTCGAGATCCGGTAGCATACAGCAGCCCATAGGAGTAGAAGTTAGGGTGAGTGGCTGTACCTTGTATAGTCACTTGCCCGCTCAGGACGGTGCCCTCGGGCGGATACGTGATGTTGAGCACCATCTCTTGGGACAGTGGCGCGGCAACCCCCTCCTGGGGGGTGTGGGCGAGTGCGGTCAACACGAGCACGAGTGCCACGAACCACAGCCTGTACCCCCGCGGTCTCATGGTCTTTTGTGATCCCATATGCGCTCCTCTGGTGCAGATTGTAACATACAAGTCTAACATGGAAGAGGCACTTGGCAAGGCGTTCTGGGGCAGTCTCACGTGGGCAGTGGGCGAAACCAAATCCCCATTTTGGACACAACAACGGTGAGGATTTGCTGCCCCACGCAACCCGTCAAGGATTGGTTCAGTGCGCGAGGATGCTCTGCGTGGCCACAAACGTGGACCTCAACCGTTTACAGAACGCTCTCGGACTGCCAGGGTACACCCTGCAACTTCTGTGGGTATCCGCCGTACTACGGTTAGCTTGGAGTTGGAGGTCATCGTGACAGATCGTGGTAAATTGCGACGCCAAAATGGGATCATTGCTGGTGTATGTGGTGGCTTGGGCGAATTCTATGGCATTGCCCCTTTCTGGTTCCGGCTGCTGTTCCTGTTCCTGCTGTTGCCAGGCGGTCTACCAGGGTTGCTCCCCTATCTGATCCTCTGGATCGTGATCCCACGGAAGCGACGGTAGGGATGGATTTGATATTCTGATAGGCCGCGGGTTGGCTGCGCTATCAGCCGCTCTTCCCAAAGGTTGGGTCGGCAGGTAGAATATCCCTTATCATCGTGGGTGAGGCTATAGGGAGGAGGACCGCCGTGCAGGCCGAGATTATCCCAACAACTATCGTCATTTTTGGTGCCTCTGGGGATTTGACACGACGCAAACTGGTCCCTGCCCTCCATAGCCTGGCGTGTGAAGAGCTTGCTCGGGCGGATGAGATCGAGTTGTCCTGGAAGCTCATCGACCCGCTTACGGAAGTAGGGTCTCCTTCGTCCTACGAAGTAGGCAGTTGGGGGCCCACGGAAGCGGTCGAGAGGTTCTTAGGAGTAGGACGCCAGTGGTGCCAGGGTTGTTGTGGTGCCGATAGGGAGATCAGAGCGGAGAATGCATGATGAGGGAAGCAGAGCGGAAGGCGTACCGGGTAGAGCGTGACTCTTTGGGAGAGGTACGGATACCTGCGAACGCCCTGTGGGGGGCTCAAACACAACGGGCTATTGAGAATTTCAAGATATCGGGGATCAGGTTCAATCGTCGCTTCATTGCTGCACTCGGCCATGTCAAGCGCGCCTGTGCGCGTGCCAACCAGACGCTAGGATTGCTTGAGAGCGAGGTTGCCGAGGCAATCATAGCCGCCTGTGAAGAGATGATCTCTGGAGCCCTCGATGAGCACTTCCCAGTCGATGTGTTCCAGACTGGATCTGGAACATCGACCAACATGAATGCCAACGAGGTGGTCGCCCATCGTGCGAATCAGCTTCTCGCTGGGCGTGGTCGTGTTCATCCCAATGACCACGTGAACTTTGGGCAGTCGAGCAACGATGTCATGCCTACAGCCCTGCACGTCGCCCTGACGCTTGGATTGCAGGAGGATCTGATCCCGGCACTTGAGAGGCTCGCCGAAGTGCTGAGGGTGAAGGCTCAGGCGTTTGATGCTGTGGTCAAAACCGGACGCACCCATTTGCAGGATGCCACACCTATCCGGATGGGGCAGGTCTTTGGCGGTTTCGCATCCCAGGTCCAACATGCGATTGACCGAATGGGCGAGGCCCTTGTTGCGTTACGCGAGGTGCCTCTAGGTGGGACGGCTGTGGGCACAGGCATCAACTGCCCAGAGGGATTTCCACAGCTAGCCCTGGATTACCTGAACGCCCTATTGGACACCCATTTTGTTGAGGCTTCCAATCACGTGGAGGCCAACGCCTGCCGGGATAGTGTCGTGGAGGTGTCAGGCCTTTTGAGAGCCGTGGCGGTCAGCCTGCACAAGATCGCCAATGACATTCGCCTGATGGCCTCTGGACCACGCAATGGGCTCGGGGAGTTGCGGCTGCCGGCCGTCCAGCCCGGATCGTCGATCATGCCCGGCAAGGTCAATCCGGTGATGGCGGAGGCGCTGATCATGGTCTGTGCGCAGGTCATTGGCTACGATGCTGCAAACACATTGGGAGGGTTGGGCGGCTATTTCGAGCTGAATCTAATGATGCCCCTCTTGGCGCACAACACACTTTCAGCAGTTGAGTTGCTAGCTCGAGCCGTGGACGCTTTCACCCTCCGTTGTGTGTCTGGGATTGAGGTGAATGCTTCTCACTGTGAGATGCTTGTCGAGCGCAACCTAGCGCTAGCTACGGCTCTGGCGCCGGTGATTGGATACGATCGCGCTGCTGAGGTCGCCAAGGAGGCGGAGCGCAGCGGACGCACTGTGCGCCAGGTGGCGTGTGAATGGAAGATCCTTTCGGAGGAGGAACTGGACCATCTGCTCGATCCCATGCGTCTGACGAAGCCTGGTCTCCTGGGTAAATAGCAGACAACCCACAACAAGGCACATCCACTGGGGAGTGGGGTTAGTATTCCACTCCCCAGTGGTGCGTTTTCTCGTCAGGGTGACGGCAGGACCGGTTGGAAGATCAAAGTCCGGATCAGGAGGAACCGTATACCCAAGATCGAGTTGGCAGCATTGACGAAAAGACGCTGTCCCGTTTCCGTCATCGCCGAGGGTGGACGGTTGAACCCCCATAGGAGGTAGTGTCCGTCCTTGCTGATGATGGGGTAGTGGGTGGCGTTGTCACTCTGGCGCCCAATCGGCTTGATGCCTGAGACCGGGCCCGGGAGATATACGGCGACGAACGGGCTGTTGGCAGTATAGAGCGTCAACACCCGAGAGGAAGGGATGGTGATCTCGAAGGGCTTGCTCCAGACGCTATCGTCAGGATCATGCACGTAGATGTCACGGGCGCCACTCCCTGTCCAGGAATCCCCCCACCCGATGGGCTGACCTATCTGATCCATGAAGGAAGCCCCGCCTGTTCCAATCCCGACGATCGAGGCGCCGGAGTCCTTGATGCGTTCTGCTTGGCTGCCCCCAGCATCTCCCCAACTGAAACCTGATCCCGTCTCTGGGCCGATCAGGACCAGGCGGTACTTGTCGAAGTTGGTGGACATGATGGCGTTCTGCTTCACCAGGTCTACGGTATACCCGTTGTTCTGAAGCAGGGCCTTGAAGCTATTGGCCGTATTGATGTCAGTGGAGTAAATGTAAGCTGTGGGTATCTGGCAGTCGAGCGTGAAGGTTGCCTGATTGGAGACCATGTCGTTGGGGGAGAGGATGTGCAGGCGCTCCCAGTAGGTACCATCGCTGCTCAGGGTCCAACTTGTGTTGACCGTCTTGGTGCCTGAACCGCCAAAGCTTACACTTTCTTCGCTGGGGGTTGCATTGTCACTCCGTTCCCAGCGGTAGGTGACGGTGCCCGCGCCATTCGCTGTGATTTGAGCGGAGAAGCTAAATTGCTTGGGACACACGCCCGAATAGCTCGATGGAGTGACTGAGACCTGGACAGCAGTGACCTCGAACGGAGGGAGGGGTGTCGGTGGGAATGGTGCCGACCCCAGTCCGTCAATGTTGACATTGCAGTCCGTCAGATACTCCCGCGCCACCCAACCTTCTTCTCCGGTATCGATGACCTCTACCTTCACCCACTCTCCATCAGGATAGCCTACACTGCTGTAGGCGATGGGACGTAGCTCGGTGCCGGCCGCAAGGGAGCGTATGGGGGGATCATAGACCGTGCCTGGGCCCTCGCGCAATCGGAGCCCATCGGTCGCCGCCAAGCAACGCTGGGGTTCGACATAAACCTGGACTTGAGCCGTGACCTCGCCGCCTGGACCGCGTGCCACCAGCGTGTAGACCGTGTCGGATGTCGGGGCTGGCACTTCTCGACTTCCGGCTAAGCCAACGGCTCCCAGTCCGGGCTCAATGGTGACGGTATCGGCCTGTTGGGTTTCCCAGCTCAAGAGGACCGTAGTGTCGATCCCCTCGACCACCGTGGCCGGTTCCACGCTGAAGTTTACGACCTGTGGTGCATCTGGAGCGGGGGTGCTCACGACTACCCGTTCCGACTTTTCCACAGACTGCCCCTGATTGATGGCGATCAGGGTGTAGGTTTGGGTTTGCACTGGCGAATCTTTCCGCTCGCCGCTGGGATCGACGTTGCCAAAGGGTTGAAGCTTGACACTCTCAGCGTTGCTGACGCTCCAACGTATGGTGACCTCTTGTCCCAGGGTAATTTCAGTCGGGAAGACTGTGAACTCATTGATCACAGGCACCACTTCGGGTGTAGTGATCTGGATGGTCAGCGATTCTCGGGTAGTGCGAAAGGTGTTAGCGGCCACCAGGCTAAGGGTGGTGGTTTCGTCAAACCCCTCTGGGAACGTGTACTCGCCCTGAGCTGGGTCGACTTCGATGCCGAAGGGGCGCAATTCCACTCGTCGAGCGTTTGTCACTCGCCAGCGGATCGTCACCGGCTCACCCGCAACAGGATTTGGTGGGATCACCTCCGCCATCTCGATCACAGGGGGCCTTGTCATCAGCAGGACGAGGAGAGCACACAGGACCATAAGCAGCCCAATTGCCAATGGCGGTACCCACGTGGGGATCAAGGCGCGGCTGACCAGCTCTCCGGCATGTTGCTGAGGGCTGCCCTGGGTGGGCTCAACTGTGATTGTGAAAGGAAGGCTTCTGGTCCTGCCGATCAGAGCGCGCTTGACAGGCTTGGCACGCAGGGCTACGCTGCCGGCTTTGCCTTGCGGCACTTTGACGTGCGCCATGGGCGGTTCAAACACAACCTCATTCGCGCGGTCAGAGCCTTTCACCGTGTAGGTTTCGGGGAAATTGCCCTCATTGTAGACAGTCACCTGCGTGCTCTGACCAGCTTTGATTTTCTGTGGGTGGATCTGGCTGCGGAACGTGCTGTATGGCGTTATCGTGAGAGCTGCCCTGACCTCCACGGACTGGGATGGTGCATCGCGGCTGGTGACTTTAATGGTCACAGTATATCGGCCGGCCCGGCTCTTCGGACTCCGGGGAGGATGGAGCACAAATGTGACCTCGCGTTGTTCACCGGGCATGAGCTGAACAACAGGGGGCAACTCTGTCCACTCTTTGGGAATTCCCTCCACGGAGACGCTGAAGTGATCGACAATGGCGCCCTGGTTGAGCAGGACGAGGGATACAACTGTGCGCTCGCCTGGGGCGACCGTCAGTTGAGTCTCTTCCATCACCACGCCAATGCGTCCTTCACCGGCGCTTGACCGTACCAGGTTTGGGTCGAATGCGGTTCGTCCTGCAGCGGTCAGGCCTGGTCGTCCTGCGGGCATGGAAGGCTGAGCGGTCGCCCGCACCAGCCGCAGCCACACATCGCCCACGCGCAGGGGTTGGCCAGGCGCCCATATCTCTGGCACCCCAGGCAGCAATTTAGCATCCCCAATGTAGGTGCCGTTGGTGCTGTCAAGGTCCACGACCTGATAGTGCTGTCCATCGAACTCGATGCGGGCGTGGTACCGCGATACATTGGAGCTCTTGAGGGTAAGGTCATTGTCATCTGCGCGCCCCAGGGTCATACTCTGTCCTGTGAACTTGGCCTCAACCGCCGTGCCATCAGGCAAGCGGGCCTGCACGGTATCCCCAGGGCCCACGGGCGTCGTGAACTCACGCAGTACTGACGGACCGCGTGGGGCTTTCAGGCTCTGCTGATACTGCGTCAGCAGACTGACACTGGTGGCTACCGCGGTCGGTGAGGCGGTCTCCGAGACCTCAGAAGCCAGGGTGGCCAAGGCCTGTGCCATCGCGCCCGCGCTCTCCCAGCGTTGAGAAGGATTTTTGGACAGGGCTTTGAGGATTACCTGTTCGAGGCGTGGTGGGATGTCAGGCCGTATCTCGCTGGGGGGCTTGGGCGTCTCCTTCGTATGATAGCGGATAGCCTCGGTGATTGTGCGGATGGGGAAAGGAGGGCGTCCTGTTGCCAGCTCGTATAGAATCACGCCTAAAGAATAGATGTCGCTTCGGGCATCGGTTTCCTGGCCCAAAGCCTGTTCGGGAGACATGTAAGTGGGAGTTCCCAATGAGGTGCCTGCGCGCGTGATGTGCTGTCCTTCCATCAGTCGGGCGAGTCCCAGATCGGTGAGCACAGGCCGATAGGGTAGACCTTCAGCAGGCTCTGGCTCGATCATGATATTGCTGGGCTTCAGATCGCGATGGAGCACGCCGTGCCGATGCGTGTAGTCCATCGCCTCTGCCACGTGACGCACGATGAGAACAGCTTCATCCAGTGGGATCCACTTACCCTGGGCTTTCAGCTCCTGAAGCATCTGCCGCAAATTGGCCCCACGGATGAACTTCATCACGATGAATAGGAAGCCCTGCTCCTGTCCAAAGTCGTAGACCTGCACGATCCCCGGATGGTCGAGACGGGCGGCCGTGCGAGCCTCCTGGAGGAACCTCTCCCGGAAGCTGGGTTGACTGGATAGATGAGGGTGCATGATTTTAATCGCGACATCACGTTGCAGGGTCACGTCGCGGGCCTTAAATACAGCCCCCATCCCCCCCTCACCCAGGAGACTGATGATGCGATACCGGCCTAGCGATTGGCCTACTAACCTCTCCATGTGCTATCTCCCTTGGTATGTGCTCTGGCTCCCCCCTGCCTTTATGGTTCAGCCTGTTGTGAGAGGGCTGAGCCTGGGCCTGAAGGTGATCCACCATATTATGTGGCCTCTTAAGGCGTGAACTCCAATGAATACATCGTATGCGCAGGCTTATGGGCCTCAATGAGCCGTTCCAGCAGCGCTCGATCATAGTGTGCCGCTTCACCAGGCAGGATGACGCGGAATGTGAAGGGCTCCAGCGACGGGTCCGTGTCGATAATCTTGGGAGCATATCCTGTATAGATCTCGAGTACCCGGCTGAGTGCCCATCGGGTGCCGCGACGCGCGAAGATCTGATGGGCCTCCTTGATCAGTTGGCGCCGTTTCTCCTCCGTCCAGGTGCTGTCAAAAGTGAGTCCGAACCAACTGGCCAGCCAGTCGAGGAAAGCCAGTGGGGTGGTATCCGGCCTCAGGTAGAGATCGAAATTATCGATGGTCCACTCGATCGGCGTCAAAATGGCCTCGAAGATGCCCAGGAATCGACTTGCGAAATCAGTTTGGTAGATGCCAGGGAGGTATTGCAGGAGTCGCCGACTCCGGACTTCCAGACCCACGGGCAATGGAGGCTCCCCAGGCGCTGATGTCGGCGGGCCAGGGGCCCCGGGTGGCGGTGGGGGTCCGCGCCTCTTAGGTCGCCTGGGGGGTGGGGCACCTGACAACGCTTCAGAGAGTGGTACCTTTTGCTCCTTTTGGCGTTCTTCCGCCTCTTCCACGGCGGCCGGTGCCTCCGCCGGTGCTTCGACCGCTGAGGGCTTGGGTCCTTCGGCTGCGGCAGGAATGGGCACCGTCACCAACTTAAGTCGACATCCCCCTACAATGACCTCTACCTCGGGGTTGAGGGGGGTGGGCACATTGGGTGGCAGGCGTTCGCCCCCGATGTAGGTGCCGTTGGAGCTTGCCAGATCGACAATGTGGCATACTTCACCCCGGCACTCGATCAGCGCGTGTCGCCTGGAGACACGCTGATCTGGCAAGACCACATCGTTGCCCTGCTGACGCCCAATTGTGAGTCTTTCACCGATCGTCACCTTCCGGTGGTTGCCCTCGGGATCGATGATCTCCAACTGGAACACTCTTCCTTCAGCCACAGACACCTCGTTTCACAGTTTGATGAGCGACATGCGATTACACGAACTCGACCTGGTGGTGCGCTGAGGCAATGACGCCGTGTGCGATCACCTCGACGGACTCGACGGGCTCACCCTGCGCTTCGCCACCCGCGCGGGCCACGTACATCTGGACATTGCGGATGAAAAGCACGTTAGGCAAACCCTGCAGGCACTGATAGACATCCGAGACATAGAGGTCACGGCCAAACGGCCAGCCCTTCCCCTCTGGTCCTCCTGTGAGGGGATTGAGGAAGCGGTACAATCGTTGGAGCGTCTCTTCCTCGATCTGGGTCTGGTCAGCGCCTGGCGCTGCGCGAAGCTGGACGTGGCAAGATACCCAATAGTAGGCGGGTGGGCGGATATCCAGCCGAGTGGTCAACAACCGGCGCTCGTCGAGGTGGGCCGTCAAGGCCGCTATGTCTGTGGGATTCAGCTCCAATTGGTCAGGCTCCAGGTAGCCTTCCGGGCGTTCCACCCGCGGGATCACCAGGAGATAGACCTGGCCGGGCGCGACGCGGCCGGCCGAGGCCGGACGTGGTTGCAGGCACTTCACTCTCCCAATCGCTGCGGGCAGGGCCTGCATGGCTAAGAACTCAAAATCCTCTTCCGTCACCGCGCGATCCCGGGAGCGCAGCATGGCTGGGACACGCATCGCGGCTGCCTCCAAGGACTCCGCATCGAGCCCTCCCCATGCTGGCCTGCGGTTGCTCACCCGTGCCACATAGGGGATCGCTGTCTTTAATGTGTTGAGGACGCCAGTCTGGACGTTGCCCTCCTCGCCGCCCCCGTGACGGTATCGTCGGAAGATCAGATTGGCATGTCTGGGAGGCACCGCCCCGTATAGCTTAATGGTCCCATCCGGTTGGCGGATGGCCGGTCCCAGGCGCACTTCTCCGGAGAGGCTATCCAGCGTGAAATGGCGTGATGCTGCGTCTGATTCGGAAAAATCCGGCACCTCTGTCCAGACCTGCTCGCCCTCTCCGTCGACTTGAACGACCAGGGTCTCTCCCGCTTCTCGCCGCAGCACTGGAGTGAACTGAAGCTGGAAGCGCTGTCCGGGGGTGCCATCACTCTGTCCAAGGAACTCGTCGATGATCACCTCCGCGTGGATAGCCTCGACCGTTCCGCCCCAGGTGGCAACCTGAGCACGGCGTAGCACCGGGGTCCTCTCATAGGGCCTCATCCCCTCGAGTTGTTCTTGGGGAGTGATCTTCTTGATGCGGGCTCGTACCCAAAAGCGATCACCCTGGCCGAAGTCGTATCGCCCCATCTTCGGCAGGTGGAGTTGGACACGCCCCGCGGTGTTCATGCTATGGGTTGTGTCGAACTCAACATCGCAGGGCTCCCAGCGGCTCTCCGGATCTCCTGTGGAAGCCTCCCACACGTATGGGGGCAAAGTGGGATCCACGCCGGCACCACCAGCGGGGTCAAAGTCAAATTCGAGCCCCAGGATATGGTGGCTCAAATCGTTGCTGAATCCGAAGTACAGGGCATCGTTCACCTGCGGCACGCTGGAAAACACTTCGAAGCCCCCAAACCCTGCTTCCACCCGCCTCAGGTTCTGCTCCCGGAAAGACTGCTTGTTGCCTCGTCCAGTGATGCGCGACAGTACAGCCTGTAGTTCAGGGGGAACAATGCGCAAGTCACGGATCGTACTGAATACGATCGATGTCTCTCGCTCAGTCTGAGTGCTTGCCACCTCCGTGCCCGCGGGAATGATGACTGGCAGGCGTTGTGGATGGGATAGCCAGAAAGTGACGGGGGCCCTCGCGGGCACAGGCTCGCGTAATTGGATACCAAGCATCTCCATGAATGTGACTTTATGGAGGTCAGGCACTTGATTCAGGCGATACAGGAGGATATCAGTCATCCAGGCGAACAGTTCGATAAGCGTGACCCCTGGATCACTGACGTTGTGATCTGTCCATTCGGGGCAGTAGCGCGGAATGCGCTTCTTTGCCTCATCAACGAGATCCTGGAACTGTCGGTCGTCAAGTTTAGGTTTCGGTAATGCCATAATGGCCTCCGTTTTTGCCGGTCATTCCTCGGGAATCAGATAGAATGGGTACACTAGGCTGCGTCGATCATGGGTGGCCTTGATCTCGTATTGAATACGAATGACCAGACAGTTGGCTGCATCTCGATCCTGTTGGACATCGACCTGCAACAGGTTGATCCGTGGCTCCCACATACCCAACGCTTCCTCAACATAGCGCCTGGCCTGGGCGGCAGTCTGACTGTTGTTCGGCGCAAAGACAAGCTCTTGAAGGCGGCACCCAAACGTGGGACGCATGACGCGCTCGCCTGGCGAGGTCGAGAGGATGATGTGGATAGCCTGGTCAATCTCGTCCCGTGCGTGGGTCAGGGCAATGCTCCCCTGGGCATTCACCTGAAGTGGAAAAGCCCATCCGCGTCCGATGATCTTCTGTGGCATGTCGATTCTAGCCTCCAATCAAGACTGTGCCGCCAGCTACGACCTGGGCCGCGGTGTTCGGCACAGGATCAGCACAGGTCTGAGCCATGTCTCCTGCCCGAGCTGCCGGTCTTCCGTTGATCATCACGGTGCTGCTACCTCGGATGATGACTCCCCGGTTCGTTGGCGGAATCTGGAACGCCGTGCCTGGCGGTGTGGGAATGTGTGGGGGTGTGTTGGTAGCCGTGCTTCCCACGGTGGCGGCTGGCATCCCCATGATCTTGACGTTGGGACTCAGGTTTCCATCAATGATGCCGGTAAAGGGGTGCGGTAAGGGCGTCGGCACCGGTCCTCCCGGCGATGGCACCAGCACGATGTGCATATCGACGGCGGTGATTTGATCTCCCTGTTTCGCTGCTGGTTGCCCCATAGTGTCTGTCCCTCGTGCACGTCCCCTAGTTAAGGTTGATCATAGCGCCTTTGATGTTGACTTGGCCGCTGGCCTGGATGTCCATGTTAGCACCAGCTTCGATCTTCAGGCTGCCATTGGCCTTGATCTGTAGCTCGTTTCCCTCAACGGTGATCTTTCCCCCACTGTCCTCCATGGTGATCTTCAATCCGCCGCTGCTCGTGATCTTGATCTGCCGGTTGGCGTCGTCCAGGATGATCTGATGTCCACCTTGCGTGACAATTTCAACTTTGTTGTCTGCGTCATCATACATCGTAATGCGGTGGCCTGTGCGTGAGTGCCATGTCCTGACCAGGGGTCTCTCATTTCCGCTCGAGGGCACCTCTGGAGGCGGAGCGTCCTGGCCGTTCCAAAGCCCGCCCAGCACGACCGGTTGCCCAAATCTCCCGTGCTCGAACGCCACCAGCACTTCGTCGCCGACCTCTGGCAGGACGTAGAGGCCCGCGTCGGGACCTGCGCCGATCCCGAGCACCCGGGCCCAAAAGCTTTCCGCATCATCGGTCATCCAGGGAAACTTGAGCTTGACGCGCCCCCAATGCTGTGGGTCATCGGTGTTGGTGACGATGCCGATGACAACGCCCCCGTAGCGGGGCTCCCGGGCCCCACCGCTCAGCGCTTCTGAAAGCTGTCCCCATCGCAAGCCCCGCACGCTGAAGTGGGTCCTCAGGCCCTCGGCTGTATAGAGATGCCGGGCAGATGTGACCAGGTATGTGCCGCTGAACCGGTCTCCCAGCGCCTCGAGTGTGACTGCACGCCCGGCGCGGATATCGGGGCGTCTCAAGGCAACCCCTTCCGCTACGACAAACGCTCCACTGATCTCGTTTAGCCGTGCCTCAGCCAATCGATCGGCCTCCGCCTGGCTGCCCACGCCTGCATCCACGATGACATGTTTGCCGGTGCCAAAGTCGCGTGCCCATGTGGCGCCGTCCTTAGACTCACCGATCCTGGGATATAGGCCGCCTCGTTGTGCCCGTCCTATGACGGCGCTCTTGCGACCGACATCCCATCCCCTCACAATAACTTCGTCGACCTGTTCGGCCAAGTTCATTCTGGGCGTGAAGGAGAGGAGATCTCTACCCCAAGTCAGCCTCACACCATTCCCATCGTTGGATGGGCTGCGGAAGACCAATGTATCCTCCTGCACATAGCACTCGAAGCCGATCCGTCTAGCCCGCGCTTGCAGGAAGGCCAGGTCTGATTGGTTGTGCTGGAAAATGTGATTGTAGACTGCCGTGGTAGTCTCTATGTCAGCGCGCAGCCCCGCTTCGCGGGCGATCTCCTGGGCCAAGTCACTGTCTTTTTTGTTGACGTGCGTGCGGCTTTTCATTTCCCGGAAGAGGCGGTGCGACCGATCGTAACCCCGCACGACCAGTCGGGCGATCATTCCCTCTTGGAACTCTGGCTCCAGCGCGGTGATCTCTCCCTTGATGAGCACTACCCGCTCACCCTCGGCAGTCTCAGCACTGATCTCTACCTCCTTAGTGAGATCGAGAGGACCAGTGTCGATGAGTTGCAGATCTGGGTCCTGAAGGCGGATCGTGAACATGTCAGGCAGACTTGCGTGCTGGTCAACTGTGACCGAAAGCAGGCGCGTCATGACCTCGGGATCCAGTTCGGTCCCGTCGACCTTGATCGTGATCTGACTGGCGAGTGCGAGTGGCTCTGGCATGACGTATGTCCGATCGTCGCTATTCTGACGGGATGATCAAATGCTGGCCAGCCCTGAGGGTCATCGGGTTGACCAGTCGGTTGTAGGCGGCAATACTACGCCAGCGTGTTGCGTCCCCATACACCGCGTAGGCAATGGTGTCTATTCGGTCACCGGCGACCACCCGCCACACGCGCTCCACATCTCCACCCCCTGAAGTCGGATTCTGGCGCGGATAGTCGTTGAGATCCTTGTGTTGTGTGAATGTGACGTCCACCTGAGCGCGGACTGGTGTGCCATCGGGCTTGAACATCGTGAATTTCTGGGTCATGTTCGTGATGACGGCCACGAAACGAAAGACACCCCATTCGAATGCGACCTCAGGCGGCGGGATTTTTCTGTTGCGGTTGCCGCTGCGTCTGGTCTTAGATTCCATCAGCTTCCACAGCTTGTTGGTCTGGAGGCTCACGTCCTCGCCACTCTCATATGTGTCAAATAGAAGTGTGAGTTTAAGCGTCTGTGGCCCTGCTTTCTCGAACTCGAAACCCGGCACATCCGATCGGTTTTGTCTCTCTTCTTTGTAGGTGTTGGTTTTGGAGACTGAATACTCGTATGGGTTAAACATGCAGTCCACGGACACTCCACCGGTTTTCTCCTCACCAGATGAGTCAACCTCATAGATTCGGGCTGCCTGTAGTTGACTGCGTGTGGTTGCCATTTTGTCCTTTTCCTGTCAGTTGTGATGTGGCGTGAGGGCATGCCCCTCTGGCTCATCTCTGTCTGGCGCGTTCCAATTCAGTATGAATCCGTCTACGGATCTCACTGTAGACCCGACGCGCCAGAGCCTCGATATCCAGTGCCTCCTCAGGAGACGCTTCCTCCTGTTGTTGAGTCCCCTCTGACTGTGCATTAGGCGTTTGGGCGGTCGATGTTGCCTGTTCTGTCACCGTGGCCGTCTCTGCCTGAGCTGTCTCGTCGGGTGTGCGGCGGATAACATTTGCCTCCCCGGGTGTTCCACCAGTGGCCTTTTCGCTAGGTGCCGCTTCGGGCGACGCAGGCTGTGCCCAGGTGCCTGACAACGAGGCCGGGGGAGACTCTATGTGCTCCCCATGACTCGTCGGGGGTGGGGGAGACGGTGCTGGTGACCCCACCGGTTTGGAAACGCGAGGCGCGGGGGGCGACTCGCCGATGAGATGCCAGAGGTCGCTGGGAAGCGGCCCAATTTCGGTCTCGACCAGTTGCTGCGGTGCTGGAGCCGGTTCGGCGCTGGTCCGTGCAGCGGCTACGGATGGGGAAGCCTCTGACGTGCGTTCCACCGACGTCGGTCTCACTGCAACCCTGGCCTGTGTCGCGTTCTGGGCGGGGGCTGCTGAGGGTTCCGGGGACAGCCCTCTCGGTCGCGGGCGACGAGGCGGCAGGATCTCGACGGATGAGCGGGTGAAACCGGCGGCCGCGATGTTGCCCAAGATCTCTTCGATAGCCGGCTGGCTCTGTGGACGGACCTCCTGCGTTGACGGTGCGGAAAATGTGGGAGACGTCGATGCGGTCGCCGAGGCCTCGGGAAGGATACGTTCGACATGCCATACCTCATGGAGTGGCGCGGGTTGAGGCTCGAGGCTGGTGGTGTCTGGAGAACGTTGGATGGCCGGCGCCTGAGCGGGGTGGGGCGCCAAAGGTGCGGGCATGGCCTTTGGATGCTCTATCTGCGGCTGGGACAGATCGCCTGCCGTGGGTATGGATAGCGGAACCTCGGCTGATGGAGATGGTGGTGATGGTTGCCTGGGCAGCTCTCTCTCGTTTACCTGGACGGACCCAGCTCTGTCTGCTGGGGTCGCGGCGGGGGCACGGCGCCGGCCATCCACGTTTCTGTCGGTGGTTCCGCGGTTGGATGTCGGCGTCGCCTGCCTGGGCAACTC
>CAZHBB010000005.1:25545-29930 GCA_964530185.1 uncultured Anaerolineales bacterium
CCTGAGGCAGCAGCCTTCTCTTGGTGGCGTCTGAAGATCGTTTGGAGCCGGTGCCACACATCATCGGTCAGGGTCGTCTCTGTCTGCCCTCCCGTTGTGACCGGCTGCTCCGCTACGGTGGTGGTCTCTTCTTGGGGTTGGGTACGCGGTGCGGCCATAGTTTGCGTCTCTGGAGTTGCGGGGGGAGGCGGACCGGCGACTTCTCTAAGGGCTGGTGCTTGGGGCAGCGTCCGAGGCGGTGTGGGTGTCGCTGCCGTACGTGTGGAAGGCGGCACTGTGTGTACCGCTGGTGGTACTTCCAACGGCGTCTGGGTGTCCGGAGCCACAAGGTAGGCCGCTACGATTGGCTCATCGTCTGGCAGAGGCGCCGAAGGCACAGAAAACTCGCGCGCCACACTCTGGAACGTCGTAGGCGACGCCAGACGATACAGGACCGTAATATTGTAGTGGCGCATAACCCGCCGCACAAGCGGGTTACTCCACCCAACACCTGTTTGGAATGTCATGCTCAGTGTCCTCACTCGTATGACGCCGTGACCTCACCGCAGGCGAGCTCAAGTGTCTGGATGGCGATGGTCCGGGCATCAGATTGGAGTTGAGGGCCATTCCACTTTACCGGGAACGCGTCCTTGATGTGCCAGATTATCACGGGCTCGCGCGCTATGTCGAGCAGGGTGATGGTGATGTCCTTACGCGTTGGAGGCCCCTCCATACATTCCAGATACCAGTCGAGCAGGGCGGTCCTGCCCACGCCGTTTTTCAAGCTCACTCTGGCTGGCTTTCGCTGACCAGGCAATTGATGCACGTAGGTGTTCAGCCCACCCTCTTTGACTGGCTGGACATCCCACTCAACCGTGGGCAGCGTACACTCCGTGAACGCTGCTTGGTTCTCGCCCCCAACCGCGACGAGGAACCGGAACGCCGGGTTTGCCGTGCCGCGCATCTGTTCGCTGGGCGTTACCATCTCTCAGTACCGTGGAAGCCAAGGGAAGAGGGCCGACGACGTTCGAGTTCGAGCATCAGATCATCGAGTAACATCCGATACACTCGCTCCGTCACCTTCTGGACTAGATCCTCAGTGATAGCATCTGGTCCACGCTTACGCATCGTGCGCTTTGGCTTAGAAGAGCTAGGTGCTGACGATATCGATGGCATGGCCCTGTCCTCCTTGCGTTCAGCCCTGGACCCTAAGGTTCGCAGGGGCTAGGCGTAGGTGAAGCTCACGGTTACAGTAGGGGCAGCGGGCCTGAACGTCCATGCCCTGGTAGCTATTGAGCCTCATGTACAAGTCCTCGAGATACGCCAGGTCCACTGCAAAGAGGCCTTCGATCACCTCTGGCGTCACCGCCGCGAGTGTGCCAAGTTGGACGACGACTTGACTCAACAGCACGATAGGGAGATAGACCTCGTTCTCCTGGACCCAGGGATGGCTTACGGAGACGATTTCGTCCTTCGCCGTGGCCATTCTCATGCGGCCGCGGCGGTGCAGTTGTCCTTTGTCATCGGTGTAACCCCGCGGTAGCATGAACTCGACCTCGGTTGTTAGTTCCATAGCCTGGACTCCTGATGTGAGAGCCGACCTTGGGCTCGAGCCCCCGCCAGGGACATACTACGAGTACTCCCTGACGGGGCGACGCTCGGTGAGACCTGACTGGTGCCACCGTAAAGGTCACAATGGCTCGCGCACTTTACCGCGCAATTAGGAAGGTTTCGAAAGCCCTCCCTCTTAGATCTTTACGCGGGTTATATACTCATGAGCTATGGTAAGCTCCTCGATGCCGATCTCGTTGCTGTCCGCCTTTGGCTGAGGTCCCGTGACCTTGACGGGCCATCCTCTCTTGAACTCCCAACGCGCGACAGGATTGAGTTCGGAGTCAAACATGGTGATCGAACCATCATGGCGAGCTTCTTCGACACGCCCGTCCTCGACCATCTTCCGCCAGTCCCAGATGTCCATGTTGCTGGTGATACCGCGTTTCAGGACGATGTTTTCCCACTTCAGGCGTCCTGGAACTTTGATCACCACCTCCTGCCCTTTTTCGGTGACCACATTGTGCTCGATGACTTGATGTTCTGAGCCCAGTCCTGAGCATTCGGTGAAATACCCTTTGACGACGCCTTGTATCTCCACGGCAAAGTGAAAACCTACAAGGGGATCTTCACGGTCAGCCATTGTTGTCTCCTTTCATCGGTAGTGTGTCAGAGTTCTGTCATAAGTCGCAGACGCATACGCGTCCCACACCTGGAATCCGCTACGCGCGTAGTGCATCATGCCTCGGCGTTGGCTCCGGCCCATTGACTGATGCGGAAGATGACGAACTCTGCTGGCTTGACAGGGGCCATACCAACCTCGATAATCAATTGGCCTAGATCCCTGATCTCAGGTGGGTTGAGCTCTTCGTCGCACTTGACGTAGAATGCCTCTTCAGGGGTGCTACCAAAGAGGGCTCCTCCCAGCCAAAGCGTGCGGAGGAAGGATGTCACATCGCGGCGGACCCGTGCCCATAGCATGCGGTCGTTGGGCTCAAACACCACCCACTGCAGACCGGCGTCGAGCGAGGCCTCGGCCATGATGAAAAGGCGACGCACATTGATGTACCGCCAAGCGCCATCACTGCTGAGCGTGCGCCCACCCCAAACACGGATGCCCCGGCCTGGGAAGGTGCGGATGCAGTTGACCCCGATAGGGTTCAGTGTGTCCTGCTCCTGCTTGCTCAGACGCAACTCGAGGTCGATCGCACCACGCACGACCTCATTAGCAGGCGCCTTGTGCACACCTCGCTCGGCGTCAGTGCGGTTGTAGATGCCCGCGACATGCCCACTGGGTGGGACCAACTTACTGGTGCTCCCCCCACCACTGAGGTCTGCTACTCTGATCCATGGATAGTAAAGCGCTGCATAGGACGTGTCGAGGTTGAGATAGTTGCGCCATTCCTGTGCCTGCTGGGCATTGAGCCCCGGCGGCGCGTCCAGGATAGCGAAGCGATACTTCATGGTTTCGCAGTGCGCGACCATAGCCTCCTGGATCATCTTGACACGCTCTTTGGCTTCGTCACTGCTATCGTAGCCTGCCATCACATCAGGTGCTACCAGCAGGCGAATCTCATCGATAGCCTCCAGTCCACTGATGCCAGTCCGCTCTGCGACGTCGCCGATGAAATCAGCCGCGGTCAACGGAGGTATACCGCCACCTTTCAGGGCGTATGTGCCCTCCTCGGGGACCGCGGTCGCTGACCCGATATTCGATATCGTGACAGCTTCGAACTCTACGTCTCCGATATATCCTTCCTCACCCTTCTTCATCGTCAGGCCGCTCTTGGTCTCGCCTCCTACGCTCATGGAGAAGGTGCCCTCTTCACCCACTTTGATGGTGACGGTCAGATCAGAAGGACCCGGGGTCTTGGCGACGACCTTGAAGCTATTGCCACGTCCTTTGGTCGGGATGGTCACAGAGGCAGGAGCGATTCCCTCTGTGCTCTCCTTGAGCGCGCGCAGGCTGACGACATAACATGGCCCCCCACCATTGGCGAAATAGCCGTATACCGCATCGGGTAGATAAGCCCCTGCGACGAAGTCGCCGAAGATGTTGGTGAACTGTGTCCAGTTGCTGACCAGTGTGGGTTTGTTGACAACCGACTCGACGGGGACGCGTTCTCCAGTCCGGGGGTCAATGCGCTTGATGCTGGCCTCCGCTGTGACACCCACGAAGGCTGCCATGGATGTTCCCACGGCCTCGATAGGACGTGTGCCGCGCTGGACTTCCTCAATGTATACGCCAGGTGACTTGTACTCAGGCATTGCTGTTCCACTCCTTTCTCGCTGTTGCGACCGTATGTGATATGTCCGTTGCCGCTACCCTGAAGAGACTGGGGCTTGATGGCACCGGAAGGATACCCGACTGTGGCGGTCTTCATCTTCCGCGGCAGTTTCTGCCTACCTCTTTGTCATATCTTGCGCCGTTTACACCTCCAGGTCATATGATTCGGAAGGAATGGCGACCTGTCGTTCGTGGGGTGGCCCAGAGCGAGGCCAAGTCACCAGAGTATAGGTGCCCGGTGCGATACTCCCCAGTGTGAACCGACCAGATTCGTCGGTGGTCGCAACATACCCTGTCCCTTTCAATGCCACCGGAATGCCGGATGCTGGATTGCCAGTCGTTTTCTCCCGTACCACGCCAGCGATCAGGACCAAATCGGGCCGACTCTCGTCGGGCAACAGCATCTGTTCCTCTGGCAAATGCTGTGCCTCTCCCAGGCGCAGGATACGGGTCCTCACCAGCGGGCCGGTGATCTCCTGCCAGGGGCTCAGGGCCAACGTGACCACGTAGGAAATGCTTGGTCTGATCTCGTTGTCCAGTACGTTCCACAGGTCCGAGGGATCTGTCA
>CAZHBB010000005.1:30030-61882 GCA_964530185.1 uncultured Anaerolineales bacterium
ATGGGCAGTTCGGCGATCAGAAGCTGACGTATCGTCTCATCCAGGTCCGCGATCATAGGTCCCCTTGCGTCTGTCTGATGGGCCTTGTAACGTTAGATGCCTAGCCACTCTCCCAACTTCCACCCGATCGTCTGGGTGTATGCTGGTTTGCTCTCGTCCCTCCACAGGCTGGAGATCGCCTGGTCGGCCCGCGTCATGCCGCCGGCTAGCATGCCTGATAGCGTGTAGTCTTCGTTTTCATTGCCCGTGATTCTTCTCCCAAGCCAACCCACGCCTTCATCGAGTAGACGACCGGCAGCATAGCCACCCGCGAACGAGCCAGCTACCGCGCCTGCCGGGTTCAAGGAGGCAGTGCCTAACCCCAGAAGCGATGCGGTGCCGACCCCGCCGGAGAATGCTCCTGCTGCATTGACAAGAGACTCAAAACCTCCCACAGCTTGATCTGCCCGATTGGGTGCGTTGAGCATCTGGTCCACCGATTGTCCGAAACCAACCGCACCGGTGAACAGACCGACGGGTCCCAGTGCTGAGCTCAGGCCTGCAGCACGACCAGTTCCTCCTACTGCCTCGGCGACCAGCCCCGCGCCCGCTCCCAGTGCACCCGTGGCGTTGGAGTAAAGATTGTATGCGTCCTCCCAGGAAAACCTTTGGAGGGTCGCGGGCTGGGGAGAGACTGTTGCGCGCTCCGACGATGCCGACTCAGCCCGGTGTGCCTGCTCCTCGAAGTGATCATGTGCTGGGCCTACGGTCAGCGTCGACGCCGGTGTCATGGCTTGCTGCTGAACCACATGCGCAATTTCGTGGCGCAGCACGCGCTCATCTTGCGCATTGGCCGTGCTGCTGAAGAAGATATCCTGCCCCAAGGTGAAAGCGCGGGCGCTGATCTGTCGACTGAGGAAGTCAGCCTCCTCATCGGTGTGTATCCGTACGTCTTCCAACGGTACGCCGAACTCCGTTTCGAGCTCACGCCTGCGGGCGGGGTCCAATGGAGCGCCATGTCCCAGCTTTCCATAAATGCGGTTGGCCAGTTGATTGCTAATAGGACCGCCTGCGAGGCCGACCTCTGGGTGTGCCCATAGCCCCTCATCTTCGTTCTCATTGCTCAACATCCGTTGGACACGGGCGTTGCCGACCTGTCGTTGCAACCGATGGATAGGGTGGAGTGGTGCTCGGCGTGTCCCCACCCACTGAGGTCCGGCTCCTGGTCGGTTCCGGACCAACTGACGCTTCTCATCTGTCTGTCTTTGTCGATCGCTCATCTGCCCTCCTTTCCAGATTACGAGGTGATCTCCAGGATGTACTTAACGTGCATCTATGTGGCGGATGGTGGCGAGAGATCCTCCTCAGTGACCAAACGTCCCATCTTCTGAAGCTCACGGCGCGTGCTGTGGAGTAGGTGCTCCATAGTGACTCGCCCACCATTGGCGGCAGCCAGATACGCTGCGCTGATAATAATATTCCGGATATTGCCGCCTGCAAGCCGGAAGCGCTCGGCCAAGTATTCGAAGTCAATATCTGGATCCCGTGGCACAGTCGAGGGAAAGAGTGCCTTCCAGATGCGCAGTCGGTCTTCCACTTCTGGGAAGGGGAAACTAACAGCAAACTGCAATCGCCGGGTGAAGGCCTCGTCCAGGTTGCCACGCAAATTGGTCGCCAGAATGGTCACGCCGTCGTAGGCTTCCATACGTTGCAGCAGGTAGCTAATCTCGATGTTGGCGTAGCGATCGTGGGAATCCCGCACCTCAGACCGCTTTCCGAAAAGTGCATCCGCCTCGTCGAAGAAGAGAATCGCGTTGCTCTGCTCGGCCTCCGCGAAGACACGTTCTATGTTTTTCTCCGTCTCGCCGATGTATTTGCTCACGATGGTGGACAGGTCAATTCGATATAGATCCAACTCAAGTTCCCCTGCAATGATCTCCGCAGCCATGGTCTTACCGGTGCCTGGGGGCCCGGCGAATAATACTGTGACGCCACGACTGGATGCGAGCTTCTGCGCCACGCCCCACTCATCGAGCACCCGCGGGCGTCCCCGTACTGTATTGATGATCTCCCGCAGTTGACTGCGTTGATCCTCGGGCAAGATGATGTCGTCCCATCCATATCGAGGTGTGATTTTGTGAGCCAGGCGTGCCAAGCGGGTGTTGGAGCAGGCGCGGGCGCCTGCAAAGAGCAAGGCCCGCGTCAGCCCGGTATTCTGCTGGAGGGCCATGTCCCTGGTGGTGCTGACAGCATCTCGGATCTGGTCGCTGGTTAACTCGAACTGCCCTGCGACCGCGTCGATATCCGCCGGGTCGATGTCGGGCTCCGGGCCCAGGAAATGGCTCCACAGGATGCGCCGCCGAGCGTAGGATGGTATTGGGAACTCGGTCTGCAGGACGGGTCGTCGCCGTTGAAGACCGCGGGGTTGCCACGGCACTTTGCTGGTCAGGACAACCGGCTCCGGATGATTGAGCACCAGGGCAAGCCATGGTGGGTGTGGTGTGTCCTCATGCAGGCAAGCGTCCCAACCACTGACCATGGGGAGGGCCTCGATCAGTAAGGCGTCGCGCAAGAGCAGGCGAAGGGCAACGTCCGGAGAGGGATGGCCGGCTTCCACCAGTGCAGGGAGATTGAGGATCAGCAGGGATTTACCCATGGCTTGAGCCATCGAGGCCGCGGCCGCACGTTGCTGCCCTTCGTCAGGTCCATGCAGCGCATAGATGGGGGCAAGGCCTCTACGATCCCAATGTGCGGGCATTCCTTGATGGAGGTCCTCCGCGAGGTCGGGCGGTGCATCGACTCTTTCGATGAAGGGAGCCAACGAGGGCTCTGGCTGGTAATGGCCCAGCAGCCATGTCAGTATGCCCGTATCAACGTGCAAGATGTGAGCCAACAACGGTGCGTGAGGAGTGTCCTGTGGCGGGCGGATTTCAACGAGCTGATATTGGACCAGGGGAGCAGGCGGTCGAAAGTGTGCCAGCATTGTCAGCCGCGCGATCCCAGAATTGGCAAAAAGGTCCAGGGCGAGGTTGACCGTAGGTGCCTTCTTGGTTACATCATCCTGGAGGTACCCAAAGATCTTCTCATAACGCAGGTCAATGGAAGATGCCACGGCCAACAGAAGCACATCAAGCTCGAATTGACTCAGGCCGAAAATTGTACAGATCCTATCGAGGGGGAGAACGTGGCCTTGGGCCTGGGCATCAGCGCGGACGACGGCAAGTTCGTTCTGTATGCGCTGGACTTGAGCGTCTAGTTGCTGTGTCAGCTCTGGTGGGAGTGTCGCTGTACAACCCCAGTTGACGCCAATCGGTCGATTTAGCAGGTCATGGGCCTGTTCATCGGAGACGTAGAGACCTCTGAAGGCATCGCCTGGGTCCTGCCCGGCCATCTGCCAGAGACCGATGGCCCGTTTGAGGCGTAGATCAATCCGTTGCAGCTCAAGCTGCAGATGATAAAGATCAATGCTGGCCTGAGCGACGGCAGACCAGCTCATGGTTCCCCCTTTCGATGGCATCCCCCTAGGCTTTTGTCAAATGACTATTTATATTTTAGTACAGATTCCCGCCTTTTGCAAGCCCCTCTCTGATCGTGTCTTGGCGGAAACCGTGTCGTGGCCCCATTGACTTTCCTTTCACTCAGTGTAGGCTCCCTACGATCCAGGATCACAGTTGGCCCACAGCTCCGACGAGCCGCTGCTACGGTTACGGGTTTAGGTTGGTCATGAACGCGTTGACGGGTCTTGCCAAATCACGGACATTGAGGTTGGTGGGTGGGGATAGTCAGGGTGGCGCCACCAACACTGGTACCGGGCTAGGTCCACAGGAGGAGCTGGTAACGCTGTTAATGCCCTAATTCATCCCAGTGGGGATTCATTTCATTATCTTTGACTCTACATCGTTGCTTGCCAGGCCTGGCCGACTGAGCAGGCCTTTGGCAGGAGAAGATCCTTTTCCCGTCAGAGCCGGACGGGAAAGGAGGGGCCTACAATGATCCGAGGCGCTTCGGGAAGCTTTGGGTCTTACCACCGCCTATAACAAGGTCTGAGGGGTGTGATACAATAGATTGACTATGGCCACGCACGAAATTTACTTTCGGGAGCATTGGTCCAGTTTTCAGGAAGTGGACCTGCTGTGGCCTCGTCCCAACCCAACATTCGGGAATCCTGGGTTCCATGAGGCCTCTCTGCGTGTCTTGATCGTCCGGCTCTCTCCCTTCCGTGATGTGGTGCGATCTACGCCACACCTCTTTCTGTTTCAGGCTGTACGCCGTGCTATCGCGGACGCTTACATCGATATAGCCTTTTTCCCTGCATCGCATGACAGAGAGCGATGGCTACGTGATGGGATCCCACTGCTGATAGGCACGCAGTCCTGGCATGATGTGGCCGATTTTGACCTGGTGTTGATCTCTAACAGCTATACACTTGAACTTCTCAACCTCCCGTACTTGATGCTCCACTCGGGCATGCCACTCCTGACGAGTCAGAGGGGAGAGGCGTGGCCCCCAATGGTACTTGGTGGCTCAAATGCCATGGCCTGTCAGGCCGTGGTCTCGCCCGATGGCGACAGTTTCGTCGATGCTCTCTTTTTCGGCGAGGGTGAACGAGAGGTGGAGCGGTTCCTCCGCACCTTTTATCGTCACAATGGGCTGCCCAAAGTCGATCGCTTGCGGAGCGCCGCACAGGCTGTGCCTTCGATGTGGCTCGCGAACCTCGACGTTCCGCAGAGGCTGGTTAAGGCTGTGTGTCGCGATCCAGATGCGAGAGATCTCATCGTGGATTACCCTGATCTCAATAGCGACGAGGCATCCACAGCGCGCTTGCAGGTCACCTTTGGTTGTCCCGCTTTCTGTTCCTTCTGCTTTGAGGGGTACGATCGGAAACCGTATCGAGAGGTTCCTCTGACTGACGTCCTTGCCGTGGCAAAGACGTTGAAGCGTCAGCATGGTGTGGAAGCGGTCGATGTCTACAGTTTCAACTTCAACACGTACGCACCCATTTTCTCGATGCTTCTGGGACTCCATCGTTACTTCGATCGGGTTGGGCTGACGAGTCAGCGGGTGGACATTCTGGCGGCCTTTCCTCGTCTCCTGGATGCGGAGACCACGGCCGAGAAACGGAGCTTCACGCTGGGGATCGAGGGTATCAGCCGGCGTATGCGAGCTTTCCTCCACAAAAGCCTCACCGAGGGCGAGATAAAGTCTGTCATCGCTCGGCTGCTACGGGGCCGCGTGCGTGAACTGAAGCTGTTCTTCATTCTGACCGGGCATGAGACCGGAGAGGACTTGGCCGAGTTTCATCGCTTTGTGGGGTGGCTCAAGGCCCAGCAACGCATGCAAGGTGGGGTGCCTCGTGTGATCTTCAGTTTTGGGTTGTTGATCCGCATGCCGTTTACACCCCTCCAGTATGACAGGCTTATGCTTGAGGAGGAGCCGTGGCGGCCTCTGGTGGGAGCGGCAAAGTCGTCGTGTGAGACTCAGGGGTTTGAGTTCCGCCTGGCCATGCCCTGGGATGCCTATGCGGTTACGCAGGTTTTAGCGATTGGGGGACATTGGCTCATCGAAGCTCTGAGAGAGTTGGCTTCTGAGGGCCGTTGCTATGATCGAGCGCTCACGCCAGGGACCTGGGAACGACTGCGCGCGTGGTTGGTTTCACATGGGTATTGGACATCTGACCTGCTTGACGAGAAAGGACCGGATTGGGAGCCGCCTCTGGCCTCAAAGGTGAGCCATGTACCCTCTCGTTTTCTCTACACTCAATATCAGCGGGCGAAGGCTGGGGAGGATGTCGGTTATTGTTTGGGGGAAGTCGGGGATAAGACATCTTTGGGGGAGGCGGCCCGCTGTCTGGGCTGCGGGGCATGTATTGAGCGGGAGGAGCGTGAACGGCTGACGCATCACACGATGCAGAGTCCTCTCACAGGCTATCTTGAGCAACTGGCGCGTGTAGTCGAAGTGAAACGTCGCGTGCAGCCCCTTTATTTTGTCTTCTGGCTTCCCCCTTTGATCGCGCGCGCTCGGACAGCCTGGCTCAACGCCATGGTGATGCGGGGCCTGATCGCAGCCTGGCCTGAACTTGTATCGGTCTTGTACAGTGCGCGTGAGAGCCTCTTTCGGGTGCGGCAACACGCGGGACGCTACCCGGGCCTGTACGGTAAGACCGTCGTAGCGCTCCGCACCACGGATATAGAGCGGGTGCGCGAGGTGCTTGCGGGTGGAGGGCTCCTTGATCAGAATGTCAGGGTGCTCGAGAGCGTAGAGGGATTTACGCCAGGGCAGTTTGTGCGCGCTAACTTGCATGTGAGGTTGCCCCGCGCGCGGTTCCCGAAGGTCAGGGACCGCTTGGTCGAGTACTTGCGTAGCCAATATATCCCGGTCAATCTGCGCCGCTCGGATTTCGGGTACGCGCTGGACTTGCCGTCTAGGGCGCTCAGAAAGCGTGTGATCCTTGAGGGGCATGTTCTGGAGGGAGAGGAACATGTGGAGCTCAGGATGTTGGTTACCCCGAAGTTCGACCTGGGAGCTTTCCTGCGCTCGTTTGGCCCGCCAGGGCAGTATCGTGAGGCGATGACGGAGGTGGTGGAGCTTGAACTGTGATGCGGGTGAAGGCCGCGGACTTCGGTTTGTGCCAGCGCGTGAGACGCAGGTCGAGATGTTCGTTGTCAACTCACGATTCATCGCGACTTTGGCCCCTGCTTTCTCGGTGGACGAGGCCCGGGCTTTCATCGACAAGGTGCGACTGGAGTTCTCTGATGCCTCTCACAACGTCCCAGCCTTTGTGATCGGCCATGGTGACAGTGTGACTGCCCACTGCAGCGATGACGGGGAGCCTTCAGGGACGGCGGGCAGGCCAGCCCTGGCTGTGTTGCAGGGAAGTGGGATCGGGGATGCTGTGGTGGTGGTCACACGCTACTTCGGGGGTACGAAATTGGGCACCGGCGGGCTTGTGCGTGCCTACGGTGGAGCGGTGCGTGAGGTGTTGCGTGTGACGGAGCTTTCGGCCAAGGTTTCGGCGACGACATTGTTGGTTGCCGTGCCGTATAATCTCTATGAGCCTCTGAAACGTTTGGTGGACGCTGTCCATGGTCAAGTCCTGGATCAGACCTTTGCCGCTGATGTCACCCTCTCCCTTAAATTGACCTCCGAGCGTGTGCCCCAGTTTCAGGCGGATGTCCGAGGGCTTTCTGCGGGTCGCGCAGAGATTCTGGTGGTGGAGGAGAACCCGGCGACGCTTTTCCCTTTGGGCCAACGTGGTGCTGAGTTGCTGCACCTTTGACTCAGACGTCGTCTCTTTGGCGGAGACAGGGTTCTCGTGGCTCGCTAGTAGGAGGAAAGTCAATGAGTCATTCGAAGATGATGAAGGCCCTGGTGTGGACAGGGCCGCGGGAGATGGTGATACGGCAGGTGCCGGCGCCGACTGTTGACCCTGATGAAGTCCTGATTCGGGTGGCCTACAGTGGCATCTGTGGCTCTGAGCTCAGCGGGTATCTGGGCCACAATGCTCTCCGCGTGCCTCCTTTGATCATGGGCCATGAATTCTCGGGGATCGTGGAAGCCGTGGGAGAGAACGTTCAGTCACAAACCCCTGAGCTGAGTGTAGGGGATCGTGTGACAGCGAACCCGATGATCTATGATAGAACCTGTCCCTATTGCCAGGAAGGGCTAACCCATCTGTGCCTGGGACGACAACTGGTAGGAGCTCATCGTCCGGGCTCCTTTGCCGAATTCGTCAGTGTCCCGGCGCACGTCATCTACAGGCTCCCCGATGGACTGGGATTGCGTGAGGGTGCCTTGACCGAGCCTACTGCCTGTGCGGTGCGCATCGTGAGGTTGATGGGGGATATCAGCGGACGGGATGTGCTGATCGTGGGGACGGGCACCCTTGGCCTGCTATCGCTTCAAGTTGCGCTGGTACGGGGCGCTGGCCGGATTTTCGTGGTTGACACGAACGTCAAGAGGCTGAGTGTGGCCTCAGAATTAGGCGGCGTCCCCCTTGACCCTCATGAGAGGGACATCGTAACTGAGGTGGAGCAGGCCACGAAGGGGCTAGGTGTTGACGTCGCTCTGGATGCAGTTGGGGCAGCGATCACCCGGGCGCAGTGCATTCAGGCTGTACGGCGTGCCGGGCGTGTGATCCTGAGTGGTCTCCATGACGAGGTGAGCAGCATGCCGGTGGCTGATGTGATCCGAAAGGAGCTCACACTACAGGGTAGCTTCTGCTACACGCCCGACGATTTCCAGACCGCTTTGACGATGCTCTCCGAGGGGCGTCTCACGGTGGGGCGCTGGGTTGTCACGGCACCGTTGGTTGAAGGTCGTGCCTGGTTCGAGCGGTTGGTAGGCGATCCAGGCAGCATTGCCAAAGTTCTCCTGGTGCCCTAGATGTTCGTTGAAGGTTGGCCGCGGCCTCTCTCCTTGTACTCCCAGGGCGCCCACCCGCGGGGGGGGGACTTGGCGCTTGGCTCGGGCATATCGCACGGGCCACTCGATTTCCTGTCCGACCCGTCAATATCCTGAACCTGGCCTCAGGTGTATCTTGATCGGCTGATGTTGTCAACTGTACAGCGCTCCATATCAGGGCTTGCCGGTGTGCACTTCGGGGCTAAGATGACGCTGTGGCTATGAATGCCAGCCAAAATCGTGATGAGGAGGTTCGAAATGGACATCAGCGAGATCAGAGCGCTGCTGGGAGACGAGGCGGATTCGTTGCTGAATCACGTGTGTACCACGGTGCCCAAAGAGCAGTTGCATCTGCCTGGCCCCGATTTCGTGGATCGGATCTACGCCCTTAGCGATCGTCCTACCCGGGTCCTGAGGAGCTTACAGACTCTCTTCGACCATGGTCGGCTGGGAGGCACGGGTTATCTGTCGATCTTGCCTGTCGACCAGGGCATCGAGCACTCGGCTGGGGCATCGTTTGCACCCAATCCGCACTATTTCGATCCAGAGTATATCGTGGAGCTGGCCATCGCAGGTGAATGTAATGCCGTGGCCTCCACACTAGGGGTCTTGGGGTCGGTCGCCCGGAAATACGCCCACAAGATCCCTTTCATTCTCAAGTTCAACCACAATGAGCTGCTGACCTATCCCAATAAATACGATCAGGTCTTTTTCGCTCAGATCGAGCAAGCCTTTGATCTGGGAGCTGTGGCGGTGGGTGCAACCATCTACTTCGGGTCCCCAGAGTCCTCCCGTCAGATCGTCGAGGTGAGTAAGGCCTTCCATAAGGCGCACCAGCTAGGGATGGCGACGGTGCTCTGGTGTTACCTGCGTAACTCGGCCTTCAAACGGGGCGGCAAGGACTACCATGTGAGCGCTGATCTGACAGGGCAGGCTAACCATCTGGGGGTCACGATAGAAGCCGATATCGTCAAGCAGAAGCAACCACTCCTGAATGGTGGCTACAAGGCCATGAACATGGGGGATTCGAGCTATGGCCGGTTCGATGAGCGTATCTATACTGAACTGACGACGGATCATCCCATTGACCTCTGCCGCTACCAGGTGGTCAATGCCTATATGGGGCGGGCTGGTCTGATCAACTCGGGCGGCGCTTCGGGGAGTAATGATCTGGCGCAAGCCGTGCGGACCGCGGTGATCAATAAGCGGGCTGGCGGGATGGGACTGATCACTGGTCGGAAGGCGTTCCAGAAACCAATGGAGGAAGGGGTTGCCATCCTCCATGCCATCCAGGATGTCTACCTCTGCCCAGAGGTCACCATAGCCTGAGTGCAGAAAGCGCTGGTTGTCCACGCCTGCGAGATCTCGCAGGCGTGGCAGGCCTTTCACTCAGAAGCTGGGCGTCGTGGCTTACCGACGGGAGCTACGTAGATGGCGAACTCGTCCTCGCCATCTACGCCCAGGAGCGTGTCGAGCGCTGACTGGTCGTAGGCAGCCACGGCACATGCTCCTGCTCCGATCGACTCCGCAGCCAGGTAGAGGTTTTGACACACATGCCCCGCGTCGAGATTCACCAACTTCGGTGCCATGAGGCCGTATCGCCATTCGGTGCGATAGGGGATAGCCGTCCACACGAAGGTGACTGCGCTCTCGGCGATGAAGCTCTGATTGTGGCAGGCGCGGGCGATCTGCTGCGGCAGAGCCGGGTCCAATCGGACAGGCTGCAGGAGATGCTCAAGGGAGAGATAACGGTAGAGCCCTGGCTCCAGCGTCGTTACCCGGTGGATCGAGAGGTACGTCTCGAAAGGATGCCGTGCCCCCGCTGAGGGGACGGTGCGCCGGACGGCGAGACCCCCACGCCAGATCTCGTGAACACCCTGGGTGGCCCAGCAGAGGTAAGCCAACTCCGCGAGTGTGAGAGGGTCGGGTGCGAAACAACGCAGGCTGCGTCGCCGGGCAATCGCGTCTCGCACTGTCGTCTCCCCCAGCCGGCTGTGGGCAACATTCGGCAAGGGGATCGACGGAAGGTCTGAGTTGACCGGCTGTTGGAGCGGGGGGCGTGGTATCCGGAGTTGTTGGTCCGTGGGGATCCCATTCATCTCACGCCACAGGTCGTTCTTCATGAACTTGCGATAGGCTCTCGGGTCTGTCATATTTCCTGTCTCCGTTTGGGACAACCACGTCATTGGCGCTGTTGTCAGCGATGCCGTCGGTGACATCGTGTCTCTGGATAGCCGGGGTCCGCCGGCAGCTTCGGTTGTCGCGCGGCTCTCTTGGCCAATGTATCACAGCGCTCGTTGTCAGGGTTTCCGTCATGCCCCTGGACCCATTGGATGGTAACCTCATGGGTTTCCAACAGTGTGAGAAGCTGCCGCCAGAGATCGGCGTTGAGTGCTGGCGCTCCTTTGCTGCGTTTCCAGCCGTTGCGCTGCCAGCGTCTGACCCATCCCCGGGTGATTGCATTCACCAGATACTGTGAGTCGGAGTACAGCGTGACTTTGCATGGCTCTGTCAGAGCCTGCAGGGCCTTGATCACGGCCATGAGTTCCATCCGGTTGTTCGTTGTGCAGCGGAATCCCCCTGAAATCTCACGGTAATGGTCCTGGTAGCGCAGGATCGCAGCGTACCCCCCTGGGCCGGGGTTGCCCAAGGCGCTGCCATCGGTGTAGATGATCACGGTCTTCTTTTTCATGGTAGGAGCCGCATTCTACCGTGAAGCTGGTAGTCAGCAAGAGAGGATCGTGCATGATGGTTCGCCGCTGGAACAGGGAACGCCGAAGCGACCCAATAGCGCTTTCGCTTGATGAGATATCCCTCGATGATTGGAGGTAGTGGATCTCTCTGGAAGAGGGCTTGACCTGTGGAGTGTGGCGGGCGCATGTTGTACAAGCTGTGCTCTGGGTTGCCCGGCCTGGTCTCCACGGTATAGTGCATGAGGTCCCAGGGAGTGGATAGAGGTGAGAGTGACGGTGGTCAAGTTTCGATGGGGTGTCGGAGCACTCGTGGTGGTAGCGCTATGGGGCGGTGGGTGTCGACGAGTTGAGGAACCGGCCACATCGTTGGAGACGCTTGTGGTTGAGGCCCACGTCTCGACCAGTCCAGCGGCGGCAACACCTGGAGATTCCTTCGCTCAGGCCGCGCTGCCTACGGCCACGTTCCATCCGACGGCGCGGCCTTCGCCGACTGTGCAACTATCGCTGCCCACTCAGACGGTTGAGCCATGGCAGGAGTACACGGTGGTGCCTGGTGATACGTTGCTGGCGATTGCGCTACGCTTTGGTGTGCCCATGGCGGCCATTCAGTTGGAGAATGACATGGGGGCCACGACCGTTGTCCGTCAGGGCGACCAACTGAGGATCCCTCCTGCTGCAAAGTGGGAAGGTATCCCGGTCTATTGGATCCTGTACGAGGTGGGGTCCGGCGAGACGCTGAGCATGATCGCGAATCGCTATGCGCTGACGGTGGATACATTGCTTGCCGCCAACCACCTGGCAGACCCAGACCTGCTTCAACCTGGGCAGCTTCTTGTCCTTCCACTGTTGACTCTGGCAACCCTCGAGCAGCCGACGGCGCCTGTGCGAACACCAACCGCTGAGCCGACCGTCGTGACTCCGGTTCCATCTCCCTCACCTGCGGTCGAATCCCCTGCCGATGAGGTTCCGGTATCCACGGTCACCCCGATCCCAACGGCTGCTCCCCCTGTTGCGGATGATCTGACCTCTTTGGCCCAGCGGGTCTTCGCGCTGATCAACGAACAACGGGCGCAACATGGACTCGGGCCTTTGGCCTGGAACGACATCCTGGCACGTGCCGCCCAACGCCATGCTGAGGACTGTTACGCCCGGGGCTGGTGTGATCACGTCGGCTCCGATGGGGCCACCTACAAAGAGCGGATCATCCGGGAAGGGTATGACCCCGTGCGCTGGTCAGAGTGCTGGGCCTGGTACGGGACGCCAGAATTGGCCGTCGCTATGTGGATGGATGAGGTGCCGCCCAATGATCCCCACCGTCGGACTATCCTGAGCACCTACCTGACCGAGGTGGGGGTAGGGGTAATGCCCGGCAATGGGCACGGTTACTACTTCATCGCCGACTTCGGGACGCCACGAGAGTAGCTCGGACTGATAGTGGGCTCCGTCTGAGCGTTAGCGCGCTCAGGCGTCGAGGCCATACTTGTGCTGCAGGAAACTATCGGCCGACTGTTTGAGCATCAGGTGAAGGAGCAAATCGCGCCTGGACCTCACAAAAGGCAAGTCATATGTGTCTTCGAGTACCGGATGGAGATAGGACGCGGGCCGGTAGCGCAAGGGCTCCTCTTCACCGCCCAGGACCTGTTTTACCACGTCGGGGTTTGGGGGAGCCGGGGGTTTCCCGAACTCACCACGGAGCAACATCTTGAATTCGTTGGACACCATCTGGTAGCGCCCCATCAGCACATTGAACGTCGCCTGGGCCCCCACGATCTGACTCGTGGGCGTCACCAGTGGGACATAGCCTACATCAGCCCGTACTCTGGGGATCTCCGCCAGGATCTCCTCCAACAGATGGAGTTGCCCCATCTGCTGGAGTTGGTTGTGGAGGTTGGAGACCATGCCGCCGGGGATCTGGGCATCCAACATCTCGTCGTCGGGGTGGGGGTAACCCAAGTCATGCAGCAGGTCACGCATGAGCTCAAGGGCCTGGGCCATCGCTGTCCCTGCATCATCTGGTCTCACAAGCAAGTTCAGGACGGCATCGACCCGCCGGGGTTCCACGTCGGCGAAGGTTACAGGGCGATGAGTGCGATTGGCAGGGGCTATGAACTCCTGTAGAGATCGATAGATGTCGAATAGTCGTCCCTGGGCCTCCAGAATCGCTGCCTTATCTAATCCATGCTCGAAACCGAGGGCCTCAGCGAAGACGATCAACACTTCGATGGGGGGATGGGAGGGCCCTCCTGCAAACGGTGTGATCGCGCTGTCGATCTGATCTACCCCCGCCAGCATGGCTTGCACGGCGTTTAGGGTGGCTAGGCCCGTGGTCGTATGGCTGTGGAACGTCAGCGGCACAGGCAACGCCTGTTTGAGCCTCTGGAACAGCTCGCGAGCTGTCTGAGGGTGCAGCAACCCCGCCATGTCCTTGACCGCGATCTGGTCAGCGCCCTCGTCGACAAGCTGAGTCGCCAGGTCTACGTAGTAGTCTACGGTGTGCACAGGGCTGACGGTGTAGCTGAGAGCGGCCTCCACCCGGCCTCCGTAGGCTTTCCCGGCCAGCAGTGCTATCTGCAAGTTGCGAATATCATTGAGTGCGTCAAAGATCCTCAGGAATCCGGCGCCTGATCGAACTGCCTCCTTGACAAAGGCGATCACCAGATCGTCAGGGAAGGGCTGGTAGGCAAATAAGTTTTGGCCTCGCAATAGGATTCGAAAGCGGAGCGGGTCCTTCAGCACTTGGTGAAAAGCGTCCAGCCGATCCCATGGATCCTCGTCCAGAAACCGGACACAACTGTCCAGGGTGGCACCCCCCCACAGTTCTATGGCCTGGTACCCTGCGTCCGCGATGATGGGTAGCACACGCAGTGCCTGCTGGGTCGTCATGCGGGTGGCTGCTAGGCTCTGTTGCCCGTCCCGCAGTGTAAGATCGACGAACTGGATCTGTCGCATAACCCTCCAACTCTTCTTGTAGTATGTAGCAGGCAGGCGAAGTTATCTGAGTGTAGAGCCTGCCACTTATGGGTCAAGGGAGGACTTGCGTCCGTCCTCAGATGATTGTCACGGATGGGGAAGACGGCCTCGGTGGCGATCTATACTAACCGGCTGCCGCTGGCGGTGTCAAACCAATGGACTGCGGTCCATGGGATCAAGACTCTGATGGGGTACCCCTGAGCCATAGGCTGATCGGCTGTCACCTGTACGCAAAAACTCACCTCGCCGTGGCTGGCGTAGACGATCTGCGTGCGCCTGGCGAAATCGGGCTCTACCACATCGATAGTCCCCCTCAGGTCAAATCCCTGAGAGACCTCCCTCACTCCCTCCAACGGGGCGAGTCGGATAGCATCAGGCCGTATCCCGAGTGTCACGGAGTCTGTACGGTGGAGCACTTCCGCTATTTGGCCAGGCAGAGGAATACGCTGCCCAGTGCGCAGCACTAGGTGTCCCTTGATAACCTCGGCAGGGATCAGGTTCATAGGGGGGAGCCCCAGGAATCCGGCCACGAACAAATTGGCCGGGTGAGCTATGATATCCTGGTAGGTGCCAACCTGCTCGATGCGCCCTGCATGCATCACGGCGATGGTATCACCCAAGGCCTGTGCCTCTACCTGATCATGGGTGACGTATAGCGTGGTGATTGCAAACTTATGCAGCAGGCGTTTGATCTCCAGCCGGGTCTGAACGCGTAGTTTGGCGTCCAGATTGGAGAGGGGCTCATCGAGGAGGAACAGCTCTGGCTGACGCACGATGGCCCGACCGATGGCCAATCGTTGTTGTTGTCCACCTGAAAGGGTTCCGGGCTTGCGTTTCAGAAGCTCCTTGAACCCAAACCCCATGATCTCGGCCGTGAGACGAATACGAGCCTCGGCCTCTGCATCGGGAGCCCGGTTGACCAGAAAGAAGAAGCGCAGGTTCCCGCGACCATAGAAGTGCGGATAGAGCGCATAGTTCTGAAAGACCATACCGATCCGACGTTCCTTGGACGGTACGTTCCGCATGTCCCGGCCATCGTACATGACCACGCCTTCGTAATCAGTCAGCCCGGCTACCACCCGCAACAGCGTGCTCTTGCCGCATCCTGAGGGCCCTACGACGGCTATGGTCTGACCATCAGGCACGTACAGGTCGAGTCGATCCAGCGCCCGGATCTCTTGAGGCTGTTCCTGGGGGAGGCGGAGGGCCGCGCGCGACAGTGTCGTTGGCTCTGGGCGGAAGGTCTTGGTTACTTTGATCAATTGAATCGCGGCCATGGCTACTTCCGTGGCTTGGGCAGCAGGCGTGGAAGCTCTGGCGACAACCTGAATGCAGGTCCACGCTGTGGACCGGTGGGAGGGGGCCCTGAAGTATCAATCATTGTTATCATGGTGTCTTTTCCCCATTTGAGCGAACGCCTCTCGTTGTTGGCTTCAGGTACAAAGCGGGCCACGCCAGCCAAAACGCGCCAGATCGATTTTCCCTGTGTCATCAAACTCGATGCCCTCTGCTTCCAAAAGCTGGCGCTGTCTCGTGCCATCGTGCAAGCTGATCCCTCCCCCTGCATTCACAACACGGTGCCAGGGCACATCAGAGCCTGCAGGAAGTGCACGTAGCGCCCAACCGACCGTGCGCGCTCCGAACTGCCAGCCTAACATGAATGCGATCTGACCGTAGGTCGCCACGTGTCCACATGGGATCTGGCGTACCTGCTCGTACACCTGGGAAAACTGCCTTCGCTTTGTCTCCATGTGAATCTGGGGTCTCAGGTGCAGGTAGTATTCAATACCTTCTCGAGGCGGTTCTCCGGACTAACTCCGCTGCACTATGGCTTTGTTTATCCCTGGCTTTCCATCTTTGTCAAGGCATCAGGCCCAGCAGTTTCAACAGAGTGGGCACCAGGATCGCGGTGAGTACACCGTTCAGACTCATACCCAGTCCGGAAAACGCCCCAGCCTCCTCATCCATCTCAAATGCGCGCGCGGTGCCAATGCCATGAGATGCCACACCAATGGCGAAGCCGCGTACCGCCGGCTCGTGCACCTTTAGCCAGTCCAGAAGCCCGCCGGCCATGACGGCTCCCAAGATTCCTGTGAGGATTACCAGGACTGCAGTCAGGGAAGGAAGCCCTTGCACCTTCTCGGCGATCCCCATGGCGATGGCCGTGGTGGCTGATTTGGGAGCCAGTGAGCGCAGGCTCAAGGGCGAGGCGCCAAGAGATCCAGCGATGCCGATGGCTGAGAGGACTGCAGTGATGGAGCCCACGACCAAACCACCCACGAGTGGCCCCGCCATCTGTCTGAGTCGGTAGATTCTCCGGTACAGGGGCACCGCCAGGGCGACCGTAGCCGGGCCCAGCAGGAAATGTAAGATACGGGTTGCCTGAGCGTAAGATGCATAGGGTGTCTGCGTGGTTAACAGGATTAGACTGATAATCGCGATGGAGATCAATACTGGGTTGAACAAAGCGGTATCCCAGCGTCGCTGTGTCTGCTGAGCGCCGTAGAATACCAGGAGCGTTAAAGAGAGCCAGAAAACCCCGCTTCCAGAAAAGATGGTCCATATTGATGTTAGGTTGGCCACGGTCACCCTTTCTTTTCCTTCTCCAGGCCCACCGTATAGCGCATCAATGTCTGGGTGGTCCATGCGGTTAGGGCCATGGTTAGCGCTGTGCTGCCGACGAGAGCCGTGGAGAGCGGTAACCACTCCCTTCCGATGAGGGAGAGATAAGCCACGACACCCGCCCCTGCAGGTACGAAGAAGAGGGAAAGGCGTTTCAGTAGCCCCTGGGCTACCTGTTCCAGGCCCGGTGAGGGACCGCCAGTGGTGAGTAGGATTCCCAGCAGCAGGAGCATTCCAACTACCGGCCCTGGCACTGGGAGGTGTGTGAGGGAGACCATGACCTCTCCCATGAGCTGACAGACGAGAAGCAGTAAGATGCCCCCAATCATCGATATCGCTCCCGAACGCCATACTTCAAGAAGGCCTCGCAGGCACAGTGCTGCCACTGCGGGTCTAAGCCGATGGAGCTGTTATCGTTGTAGTAACCTGCGATGAATCCCCCACGGCCCCGCCATAGCTTGTCGAGCATCTCCTTGGCCTTGGATTGGATGACCTCACAGTCTCGGGTCTGGAGCGTCGTCTGGATATCCACCGGACACCAAAAGGTGATCCTTGATGTCTGTTGGCGCACCGCTAATGTGTCGATTCCATGCAGATCGGGTTGATCAAACTGGAGCACATCAATCCCTGCCCTGATGAGTCCAGGTACAATGGCCTCCATTTGCCCACAAGAGTGCATGAAGACCCGCAATCCATGCGCATGGGCAACGGCAAACAGACGCTCGAAGCGGGGATAGAACTCCTGGAACCAGAGGTGTGGGTTGATAAGAGTGGTCTGCTGGGTGCCCCAATCCTCCCATGCCATGACTGCGTCAACCCCGGCTGAGGCATAGTTGAGGATCATGGCTTCCAGCAGGTCATCGATACGGTCATGGAGGTGTCTGATTAGATCGCGTTCCACCAGGAGGTCCATCAGGTAGCACTCAAGCCGTCGCATCTTGCGCGCGATGCTGAAGGTGAAGCCAGGCAACGACCCGATAAGCCATGAGTCCGGGTGCGCCTCTCGTTGCTGTTGAACGGATCGGTAGCCTCCAGGATCGACAAGGTTTGGGAATGTGTAGTCCCGTAGCTGCGTGAGGTTGTCCAGGGCGCCTTTCACTACTTCGCCCATCGACGTAGCGTCGACCCGCTGCCACACATTGCCCCAGATGTCGAGACGCTGCCATCGGTGTTCACCAATTTGCGTCCATGGCGTGGTCTGTGCCAGGGTGTCACAGCTCGCAAACACGATGTCGGAAGGGGCGAATGACCGCGCCACCCGCGGCGGATTGGCGAAGTCAAGCGTCGCTCGCACAATCTCCCGTGGGGTCATCCTGGCAAAAGATCTGTCTTAGCTGCAGAGTATCGGACGACAGAGTTGATGGCTACGATTCTGACGCCGTCGCCGGCAGCAGGAAGTGATAGATACCGGACTCGAGCCTGAAGCTGACCGTGCCGCGTTCAAAACGCTCCAGGGTCACACCCTCTGCGCTTGTCGCCGGGCCGTCCCCTTCGAGCACTGCGTAGGGGTCCGTTGTATCCAGTCGCAGTGTGGCTGTCGTATTGGCGGGAACAGCCACCTCCACATGCAGGCCATCCTCCTCGTAGTGCCATGCCGACTGTATCGTCCCTCGAATGCTGCGATAACTTGCCCGTGCGTACGTAAGGCCACCTCCTGGTCGTGGATACAGGAGAATGTGACGATAGCCGGGTGCTCCTACATCGATACCGGTCACGACGCGGTAAAGCCATTCCCCGATTGCTCCGTAAGCGTAGTGGTTGAAAGAGTTCATGCCGGGATCATGGATGCCTGACTCGATGGTATACGCATTCCAGCGCTCCCACATGGTTGTGGCCCCGTTCTTTATCATGTAGCCCCACGATGGGTAGTCTTCACAGGTCACCAGATGGTAAGCCAGGTCGAGATAGCCATGCTCAGTCAGGACAAAACACAGAGGCGGCGTGCCCAGGAAGCCTGTGGCTAGATGACCCTGGTTACGCTCGATAGCCGCCACCAGACGTGCTGCTGCGGCCGGACGCAAGGTGAGGGGGAGGAGGTTGTTGTCGAGGGCCATGACGTACGCGGCTTGTGTGTCCGTCTCCACACTGCCATCGGGATGGACATAGGCTGCCATGTAGGCCTGTCGGATCTCCTCTGCCAGGCATGCGTACTGCTTGGCCTCGAGCTGTCGCCCTATGACTTTCGCCATCTCCGCCATCATGCGCGCGATCTTTGCCCAGTAAGCGGTCGCGATCTGCTCCGGAGAGCTTCCGCTCTCCAGCGCAACCCAATCGCCATAGTTGTTGTGCAATCGCTTGGTCCGCAGGCGCAGCGGATTGGCCTCTTCGATGTAGCGCATCCAGGCCTGCATCGCCTCAAAGTGTGTCTCGATGAGCGCTTTGTCGCCATACACCTGATATAGGATCCAGGGGATGATGATGTTTGCATCTCCCCAGGCTGGGGCACCACGGTTCATGCCCTCGATCTGTGGTGCGATATCTGTGAACGCGCCGTCTTCTGACTGTGCGTCTCGAGTGTCGGTCAGCCATTTTGTGAAGAACGCAGCTGCATCCATGTTGAATGTTGCCGTCCGGCAAAAGATCTGCGCGTCCCCAGTCCAACCCAACCGTTCGTCCCGCTGGGGGCAGTCCGTCGGAATGCTCACGAAGTTGCTGCGCTGGCTCCAGAGGATATTCCGCCAGAGCTGATTGATCATGGGGTTCGAGCACTCGAAAGATCCCGTAACGGGGAGGTCGTTGTGCATGACCAACCCTGTGATGGCATCGGGCCCCGGCCGTCCTGGGTAGCCCGTGACCTCCACGTAGCGGAAGCCATGATAGGTGAAATGAGGTTCGTAAACTTCGACGTCCCCGCCTTTCAGCACGTAGATGTCCGTCGCACGTGCGCTACGCAGATTTGCCGTGTGCAGGGTGCCGTCAGGCTCCAGGACTTCGCCATAGCGCAACTGCACCTCGGTGCCTGCCTCTCCCGCGACGCGCAGCCGCGCGCGCCCTGCGAAGTTCTGCCCCAGGTCGAAGATGAAGACTCCCGGTGTGGGTTCAGTGATGGATTCGGTCGGGATCTCCATGGTGACCCGGATGACCGGGTCGCGTTGTCCTTCCAACACCACGCCCGGCTCCCGCTCCTCGACGATCACGGGTTGCCAGCCGCTGGCGTCATAGCCGGCGCGATCCCATGCCCCAAGCTCGGCGCGTGCGTCGTAGTACTCACCCATCTGAATGTCGCTGTACCGGATCGGCCCTAGCGCTGCCCGCCAGGCGTCGTCGGTCGCGATGACCTCACGGGTTCCATCTTCGTAAATGAGCACGAGCTGGAGCAACGCTCTGGGGTGTTCTCCATAGTATTTGTGGATCCTTTTGAATCCGAGATAGCCACTGTACCATCCTTCTCCCAGGACAACGCCCACCACATTTTCGCCTGGGGTGATCACCGTTGCGACGTCGTAGGTCTGAACCTGATAACGACGCCGATAGTCAGTCCAACCTGGCGCCAGTTCAGCATCCCCGATGCGCGTCCCGTTCAGACGTGGAATGTAGACGCCTTTGGCTGTGGCGTAGAGCGTGGCAGACCTGATAGGGCGATCCACTGTGAAGGTCCGGCGCAAGTAGACTACAGGATCCACACCGAGTTCGGGTTCTGGCTCTGGGTTAAGGCCAATCCACTTCGCCTGCCATTCGCCTGGGGTGAGGAGGCCCATTTGCCAAAAGGCTACCTCGCTGTAAGGCGAGGGGTTCCCTTGCCGATCCCACACGCGTACCTTCCAGTAGCAGCGCTGCCCTGATTGGAGCGGGATGCCGGCATAGGGAATATGGATGGTTTGATCCGACGGGATCCGTCCCGAGTCCCAAAGGGTACCATGGTCTTCCTCAAGGGCTACCTGTGAGTCTGCAACGAGGATCTGATAGGCGGTCTGTGCCTGTCCCCGTTCCTCAGAGGCCACAAGCCAACTCAGGCGTGGGCATGGTTCAGTGAGACCCAGTGGATTGGTGAGGTATTCGCATCTAAGATCCTGCGGTATCAACTTGCCGATCATCTCACGTCCTTTCGTGTGCGGGTTGAGACCAAGTGACGTCAACACCCTCGGAGTCGCTATGGCTGTGCCCCGAGGATAAGATCTGTCTCGAAATATCAGTTTACCACGGCCAGCGATCGGCACAAATTGAGCCTGTGGCGCAACCTGAAAGCTCGCCTACAATGAGAGGCATACGGCACCAGGTGATGAAAAATGGAGGGGGAGATGGCCACCAACGGGGATCTCGTGGGTTACAGCGGCGACTCATGTCCTGAAGAGGCCCCTGACCCTGTGCCCACAGGAGTTCGCAAGCAGCGCCTCTGGCGGCTTGCCGGGCTTGTTTTTGCCTTGGCCATCACGGTCGCCGTCTATGTGTGGCGGGATCACCTGCGAGAAGCTGCCCATTATGGCTACATTGGGCTCTTTCTGATCAGTGTGCTGGGAAACGCGACGATCATCCTCCCTGTGCCGACGTTTCTCACGGCATTTCTCAGTGGCGGGGTCTTCAATCCCTTCCTGGTGGGCATTATCTCTGCGGCGGGCGCAACGCTGGGCGAGTTAACCGGTTATATAGCTGGCCTCGGGGGTCAGGTCATTGTGGAGAACCGGGAGATCTATCAACGTTTTGAGCGTTGGATGCATCGATACGGTTTGGTGGCGCTTTTTGTGCTGGCGGCTATTCCGAATCCCTTTTTCGATGTGGCGGGGATCATTGCCGGCATGTCGCGTATGCGCGTGACGACTTTCTTGTTGGTCACCTGGGCGGGGAAGATCGTGAAGTTCGTTTTGATTGCCCTGGCAGGTTCCGGAGGGATTAGGCTTTTTGAGCGCTGGCTAGGCGTCTGATCCAGGTGGTGCAGGGATGGCCTCCGGTTCAGGACCAATACAGAGATCCAGGCACACTATTCGGTGCGCCTGGATCTGATCAGTGGCCTTGAAGCTACAGGACCGGGGTCAGCCAGTTGAAGCGGTCTGGCAACTCGCCACTGGTGATGCCAAAGAACTCCTTTTGCAGCCTCTCCGTCACAGGGCCGCGGTGGCCCACGCCAATGGTAATGCGGTCGATGGAGCGGACCGGCGAGATCTCCGCGGCTGTACCTGTGAAGAAGACTTCATCCGCCATATAGAGCATTTCGCGGGGGATGAAAGCCTCATGGACGGTGTATCCGAGGTCGCGCGCAAGGTCGATGACGCATTGGCGGGTGATGCCACGGAGGATGCTGGACGCCAGCGGTGGGGTGTAGATCTCGCCGTCGCGCACCAGGAACAGGTTCTCACCGCTGCCCTCACTTACAAACCCATTCCCGTCAATGGCGATTGCCTCGTCGTACCCGTTGACCAAAGCCTCCATCTTCATGAGCTGGGAATTGATATATTGACCGCCGATCTTGGCTGAGGCCGGGAAGACGTTGTGGCCCAGTCTGCCCCATGAACTCACACACACGTCCACACCTTGCTCGATGGCCTCCGGACCCAGGTACTTGCCCATGTAGATGGTCATGATGATGACCTGCACGGGGCATGGACGAGGATCCACGCCGATGGTACCGCTTCCTCGGAAAACCAGGGGACGGATGTAAGCTGCGGGTAACTCGTTGGCCTTCACGGTTTCGATGCAGGCCTGTTTGATCTCCTCGGGCGTGAAACCGATGTCCATGCGATACACTTTGCAGGAATCGAACAAACGCCGGACATGAGCGTCCAGGCAGAAGATCGCCGGCGTGCCCTGGCAGTCGTAAGCTCGAATGCCCTCAAACACGCTGGATCCATAATGCAGCACGTGCGCAGACACATGGACGGTGGCCTGGTCCCAAGGGACCAACTGACCATTCATCCAGATGAACTTCGTGGGCTCAATCTTTGCCATGAATGTCTCTCCTTAATCTCTTACGGTTGGTGTGCTAAGGGACGCTGAGAATGGCACCCTGCCCGGCTGATGTCACCAGAGCCGCATAACGCGCCAGGTAGCCTGTCTTGATCTTGGGCTCGGGTGGTTCCCAGAGAGCCCGGCGCCGTGCCAGTTCCTTTTCGTCTACCTCCAGGGTCAATGTGCGGGCATGGATGTCGATGGCAATTATGTCCCCTTCCTGCACGAGGGCAATGGGGCCGCCGGCAGCAGCCTCCGGCGAAACATGTCCGATCGCCGCGCCGCGGGTGGCGCCAGAGAAACGACCATCGGTCATCAGGGCGACTTTGTCATCTAGCCCCATGCCGGCGAGCGCAGAGGTGGGCATGAGCATTTCCCGCATGCCGGGTCCGCCTTTGGGCCCCTCATAGCGGATCACAATTACGTCTCCCGGGCGGATCGCGCGGCTTAAGATGGCCTCGAGTGCAGCCTCCTCGCTGTCGAAGACGCGCGCCGGGCCGCGGTATCGCATCATCTCTGGGTCCACAGCGCCAGCTTTGACGACGGAACCCTCAGGAGCGAGATTCCCACGGAGGATTGCGATGCCCCCGTTGGGGCTATAGGGCTCAGACAATGGGCGGATGACCTCTGTGCGGCGGACTGCCGCCTGTAGGTTCTCTGCCACGGTGTGACCGGTGACCGTCAGCGCATCGCGGTGGATCAGGTTCTGTTGGAGGAGTTCCGCCATCACCGCCGGGATTCCCCCTGCTTCGTCGAGGTCCTGCATATGGTGCGGTCCCGCCGGACTCAGTTTGACGAGATAGGGAGTGCGCTGGCTTACCTTGTCAAAGAGATCCAACGGAAGGTCTACCCCCGCATCGTGTGCGATGGCAGGCAGGTGGAGCACAGTGTTGGTGGAGCCCCCGACTGCCATATCGGTGGCGATCGCATTCTCGAATGCCTCAGGTGTCATGATCTGACGAGGGCGAATGTCCCGCTCCACTAGCGTCATGATCTGCATGCCTGCCTGCTTGGCGAGTCGGATGCGGGCACCGGTCACCGCTGGTATGGTGCCATTGCCTGGTAGTCCCATCCCCAACGCCTCTGTAAGGCAGTTCATCGTGTTGGCCGTGAACAAGCCGGCACACGATCCACAGCCTGGGCAGGCCGCCAGCTCGAGTTCCTGGAGCTCCTCGGCGCTCAGTTCGCCGGCCTGGTAGCGGCCTACGGCCTCAAACATCGTCTTCAGGTCGATGTCCTGTCCCCGATAGCGGCCCGCCATCATTGGGCCGCCACTCACGAATATGGCGGGGATGTTGACGCGTCCGGCGGCCATGAGCATGCCCGGCACGATCTTGTCGCAGTTAGGGACCAGAACCAGTCCATCGAAGGCGTGGGCCAGCACCATGGATTCCACTGAATCGGCGATCAGTTCACGGCTGGGGAGAGAGTAGTGCATCCCGATGTGACCCATAGCGATTCCGTCACACACGCCAATAACGTTGAACTCTAGCGGCGTACCACCAGCCAGGCGTACCCCAGCTTTCACGGCCTCAGCGATCTTGTTCAGGTGGATGTGGCCGGGCACGATCTCGTTAAATGCGTTCGCGATGCCGATGAGGGGACGCTTAAGCTCTTCCTGGGTCAGTCCGTTGGCATAAAACAAACTCCGGTGAGGCGCCCGTTCAAATCCCTTTTTTGCTTGGTCACTGCGCATAATTCCCTCCAATGTCTAGTTTGAACCTGTTGAGATGTCGAGACAACGTTCGATGGGACATCAAGCAGCCTGCAACGCTGCAACGACCTGATCCCCCATCTCGCTGGTATTGACCAGGGTGGTCCCCTCCGAGGCGATGTCAGGCGTCCGGTAGCCAGCTTCCAACACTGCGAACACAGCCCGTTCGACGGCCTTTGCCTCTGAGGCAAGGCCAAGTGAGTAGCGCAGCAAAAGCGCCACACTGAGAATCGTCGCCAGAGGATTGGCGATGCCCTTACCTGCGATGTCAGGGGCGCTGCCATGGATAGGCTCATACACGCCATTAGTGGTGGCCCCGAGCGATGCGGAGGCCAGCATACCCATGGAGCCCGCCAACATGGAAGCCTCATCGGTGAGGATGTCCCCAAACATGTTGCTGGTGACGATGACGTCGAAGTCCGCGGGGCGCCTTATCAGGTGCATGGCTGTAGCATCCACTAACATATGCTCCAATGTGATATCGGGGTAGTCGGCGCTTACCTCAGTGAGCACACGCCTCCACAGTCGTGAGCTTGCCAGCACGTTGGCTTTGTCGACTGAAGTGACCTTCCCACGGCGCTCGCGGGCCAGGCTGAAGGCACGACGTGCAATGCGTTGAATCTCATTTGCACTGTAGATCATGGTGTCAAAGGCGGTTGGATTATCTTCGCTGGCTTCCTGGCGCGGACCAAAGTAGATACCCCCCGTCAGTTCGCGTACGACTAGGAGATCGACACCCTTGAGGCGCTCTGCTCGCAAAGGCGAGGCTTCGTAGAGTTGGGGAAAGATCTGAATCGGGCGCAGGTTCGCATACAGCTCCAGGCCCTTTCGTAACCCCAGCAGACCCTGCTCGGGCCGTACTGGGGAGGTAGGATCGGACCACTTGGGACCGCCAACGGCCCCCAACAGCACAGCATCAGCTGCGCGACAGGCCGTCAGCGTTGCCTCAGGCAGTGGGCTGCCGGTTGCATCAATGGCGCATCCGCCGATCAGGTGCTCGTGGAACTCAAGAGTGTGATGGTACTGTGCGGCGATTGCCCGAAGTACCTTCACGCCCTCGGCGACAACCTCTCTCCCGATGCCGTCGCCTGGCAAGGTAACGATCGTTGCTTTCATCTCTTCTCCTCGAACGTGGTTTTGTGGGTCAGGTCCCGACGATACGGCCCTGGGGGTCAGGCATGATCCGCGGCTATCACCATGATCCCATATTCGACAGCATCTGCCAGGGCGATCCAGCTCGCTTCGATGATGTTGGCTGATGCGCCTACCGTACTCCACCGTCGGGCGCCATTCTGCATATCGATCAGCACGCGGGTGGTCGCGGCCGTCCCTGCATCGCTGTCCAAGATATGCACTTTGTAGTCTGCCAGCTCAAATTCGGCCAGGTGTGGGTAGACGGGCAACAACGCTTTGCGCAGCGCCAAGTCCATCGCATTGACAGGGCCATTGCCCTCAGCTGCTGTATGATAGATCTGATCGCCTACGCGTATCTTCACCGTTGCCTCGGCCAAAAGCCCCCGTCCCTCACGATGCTCCACGATTGTCAGGAAGTCGATGAGCGTGAACGGGGGGTGATAACCCAGGCGTGCTCGATGGAGCATGAGTTCCACTGAGGCATCGGCCCCCTCAAACGTGAAGCCTCGGTACTCGAGCTCTTTGATTCGCTGGACCAACCCGGGCAAGTCCTGGATTTCGTTGAGTGTCAGGCCAATCTCTTCGGCCTTGCTGAGCAGGTTGCCGCGCCCTGAGAGTTCGGATACAACAACCCGGGAGGTGTTGCCGACAAGCTGCGGATCGATATGCTGATAGCTCAGTACGTTGCGCCGCATGGCGGATACGTGGATGCCGCCCTTGTGGGCAAACGCACTCAGGCCCACATAGGGTGCATGGCGGTCATGGGGCTGGTTGGCAACCGAGGCGATCGCACGCGAGATCCGTGTGAGGTGAGCGAGTTTGCCTGCAGGCAGGGTCTGGTGTCCCATCTTCAGAGTCAGGTTGGGGATGATACTGCACAGATTGGCGTTGCCACACCGCTCGCCATAGCCGTTGATGGTGCCTTGGACGTGTCTGGCTCCAGATCTCACCGCGGCCAGGGTGTTGGCGACCGCGACGCCTCCATCATTGTGGGCGTGAATGCCTAACACAGCATCGGGGAAGGTCTTGCGCACCTCCCCGACGATGGATTCGATCTCCCAGGGCATAGAGCCACCGTTGGTATCGGCCAGGCACAAGAGGTCGGCCCCGCCCTCCGCAGCGGCACGCAGGGTGGCCAATGTGTAGGTTGGATCGGCCTTAAAGCCGTCGAAGAAATGCTCGGCGTCGTAGACAACCTCTCGGCCCTGCTCCTTCAGCAAGCGCACGCTCTCATGGATGATGCGCAGGTTTTCCTCTTCCGTCGTTCGCAGCACGTCGCGAACGTGCAGCGTCCAGCTCTTTCCCACCACGGTCACTACCGGCGTGGCGGCGTTCAGCATTGCCTGGATGTTGGCGTCCTCAGCGGGGTTGCTCCCCACCCGGCAAGTGCTACCAAAGGCCGCAATCTTCGCGTGGGCCAGGTCCAGCTCCTGAACACGCTTGAAGTACGCAGCGTCTTTGGGGTTTGACCCCGGCCACCCTCCCTCAATGTAGTCGACCCCCAGCTCGTCGAGGAGTCGAGTGATTTTAAGCTTGTCTTCTACTGAAAGTGAGATCCCCTCGGCCTGGGTTCCATCTCGCAAAGTCGTGTCGTAAACCGCAACGCTCTCCCCCTCCATAATCATGCTCCCCCTTTGAACTCCTTCGATTTGCACTCCGCCGACTGTCACTCAAGCCGACTGCTGCAGCCGCGTTCGGGTATAAGGTACCAGCCCTCCAGCCTCGATGATGGCCATGATGAAAGGCGGAAATGGTGCGGTCCGGTAGCGTTCTCCGGTGCGCGTGTTCGTGATCTGGCCCTGCTCCAGGTCGACGATCAGGCTGTCGCCATTTTGCGCTGCTTGGGCGGCTTCGGGGCAGACCAGGATAGGCAAACCGATGTTGATCGCATTGCGGTAGAAGATGCGCGCGAAGCTTTCGGCGATGATACAAGAGATGCCAGCGCCTTTGATCGCCAGAGGGGCGTGCTCGCGCGAGGAGCCGCAGCCAAAATTCTCACCGGCGACGATGATATCACCCGGTTGGACAGCCTTTGCAAACTGCGGATCGATGTCCTCCATGCAGTGTGCTGCGAGCTCCTCGGGTGTCGACATATTCAGGTAACGGGCGGGAATGATGACATCGGTGTCGATGTGGTCCCCATATTTCCAGACTTTGCCTTTTAGAATCATCCTGACACCTCCGCTGGATGCGCAATACGGCCCAGTACAGCCGATGCTGCTGCGACGGCGGGATTGCTGAGATACACCTCACTGTCGGTGTGCCCCATACGCCCTCGGAAGTTGCGGTTGGTCGTGCTGATGGCTCTTTCGCCAGCGGCGAGGACTCCCATGTGCCCACCCAGGCAGGGGCCGCACGTGGGGGTACTGACGACTGCGCCTGCCTCAATGAAGATCTCCACCAAACCTTTGCGGAGCGCATCCAGGTAGACCTGTTGGGTCCCTGGGATAACGATACAGCGAACATCGCGGTGTACCCGCCGCCCCTCGAGAACTCGTGCTGCCGCTTCAAGGTCCTCCAGACGTCCGTTGGTACAGGAGCCGATGACGGCCTGATCGATGGCGATATCCCCAGCCTCTTCGACAGGGTGGACGTTCTCTGGGAGATGAGGGAAGGCGACCTGGGGCCCTAGATGTGTCACGTCGATATCCACGACCTCCGCGTAATGAGCGTCGGGGTCGGGCTGAACCGTCACATAAGGGCGGTTGGCACGCGGTTTTACGTAGGCCTCTGTCGTTGGATCGACTGCGAAGAGCCCCGCTTTGGCGCCAGCCTCGATGGCCATATTGGCCATGGTGAACCGCCCAGCCATCGACAGTCCGTCGATGACAGGCCCTGCGAACTCCACGGCACGGTAGAGAGCGCCGCTGACGCCGATTTTGCCTATGGTGTACAAGATAAGGTCCTTGCCTCCCACCCAGGGCCTGAGTTCCCCGTGATATACAAATCGCATGGTCTCGGGCACGCGCATCCAGATCTGGCCAGTCGCCATGGCGACCGCGATATCGGTGGATCCCATGCCAGTGGCAAACGCGCCCAGGGCGCCGTAGGTGCATGTGTGAGAGTCTGCTCCCACGACGAGATCGCCGGGCAGGACAAGGCCCTGCTCGGGGAGGAGCACGTGCTCGATGCCCATACGGCCCACGTCGTAGTGGTGGGGAAGCCCCTGCGCTCGGGCGAAGCGCCGGATCAATGCGCATTGTTCGGCTGACTTGATGTCCTTGTTGGGCGTGAAGTGATCCGCTACGATCACGACCTTTTCAGTGTCAAAGACATGGTCCACGCCCAGTTTCTCAAATTCACGCAGGGCAATAGGGGCGGTGATGTCGTTAGACAGGACCACATCGGTGGACACCTCCACCAGCTCTCCTGGTTCAACGTGTTCTCTTCTACCATCGGCAAGATGCGCCGCGATCAATTTCTCCGCTAACGTCTGGCCCACGTGTCTTTTCTCCTCATTTCGAATGGTAAATTCCACGGCATATCACACACCGACGCAACATTCCCGGCTTACCAGCGGCGGCACAGCGCTTGCCACTGTAGCTCTGCAGTTGGATCCGGTTATCGGAGAGGGACTTCGCCCGGGGTTGTGAGCATAGCGTCAGCCACCTGACCGGCACGCCGAGCGTGGACGGCTCGCCTTCCCTTCTTCCTGTTTACAGATCGCCGTCAGTGTCTGATCCCCTCTAAGGGGCAGGACCAGGCCCCTGTCTCGGCGGCACGGCAGAACGTCGGGCTAACCTATGGATAGAAACCCTGGCCCGTTCCCATGCTGCGGACGGCCTGAGATCTTGGCTACTTGGACGTATCGGGACGCTGTGTTGAGAGAGCCTCTCCGTGCCAGCCCATAGCCCATCCCTGTGGTTCTGGGAAGGACTCCCAGTTCTTCTTGCGGCTATCTGCTGGTGTTGACTCTGGTCGCTTCTGTCCCGTTTCCTTCTTGGTGCACTTCATCTCCCCCCTCCTGTCCTAAACTGTCCTAAACGTGTGAGAGTTTGACATCGCATCACCACCTCACCTACTTGGTGCGTTCGGCAGCCTCCTTTATCTCTCGCCTGGCGGCGATGAGGCGATTGAGGGCAAACATATAAGCTTTGGCGCTGGCGACGACGATGTCGTTGTCGGCACCATGCCCACTGAACACCGTGCGTGCCCCGCCATTAATGGGTTCGTCCGCCTGAATCCGAATCGTTACCCGTCCTACAGCGTCGATGCCCTCCGTGATCGCTTCGATGGAGAACTCGATAAGCTGATTGGGCTCGCCGATCACACGATTAATAGCCCGGTAGACGGCATCGACTGGTCCAGTTCCGTGGTCGGCGTCGCAGTAAACCTCGCCATTGGGTCCCCTGATCTTGACCGTCGCTGTGGGGATGCTGTGATCGCCACAGGTGATCTGGACATGCTCTAGTTGATAGGTCTCTTCGAAGAAGATCTCCGCTTCATCGGATACGATGGCCTCAAGGTCACGGGTGTCCACAGTCTTCTTCTTGTCGGCGACCTGTAGGAAGCGTCGGTAGACCCGCTCGAATTTCTCATCGTCGAGCCTGTACCCTAACTCCTCGAGGCGGTGGCGGAGGCCGTGACGTCCAGAGCGTGCCGAAAGGATGATCTCGGAGTTGGGCACACCTACATCCAGCGGATTGATGATCTCGTAGGTCGACCTCTCTTTCAGCACGCCATCCTGGTGGATGCCCGAGGAGTGGGCAAAGGCGTTGGAACCCACGATGGCTTTGTTGGGCTGCACGGGGATGCCGGTGAGATGACTGACCAATCGGCTCACTGGGTAGATGCGTCGGGTATCGATGCGGGTGTCCAGCCCGAAGATGTCCTGGCGGGTCTTCAACGCCATCACAACTTCCTCAAGGGAGGCGTTTCCAGCGCGCTCGCCGATCCCGTTGACCGTGACCTCCACCTGGCGCGCCCCGTTGAGAACGCCCGCCAGTGTGTTCGCAGTCGCCATCCCGAGGTCGTTGTGACAATGCACTGAGATGGTCGCCCGGTGGACGTTGGGGACGTTCTCAACGATCCCGCGGATCAATGCCCCGAACTCAGCAGGTGTGGTATAGCCTGTGGTATCTGGGATGTTGATCACCGTGGCCCCGGCGTCGATCACAGCCTCCAGCACCCGGTAGAGGTACTCAGGGTCGGCACGCCCGGCGTCCTCGGTGTAGTATTGCACGTCCTCCACGAACTGCTTTGCATATTTGACGGCGTTGACGCCCATTTCGAGAGCGCCTTCGCGTGTCGTGCGCAGCTTATAGCGGATATGCACGTCTGAGACGCCCAACCCCGTCTGAATCCGCGGACGTACGGCTGGCTTGAGCGCCTCCGCCGCGGCGTCGATGTCCTCTTTCCTGGCGCGTGTCAGCCCGCAGATGACACAGTTCTGGATCTCCTGTGAGATCCTCCGCACGGCCTGGAAGTCGCCCGGAGATGAGATAGGAAAGCCGGCCTCGATGACATCGACGCCCATAGCCTCCAGGACCCGGGCAATCTCCAGCTTCTCCTCTACGTTTAGGGCGGCTCCAGGCGATTGCTCACCATCACGCAGGGTGGTGTCAAATACGATGATCCGGTTGTTGGGTCTAACCCCACTTTCATCCATGGTCCTAATCCTCCTGATCGTCACGCATACCCACCGTGCCTGCCCTATGTCTTCCCCCAGTTTTGAGGTCGCAGGGAGCGGACGGCGGCGCCTGCTCTCCACATCTCCGACTCCCGCATCTCACGCAATTCCTCTGTCAGGCGCTCTTTGTAGTCCGGGGCGCTGTTAGCTTCCAGGACGATACGGGTCTCTTCTCCGGAGACCACACTTGCGTAAAGGGCATCGAAGACGGGTTCGACGGCCTCGCGGAAACGGTGTCGCCAATCCAATGCGCCGCGCTGGGCTGTGGTGCTGCAATTGGCGTACATCCAATCCATTCCGTGCTGATCGACCAGTCTGATCAGACTTTGGGTCAATTCCTCCACGGTCTCATTGAATGCCTCGCTGGGGCTGTGACCGTGTGCGCGCAGCAGGTTGTATTGGGCTTCCATAATGCCAGCCAGGGCCCCCATCAGCACACCACGCTCACCGGTCAGGTCGCTGTAGACTTCGTTCTGGAACGTGGTGGGGAAGAGATAGCCAGAGCCGATGGCGATGCCCAGGGCAAGCGCGCGCTGCTTGGCCCGCCCTGTGTAGTCCTGATGCACGGCGTAGCTGCTGTTGATGCCGCTGCCTGCCAGGAAGTTGGCACGCACACTTGTGCCTGATCCTTTGGGGGCAACCAGGATGACATCCACGTACTCGGGTGGAACTACGCCTGTCTGATCGCCGTACACGATGGCGAACCCATGTGAGAAATAGAGCGCGTCGCCCTCTTTCAAATGAGGCTTGATCCGTGGCCAGGTGAGCATTTGTCCGGCATCTGAGACCAGGAACTGAATGATGGTCCCACGCTCGGCGGCTTCCTCCAGG
>CAZHBB010000006.1:0-61520 GCA_964530185.1 uncultured Anaerolineales bacterium
AGACCGCATAAAGAGGGGAAGATAGCCCAGGAAACCGCCTGCCTGCTGAAGGAGCCAAAGGCCGAGACGAGACACGAGGCCCTCGGCCTCGCTCAGTGTGGGCAGCTAGCGTATTTCTCCAGACATAGAACAAAGCGTCCTACAGATAGCCAAATGTGCATTTCCTCAATATGGAGCACCTTATCACCATTACTGCTATTGCAAGTGTACTAAGAGACAGGTATAAACCTGACGGTGAGGCTGGCCGGCATCCGCTACATCTGACTTGCCTCTACTGACGGTCCGACGGATGACTGAGCTTGGGCCTTAGGTGGCCACACTGTTATCTGAGATTTATCCTTGTTTAAGGAGTGTGCATGATTCATGAGCAACGATGGTAAGTTCTCCCTGTTGAGAAAGATCCTGAAGGCTTTGGGGTTATCCTCTGAAGCAGTGGACGAGTTGATACAAAGGGTGGTAGATTTGCTGTCCGACCGCGAGGAGAAACCGGCGGACGAGTTTCCTTACCATCTACGAGATGATTTTTTGTCGCCAGCCGAGTACAATTTCTATCTTGTGCTCAACAAAGTGGTGAGTGAGTGGGCAGTTGTCTGCCCCAAGGTATCGCTGGGTGACTTGTTTTACGTTAAGGTCAACGATTACGGTCAGCGGCTGGCGTACAAGAACAAGATAGACCGGAAGCACATTGACTTTCTTCTGTGCGAGCCACAAACAGTTCGGCCACTTGTTGGTATCGAGCTGGATGACAGGAGCCATCAGAGAGAGGATAGGCAGAAGCGAGACGAGTTTGTGGAGAGCGTTTTCGCCGCAGCGAAATTGCCCCTGGTTCGTATACCGGTCCAACGGGCCTATAATGTAAGTGAGCTGAACACCTTGTTGCGGCAGCGTGCTGGGCTGGGCGGCGTGCAGTCAAGCATACCCCAACATTCGACAGAGCGAGAGGTACCAGAGGTTTCACCCCCGACTTGTCCCAAATGTGGCAGCGTAATGGTGCTTCGGACAGCGCAAAGAGGCCCAAACCGAGGCCGGCAGTTCTGGGGTTGTTCGAATTATCCACGTTGTCGTGGCGTCCGCGAGTATAAGCCCGCCTCACAGTCGATTGAGTGAGCTTTCTTCTGTGGGGCGGTGGTCGCCTAACTGCCCAGTGGGGCGGTGGCGAATAGCAGGGCCGGGAGGGATGCGGGGCACGGCAAGATACCGGACCGGGACGATAGCGCCCGCTGCTTCTGAGCCTGGCTCAGGTCTGCGTGCTGTTAAATGGCGTGGGCTCGGGTTGTGGGGACCCCGGGATGCGCGGCCAACCCACCTGTTGTCCTGCTCGACGGCGGTTGAGGGCGGCACCACTGTCTGGTCAGGGCGCAGCGTTCACGGCGAGGGCCGCTTTCGAGCGTGCTGAAGTCGGTGGCGGCGCGGGCTGATGCAGCAATTTCTTCTTTGCACCCGCCCTGGGTTGTACTCCGTTTGACAATTCCCAACGTCTGGCCTATACTGAAAAAAGACACGGGTTCGACTCCATCTGTTTCCACGAAGTGAGCCGGACCCGGATATGATGCGGAGAGTTTCCGTGTTAACAGCTCTGGAGACGGAGTCGGCGGGCTCGTCTAGGGGCAGGGTAATTATCTGAGCGGTGGCGTTGCTTGCTCTGCTCGCGGTTACCTCGCTGCCCAACAGAGCGGAAATCCTCGGCGGGGTATGCCCGCCCTCGAACCTCGGCCCCTGAAATGGGGAATGCACACTGCGCCATGCCCGTGCTCGCGGTATTGCACCTGGGCCCCTATCCCTCTCGCGCACCAGTGGGCGCAACTTCTGGGCTGTCTGAAAGGAGGGGAAGCGATGAAACGGAAAATCTGTGTTGGGCTGGTGCTCTCGGCGATGTTGGTGGTTCTAGGGATGACGCCATCCCCGGCGCAGAGCTCACAGGGCACTGCTGGTTGGGCGCTGGGCACTGCGAACACGGCCTCATCCGCCTCAGCCTCGTGGTTCATCAACACGCTGGATGCCACCAATGATGTCGGCCAACATGTGTCGGTGGCGTTTGCCCCGGACAACGGCCCCACCTACATCAGCTACTATGACGCGACCTACCATGACCTGCGGATGGCGAAATTCGTTGGCTCTGGCGGCAATTGCGGCCCGGGTAATGCCTGGGCGTGCGAGACGGTGGACAGTGCTGGCGATGTCGGGAGGTACAGCTCGATCGAGGTGGATCCGACCGACAATTATCCCATCATCGCCTACTACGACGCCAGCAACGGGGCCCTCAAGTTGGCTATTGGCTCCGTCATGGGCTGGATCATCAAGACCGTTGATGAGCCGCTCCTGGCGAGCGCCGGTTCCTATGCCTCGCTCGCGCTCAGCTCAACGGGCAAGCCGCGCATCGCCTACTATTTCTCCAACCTGATGGGGGCCGACAGCCTGTGGTACGCGGAGTATGTGGGCGGGGGAAGCGGGAACTGCGGGGGAAACGACTATCAGTGTGACCCCATCGACAGCGGTGATCGGGTGGGTAAGTACGCCTCCCTGGCCCTGGATGGCTCTAACCGGCCGCGCATTGCCTACTACGACGGGGGCAACGATGCCCTCATGTACGCAGAGCGGAATGGTGGAAGCTGGACGATCCGCAAGATTCTTCCTATTCACGCGGGTCAATATGCCTCACTGTACGTGGACGCCGACCACGGGAACCTCCCGCACATTGCCCACTATGACAGCACCAATGGCAAGCTGGGGTACGCCGTATATGTGGGGTCAGGGGGCAACTGCGGATTTGACAGTGGCTCTACAACTTTCCTGTGGCAGTGCGACGAGATCGCGTCCGTGGGAACCGGCACCCACCCCAGGGGCGTGGCATTGGTCGTGGATGGGGCTGCCCACCCGCTCATCGCCTACCAGTCCGGGGGCTCGGGGCTCAAGGTGGCGCGTCCGGCCGCGGCGCTGGGCCAGCTTATCGGGAACTGTGGCCCCGCCAATCCCTTCTACACCTGGCAGTGCGACATGCTCAGCCTGGGGATATTGATCGGCCAGGGTGACTTTGTCTCTCTGGCCCTCAACCCTGCCGGGTTGGCGACCATTGCATACTACGGAAATTCAACCGCTACCGATGGTGACCTGAAGATCGCCTACCAGCGGCTCCAGGTCTTTCTGCCACTGGCCCTGAGGAACGGATAGGTGGCGGGCGATATGAACAGATGGCTCATGCTTAAGCTGTTGTTGACAACGCACTAGAACAGGAAGGGGATGAACATCCGGGTTGTCTTTACATACGCTGCATACTCCGGGCCAAACTTCTTCAGATTTATCGCTTCTTCTGCCCGTGCTGTCCCTACTATAAAGCCTGTCAGCACTACACTCAGTGCTGCTCCGACAAACGACGGCTTCTTGAGAAATACTCCCCATCCTAGCAGGAGCAGCGAGCTGTACAGGGGATGCCGTATGTAATGGTATGCTCCCACTTTTACCACTCTTGTCGTGTTCTCGATGGCCCCTTTGGGATTGCCAACCACGCGCAATAGATAGAATCCATGCAGCGCTAAGATCAATGAGGCAGTCAGTAACACCCACGACACGATCTGTCGCGCCGACAACGGGTCACAGAACCATTGGTCCCCGTTGAGCACAACCAGCGCCAATAGTGACTCGAACGCGAGAAAGCGAGGGAGGCTATAGGCGTGCGGGATCTTTGGTGATGGCCTTAACAGCCACATCATAGCTCCTGATGCCAGTATGAGAACGACGAGCTTCACTACCATTACACCCTGCTACACCCCGCCTGCTGTCATTGCTCCCATAGCGAAGAAGAAGAAAATCACGACATCCTGCAGGAAGTGAATGAACCAGGCCCAGAAGAACCCCCGGGTCTCAACCATGCTCTTCCCCATCAGCCAGGCGAAGAACCCCGCCATCAGCACGCCCGAGAGCCCAGAGGGGACGCCATAGAAGTGCCCAAGTCCGAACAGGACCGCTGTCAGCAGGAGCGCATGTTGTTTGCCCACCGCCGGCAGCAACTGAGAGAGCAATGCCGCCCGATAGGGCAGCTCTTCATTGAACGCATTGAGCGCTGCAAAGAGTACGACAACGGGGAGTAACGGAAGGGCCCGCACAACATCGCTGCCGGATGGGCGGGCACCGATGACCAGGAAGACCAACGTCACCAGAGTGACGATGATCGCCAGCACCCTGCCGAAGTGTGTCCACGGATCAGGCTGGTTGATACCCAGCCAGCGCACCGGCTCTACGGGGGCATCCAGTTGACCTTTGACGAGGAAGTAATCACGGCGGCTCAGCCCCATGAGGCTGAGCACCGCCAACGTGACCAGTGGCACAAGGAGCCTTAACAGGTGGACGCCCAGACTGCTCCAGGCCCAGGAGGCCTGCTCGCTCCCAAACCAGCCCTGCCAGATCCTGCTCTCTTCAATCAGCGGACTCACGATGCCGGCTACCACATGGATAACAAGGAGGAGAAGAAAGTAGCCGGACAGGCGTCGAAGGCTTTTCCAGGCCAGGGTGAGCGCTAGCAGGATCACTAGCGTCACCGAGCGTGCCCATAGGGCCTGCGATGCCTCACCGGAGAACGCCTCGCGCCAGATAATGTCCGGCAACGAACTCACAAGGAGTGTTCCAATCCAGGCAACGGCGACCAGTCGCTGCCGCCGCGCCTCTGCGAACTCATTAGACTCTTGGGATCTCATGCTCTTGTTCCTCCTGTAAGACCGGTGAACCTGGAATGTGCGCCTGATGATGGCATCCGCGGCTTGCGGACAAGAGGGCAGAGCAAGTGCAGGTGAGCCAGCCCGCTGCACGCGGGTTGGGCAGCGGAATATCTCTGGGGTCAGTTCAAGGCTGGGACCATGACTGGAATTGAATGGATTGGGCGAGGAAATCCATCGCCTGCAGACCCAGCACGTGACTGACCGGACACTCCCCTGCCTTAGCCCTCTGAATAACTACGTCCACGTTTTCGGGATCGTAAGCTCCCAGAGCATAAACCACTGCGACATAATAGGTGTCAAACGGGAACACATATTCTTTATACACATTCTGCAACCCCATGCCAAGTCCAGGGGCAAAGCGAATGAACCCCTTAATGCCATTGACCTCTATCATATCGGGCATTGTACCGCGCAGGACAGCGTCCCGATCCTCTTTCGTGGCAAAGATATCGTATTCTGAACCGGTCGCAAAATCATAGGTGGCGTATAGGAGGTACCCATCGCTCCACCCGGCGCCGTGGTAGAGTCCCTCAAAGCCTATGCTCAACATCCGCCCTGTTGTGGCCGCCGTCTGTTGGCCGTTCCAATCAGCGTTGACGAACGGCGCACCCAGCGCAAACCGTGGCGCGGATTCCGCTTTTTCAGAATAGGCTGGGAATCGCCGACTGTCAACCGGAGACGGAGGACGACACTGTATCCTTCGCTCGTGAAATATGATGGGCGGTGACGAGGGCACGCGCCAGGTCAAGCGGTTACTCAGAGAGGGCATCAGGTTCTGAGGACTGAACAGCACTCCAACGGGTGACGGCCTGATGGACCAGGGCCTGAGCGCCGGTAGTGGAGTGGAGCGCCGATGCCTGGCGTACTCACCGCTGCAGCCCACGGAACAGGCGTTCCAGGTGGCTGGTGTGCGGAGCGCTGTAGCGGGCCACTCCAGTCAGTATGACAACATCTTGTCGGATAGACAGGCCCAGCGGCTAAGGCGCCAGCCCCTCGGAAGGGGTGGCTGTCCAGATGAGCATGGACAGCCTGGAAAGGCTGTCCCACAATCACACCAGTATGTAGGACAGGCTTTCTAGCCTGTCCACTCACCCAGGACAGCGCCTCCGCTCGCTTATCGGTGCGCCAAAGCCACAGAGAACGGCGGAGTCATTGTCATCAAATTGATCGGGCGCTAAAGATCTCCTCGGCGGGCTCGGAAGCCTTTTGCTTCCCTCATGGGTCGGGCTGATGTGAAGGGGTATCTCACTCCGGCTGAGTTCAAACTCGCCTATCGTCTCGCTCAGCATCAGGAGACCTTGACATCCCTTCAAGAACGGTGTAAAAAGTCTTCACTTCTAGGGGACCACTACACTTCGGCAGTTCGCCCGAATTTGCTCCGCCCGTTAAGTGAAATTGCCCGAGCTCCTTCATGGAAAATCCCAATCGGAGGTGATAAGTATGGCATTCAAAGTACTGTTCCTGGCCCATGCTCCTGATGCGAACAAGGACAAACATAGGAGCGCTATCGACACAGGGAAGTATCAGCTCTTCACGGTTGTAGTGAGGAATCAGGCAGAAGCAGTAGAGGTATGCAAGGATTTCGTTGAAAAGGAGGCCATTGACTCAGTCTTGCTCTGTCCTGGGTTCACGCACAGTGATGTAGCTGAAATCGCAGAAGCAGTCGGGAACAAGGTGGCTGTTTCAGTAGCGCGGGGCGATGGTCCGAGCAGCAAGGTATCTTTGGCGGCGAGGAAACGAGAAGGGTATTTGAGTCAAAGGGAATAGCCATCCTCGTTTGGGGATGGGCATGGTGCTCAAGGCGCTCTGCCGCGATTTGGAAGCGCGCCCCATCTGCGCTTGCAGCCGACCCGCATCCGCTGGCGCTCCGCCGTGCGGTTGAAGCGCGTGCCGATAGGCGAAACGCTCGCTGGCGCTCGCACCTCGCTTATCGGCACGCGAGTTGTGTGCAACTGTGAAAAGAGATGAAGCCATGCGAGGCATACGAATCGGGCAGGTCGCTGCCTTCCTTCTTCTCACCTTCGCCCTGTCCTGGGGCTTCGATCTGCTGATTGCCGTCACCATCGGGCATGAAGCTTATCTTGAGCTTGGCCTGTCGCCGCTGGGCATGTTCTTTCCGGCGTTCGTGGCCCTAATCCTTCGACTCTTTGTCTTCAAGGATAGCCCCGTCCATTTTCGGCGCTACCAAGGAAAGCCACGCTGGATTCTGTACGGCTTTCTGCTGGTTACAGTGGTCTATGGGATTGTCACGCTCATTGGAGTATTGGTCCAGGGTCAGTCATCGGTCTTCCGAGGGGTGGGCAATCTGCTGACGACACTGTGGACGCTGCTGGTTTTCTTTGTGGCTGGGCAGAGTAGCAAGGAGGAGCTCGAACAAGCCGGGTTGCAGCTAGGGGATACAGGCCAGGGTGTGAAACTGGTGTTGGGCATGGTTGTCTTCTTCGCCTTGCAGGCAGGGCTCAACCTGCTGCTAAGGCTGGGGCAATTTCAGGGCCAGTGCGTGTCCATCTTCAAGAAGAGCACGCCCAACAAGTCGCTGGAGCCGCCCCACTAATCGAGCATCGCTTTGCTGCCGGTCTTGGTTGTGTGCCATGTTCTTGATTGCCGGGCACGTCGTTTCACCGGTGGTCGGCTCAGCTCCGGTCCGATAGCCGGAAGAAGCCTCTCTTACTACCCACCTTACCTTAGGAGGTTTGATGCAAATGGAACTGAAATACGAGAAGATCACAGAGGAAGACATCCCTGACTTGACCCAGGTTATGACCCGAGCATTTGACGATGATGCCCAGAAACATCTCGGTGTGCAAAAGGGCGGGCCGGAGGGCTACGATAACGGGGAGTTCTTCCGGAAGTGGTTGTTTCCTTACGATGACAGTGAAGGATACAAGATCCTGTTTGAGGATCAGATCATTGGTGGTTTCATTGTCTGGATACTTGAGGATGGGAATAGCATCTTGGGGACAATCTTCGTAGATCCTGCCTGGCAGGATAAAGGGGTAGGTACTCAGGCATGGGCATTCATCGAGAAAATGTATCCAGATGCCAAGAGTTGGACACTGGGGACGCCGAGCTATGCTACGAAGAACCACCATTTCTACGAGAAGTGTGGTTTCATAAAGGTAAGAGAGGAAGAGGCGCCGGACCATCCAGGGACGTCCTTCATCTACCGAAAGATGATGGGGAGCAGGTGAAGTGGGGTAGACTCCTGCTGGATTGGGCAGGGTTCGTTGCCACCGGGCAGCTTCCGCCGTTCGTCATTCAGACAGGCCATCCAACCAGTGTGATATTCGCCCTGGATCCGTCGCTGGTGGTGCCGGTTCTTGCCTTGGGTGCGATCTGGCTCTAGAAGCGGCACGTGACCCAGGGTGAGCATCCATCCTCTCGCTATCCGAACCAGGCGGAGGGGCTGGCGGTTGTGCAGCCTGAGGTGTTTGCCGGCCGGTCGTTGTGCGTTGTCCGAAGGGCTGTATAATGGCCCGCGCGGACATGGGACGAGGTCGGACCAGGAAAGCGGCGAGGATGAATACAGAGCCTGCACTCTCGGTGCGACGGGCAAAGCTGTCAGACGTCGAGTCAATGGCGGTCTTCCTCCAAGCCGCCTCGCGGTCCGTCGGGGGGACTGCCCCCTGGGTCACGCCGGAGGACATTGTGGCACGGTTTGGGCAGGTCGGGTTTCTGCTTGCCCTGGAGGGGGAGGCGATCGTTGGCCTCGCCGGCTGGCAGATTGAGAACCTGGTGGTGCGCGTGACCGATCTCGTGCTCAGGGCCGATGCCGGGGTGGAGGCCGTTGCCCGGAAGCTGGTCGATGAGATGGAACGCGAAGCTCGGGCTTTGATGGCTGAGGTCGTGCTACTGTTCCTGCCCCATCGGCCCAGTCCAAAGCTGGTGGCGTTCTTCCGCACTTTGGGATATGAATTGGTGGCTCGTACGGACCTTCGGCCGCTTTGGCGCGACGCAGTCGAGGAGTTCGGCGCTAACGTTGAGCAGGTGATGTTCAAACCATTGTAGGGCTTGCCAGCTTTTATGGAATTGCAAAGCGGGACACGCCCTGGGGTGCATTGGCAATGAATTATTGGAGGCGATAAGGCTCATGGAGAAGATCAAGACTTTCGTGCGTGAACATCCACAATGGACGTCCTGGATCGTCCTCAGCATTGGCATGGTAGCCATTCTGGTATGGTCTGCCCGCGATGTGGGCCTCCTGCCCGGCCAATGGGCTGCTCTGATCGTGGCCACGATCGTGGTGGCGGGTCTGGCGGTCTGGATCATCGGCTGGGAGGATGAGGAAGAAGTGGAGGGGGAAGGCGAGCCAGAGGGCCAGGAGGCGGATGAGGCCCCGTCGGAGGAGAAGGAGGAGGCTGAACCCCCGAGCACTGAGTAAGGACTGGATAGTACAGACGCTCTCGCGGGAAGCGTGGGAGCTGGCATTTATTTCCATGACACCTTCGTCTCAAGCGAAGGTGTCATGCTGTAAGGGGGCACGGTGCGAATTCGGCTCCCGCTTGGCGTATGGAATGGCTTGATCGGCGTGATCTTCCACGTACAATCACGGCCATGGCGGTGCATGGGTCGCGATATCAACCTTGGAGGCTCGCATGACCAACACCCCAGGGACCTTAAGAGTTAATAAGCGGACGGGGATTCGCCCGATCAAGCCCGCACAGGATATGCCGGTGGTGCTCGATCTGATTGAGGAAGGATTTCGTACTGAACTGGATCCCCAGGGGTGGAAGATGCTCGACCGCCTGCGGCGTCTGTATGGGCCAGGTCAGGTGGGCCGTGCCATCGTGGACCTGGCGGAGGGGACAACGGGCTTCGTGTGGGAGGAAAACGGCGAGATTGTCGGCAACCTGTCCCTACGGCGGGCCTTGCCCTCCAGCACGCGAGGCCGCCTAATCGGCAATGTTGTGGTGCACCCAGATTATCGTGGGCGGGGCATCGGGCGGGCGCTGATGGAGGCGGCGCTGGATGAGGCTCGTCGTCAGGGGGCCCGTTGGGTGGGATTGGAGGTGCGGGCGGACAACGAGGTGGCCTGCGGATTGTACCGGAGATTGGGCTTCCGTGCAGTGGGACAGACCCGGCATCTGCTGCGTCCCAATGGGGTACCCTGGCCCAGAATTGGGCTTCCGAAAGGCCGGTGGCGCCGCTCGAAACCGGCTGATGCCTCCATATGGTTGCATCTGGCCCAGGCTGTCTATGACCCCAAACAGCGATTGGTTCTCGAGATCCGACCCAATCTATACGCCTTTGGTAGTTGGGGGCGCTCCGTCGCACTTTGGCTGAGCAAGAAACAGGAACAGGCATGGCTGTGTGGGGAGGCGGCTGCCGTGCATGTCGCGGTTGAACGGCGTTACCGGTTCCACGTCTGGGATGTGCTGCTCCACCCCCGTGTCGCTGTGGAACAGGCTGCATGGGTGGTCGATCGTTGTGTGCGCAGTGTCCATCGTTGGCCACCCTGGCCAGTTGTGCTCATCGTGGCCGACATGCCTCCGCTGGTGGAGGCGATGTATGCTATCGGATTTCGGCTACACCGGACGCTTCAGCAGATGATCCTTGAGCTGTGAGGTCGGTCGCCCCGGTGTCTAGCTCAGCCGTGCCGTGGACGCGGTGCGCTGCCGGATGACTTCGTAGAGTGCGATAGAGCCTGCCACGGCTGCATTGAGTGAGTGGATCCGGCCGAACATGGGGATCCTCAGGAGCCAGTCACACTGGGCACGTACCAGCCGGCGAAGGCCCTCCCCCTCACTCCCGATCACCAGGCCCAGGGGAAGTGTCAGGTCAACGGCAGTGTAAAGCTGGGCCTCCGGGCAGTCCTCGAGGCCAGCGATCCAGATCCCCTGATCCTTCAACTGGCGAATTGTGCGTCCGAGGTTCGTCACCTGGGCGATGAGGAGATGTTCCGTTGCTCCAGCCGAGGTGTTTACTGCCGCGGGCGTGACCCCGGCTGCCCGTCGCTCCTGAAGGATGACCCCATGGACATTGGCCGCTTCCGCGGTGCGGATGAGGCTTCCCAGGTTGTGTACATCCTGCACCAGGTCGAGGAGGAGGATGAAGGGAGGACTCTCGGCCTGTGCGGCTCGCTTCAGCACATCGGTGACCTCGACATAGGGGTAGCCGGAGACCTCCAATGCCGTGCCCTGATGCCGGTCGCTGCGGACCATCTTTGTCAGCTCCTTGCGTGAGAGAGTGGTGATGGGGATCTCCAGGGCCTTGGCCTGGGCGATAATATCGGAAAGGGTGGGAGAGGAGCTTACTCCCTCCGCGAGGAGCAGGCGATGGATCTGCCTGCGCCCGGCTCGCAGGGCCTCGCGTACACTGTGACGGCCGTAAAGGATTTCCATCGATAGATACCTTCAGGGTTTCAGGTGCCAGGTGAAGCCTCTGGGGCTTTCCTCTATTCTAACACCCAGAGCTGCCAGTCGGCTCCGAAGGACATCTGCCCGCTGCCAATCCTTGTGCTTGAGGTATTCAGCGTATTGGGCCACCAGTATCTCCATGAGCCCGTCGATCAGCCGTCCTTCATCCGTGGCCGTCAGCTCCTCGGGCAGGATTGCCAGGATGTGGGCAGCGAGGTCACGATAAAAGCGGTCGAGCGTAGAAAGTTGGGCCAGCGTCTTCTCTGTTGTGTGGCTTTCCTCAAGGAGGTCCTGCGTCTGATGGACTGCCTCAGCGAGGATGCTCACAGCTTTCGACGTGTTGAATCCCTCATCCATAGCATCCAGGAAGGCCTGCCGCATTTCCTCCAGTGGGTCGAGGCTTGCCAGTGGTGCCGTGTCGCCACGCCGTTGTGAGAGCATATCCTCCAGGCGCCACCGGAGTTGCCGGACGACTTGATGTAGTTCATCTACCGCATGCTGAGAGGCCAGCATGGCCTCTCGGCTGAACTCAAGGGCCTCTTGATAGGGATGGCTGAGGAGGAAATAGCGGATAGCCTCCGGCGAGTAGAGTCGCAGGGCATCCTGAACAGTCAGGTAATTACCCAATGTGTGACTCATGGGCTGGCCGCGCACGGTCAGTGGCGCGACAAGGAACCACGTGCGGGCTAGAGCGACACCGTTGAGGGCCTGGGCCTGGGCCAGATCACTCTGATGATGGGAGAGGCCCGTCACACAGCACGCCAGAATGTCAAAGGTCGGTCCGAGGTAGCGATCCGCCAGCACTGGACATGCCACATGTGGGCCGGGAAACCCAGGGCCCCACGGGCTGGGCCAGGGCGCCGGGCTGCTGATCTCAATGTGCTCCCAGAGAAGGGGGTCAGGGTTCGCGGATGGCGGTTGGTCAGGTCCAACATCCTCCATGGTTGGGTGGCCAGCCTGCCGCTGATCGAAGTAGAGGTGTCCGTCCTTCTCGTAGGCCAGGTCCTCCTCCAGGAGTCTGGTGATCCAGGCGATGATGTCTTGAATGTGCGCCGTCGAACGAGGGGCGAAGCTGGGGCGCAGGTTACCCAGCGCGTCCATGACATCCTGGAAGCTGCGGATGTTGGCTTCAACCTGCTCCTCTGGGCTGGCCCTCTCGGGGTTCTCCTGGTCTCCCAGGTGATTCCGTGCAACTTCCAGAAGCGCCCGTGCGTCGCGATATGCCAGAGTATATTGGACCGTGTAACCGCGGAATTTGAGGTGGCGCACGACGGTGTCGACGACGACATAAAGTCTGGCGTGACCGAGGTGAGGGGGGTGCGCCGGAGAGGGCCCACACACATAGAGCTGGACTGTGTGGCGGTTCTCCGACTGGGATTGCTCGGATCCATTAAGGATTTTCAGCGCCATAGGGTGGGATCAAACTTTTCTGGATAGCATCAGTTGACTGAATCCTCTGGACGAGCGAAGATCATGCGGCCGGCAGCCGTCTGCAGCACCTTGGTCACTGTGACCTCGATGGTGTGGCCGATGTGCTCCAGTCCATCCTCCACGACTACCATTGTGCCGTCATCGAGGTAGCCTACGCCTTGATTGTATTCCTTTCCCTCCTGGAGCACGTGGACCGAGAATCGTTCCCCCGGCAGAAGGATGGTTTTGACGGCATTCGCTAACTCGTTGACGTTGAGAACCTGGACGGATTGCAGTTCGGCGACCCGGTTGAGGTTGTAGTCGTTGGTCAAGATGGCTGCGTCCATCTCCTTGGCCAGGGCGATCAACTTGTCGTCGACCTCACGGACCGCTGGGACATCTGCATCGATCAGTCGGACAGGTATAGGGGAGTCATCCTGGAGTTGTCGCAAAATCTCAAGTCCCCTGCGTCCCCGATTGCGGCGCAAAGCGTCGGATGAATCCGCCACATGTTGAAGCTCGTTGAGCACGAAAAGAGGGACTATCAACTCTCCCTGGATGAAGCCGGTCTTACAGATGTCGGCAATGCGACCGTCGATGATCACGCTGGTGTCCAGCAAGATAGGCCTCGACTTGGTGCCCCCCAGGGGTTTCAACAGCATACTACTCTCCTCTTTCATGGAGAATCGACTGCGAAAGGCCTGGATGAGATCGGGGCGGGCGAGGATCGTCGCGACGCCGGCGTAGCCAAAGGCAGCAGCGACGATGAAGGGGAGAAACTGGCCTAATGGCTGCGGCAGCAGAGAGAGCGGGTACGCGGCGATGGCGCCCAGCGCAAGCCCAATGAAAAGCCCCAGAGTAGCCGAGAGGAGAGTGTGGGTGGGCATCTGCTGCACGGCCTTTCGTATTCGGCTGAGCGGCCGGACGGCAAGCGGGGGGGCCACCAACCACCCAATGATGGCACCGATCACGCCCGTTGCAATGGCGATGTACAGGTGGACGGTTTCGGGGATGAAGGGGAACTGCTGGAGTTGGGTGCTGAGGGCAATACCTGCTGACGCGAAAACAATAAGTCCTACCACACGGAGAATGAGATGATCCACGCGTTTGGAATTCATAAGATAATAACTCCCGATGTTATGGGGGCGCTTCAAATTATAAATCTGCGCCCCATTGAATTCCTCTGCCCCTGTCGTATCGATGACACGGCGGGGCATTGCTCATAAATAACGAATCCGAGTCAGGCTTTCTGACGCGAAAAATAAGTGCGTACGCAACCCGTATTGCTAGAAAATGTTAGCACTTTCGGCGAAATTGTCAAAAGATTTGACTTCAAAGGTGTTCTTGATTATGATAGATGAGAGTAAATACCCGTGTTTGAGGAGATCTGTGCATGGCGCGTTGTCCTGAGTGTGGTGCAAGACTTGAGATCCCTGAAGACCTGAAACGCTTGGATCATTTCTATTGCCCCTCGTGTAATGCAGAACTTGAGGTATTGAATCTCGAGCCTTTGGAGCTAGAGGCCATCTACGAGTTTGAGGCAGATGAGGAGGTAGAACTCTTTGCCTGGGATGAGGTTGAGGAGGAAGCAGAGCCTCTGGAAGAAGTAGAGGAAGAGGACGAGGAAGAGGAAGAAGAAGAGGAGGAGGTCGACGACGAGGAAGAAGAGGAGGTGTGGTAGGCGCTACTCTGCCTCGCCGAGATAACTTGGGAAGCACACAGGCCATCAGTCAAGCTGATGGCCTGTGTGTTGTCGTTGGTTGTTACAGCATCCACTGTCACATGCTGCGCCGCGATAGGATGAACAACACCAGGACGGCGACGGCCAGTGCCAGGACAATGAACCCGCTCACACGCAGGACGATGTTCAGGACGCTGGTCACGTTGGAGGTACTCTCGGACTCCGTCTCCCCAGGCTGCTCTGCAGGTGTGGGATTCTCGGTGCCAGTCCCTGGGGGCTGTGTGGCCTCGCTCTCCTTGTCGGAGCGTGTATATCCAAGTTCCAGGTTGAGAACCTGACCCTCACTCAGCACGAAGTTCCATTGTCCTCCATCGACCAGAGCATATCCCGGCGGCGGCGTGTGTCGCAGGATATAATTGCCAGGCTCGAGGTCCTCAAAGCACCACGGTTCGCTGATTCCATCGGTCGTCCGGCTATCAACCGGCCCACTCTTGGCAAGCAGGGTGATCTGGGCGTTGGGGAGTAACATCTCACCAGCATCTGCCTCGCGGAACATGTCGCCATTGGCGTCGTAGAAGGCCAGTACACAGACGGCCGCCTTTCCAGCCGCGGGGGCTGCCGGGAGCTCACCTCCTTGTTCCTCACCTGGAGCAGAGGTACCTGTCTGATCCGCAGGTTCGGCGGTCGCCTCGGGCGTCGGTGTCGGTGCAGCCCCTTCGGTCACGGAGATCACGATCTCCTGTCCGATCTGCAGGATGCTGGAAGAGTCAAGGCCATTGAGTTTGTAGATCTGCTCCACCGGCACGTCATAGGCCAGTGCGATCCCGAAGAGAGTATCGCCTGCGACCACGGTATGCACGATGGCGCCATCCGGACGGGGCGTGGGGGTGAACTGGGGCGTGGGTGGGATTGCAGGTGTGGGAGGGGGTGGTGGCGGTGTGGGCGTCGGGGTCTCGGCAGGCGTGACCAGCGTCAGCGAGGCACTGTCGAAGTAGGCATCATTGTGCTTCAGTGCCCACTTTCCATGGGCGCGGATGAAAAATGTCACAGCGCCCGAAGGCCCCACAGTAGCCTGGACAGGGCCTACCAGCCCAAAGGTGTCGTAGTGATAGTAGGGCGCGCTCCATACGATGTTGGGGGAGAAGGGATCGGTCCCACCGTTGGGGTCAATCCCAACCTGGAACGAGAACGCATAGGGATCCCCACAGGATAGGGGCGGGTTGTCCTCACCGCAGGACCATGCATGGGCGTAGAAGGAGCCTTCGACGATGCTGCCGGGGGGAAGGTCGCGCACCACCTGGAAGTATCCAGCGTTCTGCTTCCCGAAGAAGGTGAAGCACATGCCGCTGTAGTAGCCCTGATAAATGCGGACGGGCTCACTGTTGAAAGGGGGCTCATTGGGGATGACCTTGCACTCCGGGCGCTTGTACTCGCCCTCTTGCCACCAGGTTACCCAGCCCTCAGGGGTGAAAATCTCCGAATAGGGAACCCCGTTGAAGGTGTCTCGTGTCCAGTTGTCTGGGTTGGGTAAAGGGTTGTCGATGGGCTTGCCGATGCCTTCAAAGCCGGGGTTAACCAGCAGGTTGGTGCCGATGGCCTGTGCTGCGGGGCTTAGGGCGTCTTCCGCGCGTGCGGCCGGCGCGGGAAGCAAGGCGAGAAGGGTGAACGCCAGCACGAACAGCGTCAAACCTTTCCTCTTTAGTTGCTGTTGGTTCATCAGTTTGTGCCTCCTTGAGCGATCTGCGTGCCACGATACATTGCGATTTTACCCTCACTCATACGCAATCAGCCGCCAGCGGCAAGAAGCGCTTCTACGCTGGCGGCGTCACGACAATAAGCGGCCCAGATCGAATCACGGTGGAATTATAGCATACGGGAAATCGTTGTCAACGGATGATCCGGAAGGTATACTTCGGGGACGATGTGTACTGGACGGTTAAATCGGGGATGGAGGAGAAGTCTGCGGAGCTTCAGGGCCTGGCAATTCCTGCTCTTCGTCTCTCTGGCGTTGCTTTACCTGACGTTTCGAAGCGCCTCGCCCGATGACTTTGATAGCTATAGTTTTATCCTGGCTCTCCGCCACTTCGACCTCGGGTTGCAACAGCCCCATCCTCCAGGGTTCCCCGTCTATGTTGCAGCAGGGCGGCTGTTCACCGGCCTGTGTGGCGATCCCACACGCGGGTTGACAACCCTCAGTGCGCTCAGTGGCACACTCAGCATGGTGTTCATCGCCCAAATCGGCTGGGCCCTGATCCCCAGACGTCGGGCGTGGGGCCTCATGGCTGCTCTGTTGTACGCTTTGCTGCCGGTGAGTTGGTTGACGGCTGAGAAAGCTCTCAGCGATGCGCCGGGCATGATGGCGATGCTGTGGGCGCTCTCTGCCTGGCTTCGATGGTCGCGGTGGGAAGGGCCACCGCGTCCCCGGCCCCCCATTGTGCCTGCCTTCCTGAGTGGCCTTTCCTTGGGGGTACGTCCCCAGAACGCGGCCCCTCTGGCCCTGCTGGTCGTAACCCTCATCGTTCGGGATGTGCGCCAGCATCGTCCGTTGGGGAATTGGTTAACCGCGTTCGCTGCTGGTGTGCTGGGGGTCGCCGTCTGGCTGGTCCCGACCGCTCACGCTGCCGGGGGCCTTGCCGCCTATGGCGATCAGCTTCTGGGTCATGCGGCACATGTGGGCCGGGCGGATTCCCTACTGGGTATGTCCGGATCCCTGACCACTGTCCTCCGAGGCCGGAGCCTGGCCTTTGTGGATGATCTGCTGCTGGCGGTGGTGGGGGTGAGCCTTCAAGATGCCCTCCCGTGGTACGTGGTCGCGCGAGTAGGAGTGTTGACCGTCGTGATCGGGTGGGGATGCCTCAAGGGCCTTGCGACGGGCCTGCGGCAGCGATCTCTGCGCTGGGTGGTTGCCTGGTTCATCTTGCTGGGCCTGCAGATCCTGTTGTTCGAGACACTGGACCGCCCGCGTCTGCTCCTCCCCTGGCTGGCCTCTCTCGTCTTGCTGACGGCATCGGGATGGGAGCAGATACGGGCCGCATCCGGCCTCAGGACAGGTGGCATTGCGCTTCTCGGTCTCCTCCTGCTCACCCAGACCACGCCATGGGCCGCCCTGTTGGCGCGGGAGCCTGCACCACCTGAGCAGGCGGTGCGCTATATCGCGGCACATTACCCTCCGGGGGCAACTGTGGTGGCGGCTGCCGGTTCCTTCCGTGCCGCGCAGGTGTCACTCTCTGAGTATCCGCTCCTCTATCTCTATCAGCTCGATCCAGAGATGACCCATGCTTTGCTTCAGGAGGGGTATCGTTACGTGGCGATCCTCGATCGCGACCAGGCCACACCGGAGGCTATGGCTCTGCTGAGCCAGCAGGATGCCTGGGTCACGGTGGACGACCGTACCTTCGTCCGTGATCGCCACGTCCACACCCAACATGACCAGGTGCGTCTCCAGGTGCTGGCCTCGCCGGAGTGGGTGCCGGCTGAGGCTCTGGCGCTTCCGGCTGATGGCTGTATCGATTTGGGGGGAGAGGATGATGGTCGCTATCTGGGTCAGGGCTGGTACCGGCCGGAGGATATCGGAGGCGTTCGGGGACGTTGGGCGGGCTCCGAGTTGACCACAACGCTGCGTGTGGCCCTTGACCTGGGTGGGATCTATCAGGTCCGTTTCCGGGCATTGGCCTATCCCCAGGGACAGCGTGTGCGTCTTATGATGGGAAGTGCTACAACGGATGAGATCCTGCTGGGGCAATCGTGGGCAGAGCACACGGTCACGCTGTCCCTGGGAGAGATCCAGGATTTGCAGATCCTGACCCTCGAACTCGTCCATGCCACGATGCGCACGCCCTTCGAAATGACGGGGGGAACCAGCAACGACCGACGAGGGCTGACCGCGGCCTACGATTGGCTATGCCTTACGCCTCAGTGATCCCCACCCTGGGAAGTGGGGAACCAGCGTAATGCTGCCGGGTTGATGTGGATCCATACCCGTTGCCCTTCATGGAATCGCGCTTGATGGCCAACCTGGCGGGTGGTGCGGAGATGTGCTCCGTTCAGCGCCAGGACGACCCTCTCGGTCTCACCCTGGAACAGACATTGTGTTACCTGGGCAGGGAGGGCGTGGTCGTCAACGCGGGATGTGTGGATTTGGATCCCCCAGGGCAGGATCAGAAGCTGCCCTCGGGTGCCTGCTGAAGGGGCGGTCTCAGCGTCAACGAGCCGAAAGCGGCCCAGTGGGGTGTTGAGAGACCCGTCCGCGGTCGCCTGCGCGGGAAACAGGTTGGTCAATCCCAGGAAACGGGCTACCCAGGGGGTGCCTGGATGTTGATAGAGGTCCTGTGGGCTGCCCTGCTGTACGATATGGCCTTCGTGCAAAAGCGCCACCCGGTCGGCGAGCGCAAAAGCCTCGGATTGGTCATGGGTGACGGTGATGGCCGTGACCCCAACACGGCGCAGGATCCCACGCAGCTCCTCCACCAGACGCTCACGCAGGTTGCGATCCAGCGACCCCATGGGCTCATCCAGCAACAGCAGCCTGGGGGCCGGCGCAAGGCTACGTGCCAGGGCCACACGCTGCTGTTCCCCTCCCGATAGATCTACCACGCTGCGGTCCCCGAAAGCCTCCAGCCCAACCAGCTTGAGCATCTCCTGGACCCGAGCCCGGATTTTGTGACGGGGCAGCTTCTGCATGCGCAGGCCGAACGCCACGTTCTCCGCCACTGTTCGGTGGGGGAAGAGAGCGTAATCCTGGAACATCAGGACGATGCCCCGACGATGGGCGGGCACGTGCCCGATGTCCTGTCCCTCCAGCCGGATGCACCCGGACTCATAGGGTTCAAGCCCGGCGATGATGCGCAGCAGGGTTGTCTTGCCGCTGCCGGAGGGCCCCAACAGTGTCACGATCTCGCCCGCCTGGACCGTCAGGCTGACGCCGTTGAGCAATGTCTGGCCTTCGTAGGTCTTATAGATCTTCTCGAGGGATAGGAAAACCATGGATCGGCCTTTCGCTTAAAAGGGTTGGGTGCCTGGCGGTCGGAGCTGTTCGATGGCCAGAAACCCCGCGCTGCACACGGTCATGAGAATAGTTGCCATGGCCATAGCCTGCCCATAGTTCAGCGATCCCGGCCGCGAGAGGAAGCGATAGATCGCGATGGGGATGGTGGGGAACTCCGGACGGGCAATCATCGAGGTCGCCCCAAACTCGCCCATGGAGACTGTGAAGGCGAAGACCGCGCCCACCGCCAGGGCACGCCAGACGATGGGGAGGTCGATCTCCAGAAAGACAGCCAGGCGCCGAGCGCCGAGCACGGCGGCCGCTTCACGCAGGCTAGGACGGATGGCCTGCAGCGCCGGAAGCAGGCCGCGTACCACGAAGGGAAGGCCTACCAGGGTATGTGCAAGCACGATCAGAGTTGGCGTGCCACGCAGGTCTAGCGGTGGGGTATCGAAGGCCAGCAGATAGCCCAGCCCAAGCGTCACGGCGGAGGTGCCCAGTGGCAGCATGAAGAGAGTGTCGAAGAGCCAGGCGACGCCGCCACGGTAGAGAGCCAACGCAGTCAGGAGCCCCAACGCCAGGGCCAACGCGGTCGTCTGGAGCGCGATGTGCAGCGAGTTGCCGATGGCCGCCAGAGGCGGCACATAGAAGATACTATGGCGCGGGTTCTCGAACAGGGCTCGATAGTAGCGGAAGCCCTCGTCGAAGGAGCGGCCGACCAACACCAGCAGAGGATACGTCAGCAGGCCAAGCATGATGACCGCGTTCACTACGATGAGGACGATCTCGCGGGGCTTTCTGGCGGGCCGTTGTGTGCTCCATTGGGGTTTCAGGTTAAGTGGGCGCGTCACACGCCGCTGGAGGCGCGTATACACGACCGTGAGCCCAAAGGTGAAGAGGATCTGGATGAGCGAGAGCGCCGCGGCCAGTGGCAGGTTGGCGAAATGGATCGTCTGGCGGTAGATAGCCACCTCAAGAGTGGCGAAGCGCGGACCTCCCAGGATCAGCACGACGCCAAAGCTGGTGAAGCAGAAGATGAAGATCAATGTAGTGGCCGTTAACAGGGCCGGAGCCAGGAGGGGTAAGGTGACGTGCCAGAACGCACGCCAGGGTGAGGCGCCCAACGTGCGTGCGGCTTCCTCCAGGCGTGGGTCCAGCGTCACCCAGAAGCCTCGTACCAGGCGTAGGACCACGGCGTAGTTGTAGAAAACGTGGGCGATCAGAATGGCCGTCAAGGTGTAACGCAGGTCAAAGCCCGTGCCGAGCCAGTGATTGAGCGGTGATTTGGGGCCCAGGACTGCATTTAATGCGGCGGCCACTACGACGGTGGGGAGTACAAACGGCACCGTAGCCAGCGCTTGCAGGATGCGCCGGCCTGGGAACTCGTATTTGGCCAGGACATACGCCCCGGGCAGCCCCGCCAACAGCGTCAGGAAGGTGGACAGCAGAGCCTGTCCCAACGTGAACGCGATGAGGCGTCGGCTGGATGAGGCCAACAAGCGGGCGACGAGCTGACGCACTCCGCCAGCATCCTGGGAAAGGAGACTCACACGCAGGATCTCACCCAGGGGGTAGAAGTAGAAGAGCAGGAGGAAGAGCAGGGGAATGGCCAGGAGCATGGCGAATTCCGGCGTCGCTCGGCGGCGTACGCGCCGTCGGGCCTCTCTCCATGTGGGCTTCGGTTGGCCTGGATGATCCATTCCCCTGATCCTGAGCCTCCTTAATTCTTTCAGCCGCGCGCGTTTACTTCAGCACCACATCCGTCCACGCCTGGATCCAGGCTTCGCGGTTCTGCTCGATGGCCTCGGCCGAGACGACAGCGGGTTCCTTGGCCTCGACCGCATGGGTCACAAAGACATCGGGCAGGGTCGCTGTCTCGCTGGCCGGGAAGACCCACATGTGGAGCGGGATGTCACTCTGGAAAGTGTCACTGAGCACGAACTCCACGAAGGCCTCGGCCAGGTCCCGATTACGGGCATTCCGCAGGATGCCGACGAACTCGATCTGTCGGAAACAGGTGCCAGGCCCGGTGATGGCGCCCGTGGGTGGAGTGTCGATGGGTGTCTCGCTGAAGTAGACCTCGGCAGCCGGGCTTGTAGCGTAGCTGACGACCAAGGGCCGGGTCCCCTCGCTGTAGGCGCCGCCACTGAACTCGCTGTAGTAGGCGGTGTCCCAACTGTCCACGACCAGGACATCGTTGTCGCGTAATCGGGTCCAGAAATCGAGATAGCCATCCTCGCCAAAGGCTGCAACCGTGGTCAGCAGGAACGCCAGGCCGGGTGAGGACGACGCAGGGTTCTCCACCACCAGCAGGCCCCGGTACTGGGGTGCGGTGAGGTCGTCCAGGGCCTGTGGGATAGGCAGCGCGTTGTCCTCGAAGTACGCGCGATCGTAATTCAGGCATACATCCCCGTAGTCCACCGGGACCACGCGATACTCTGGGTCTAGCTCCAGGGTGTCCGGGATGTGATCCAGCGCCGCCGGCCGATAGGGCTCGAAGATACCCGCTTCAAGCGCCCGGCTCAGGAAGGTGTTGTCGATGCCGTAGAGCACGTCAGCCTGCGGATTATCCTTGCTCAGGATAGCCTGGCTCACCATCTGGCCGGTATCTCCTGCGTCGAGGAAGCTGAGCCTGGCGTTGTGAGCTTCCTCGAACTGCGCGATGACCTCCTCGCTGATATCGAAACTGCTGTAGGTCATGACGCGCAACTCACGTGGCTCCACCGCCGTCGGTTGCGCTGTAGGCATGGGCTCCGCCGTTGCTGTACACCCCAGCACCAGGGCGGTGAGTGCGAATAAAGGTAACCAATGTTTCATCTCTCTCCTCCCTAGCCTTATATCTGATGGGGCCCCTCAGAGGGCCCTTTAGCGGCGGATAGGGCGTCCGCCATGTCCTGCCGCTCATGGAAACACCACACGATGCCCCGGGCCACCGAGACGGTAGCTCGAGGGTCGATCAACGTGTTGCTGACACCGCGGGCCGGGCCGAAGTGGAGCGGTTCATTGTGCAGTGGATAGGCAAGTCCCGTTGTAGTCACGCCCTCCGCCGGACCGCCGAGAGGAATGAGCGAGACGCGGTCCCCTGGCGTACCGGCGATCTCGCACCGGGCGCCTGCCCGTATTGTCTGGATGGTCCAGGCACCATCGATCACCCGCACGCGATAAGGGGCCAGTTCAGGCAGCGCGAGGAGCAGCAAGTTGGCGAGGGCCTGATCGGGACGGCCTCCCAGGGCGCCGAGGACGAGGATCTCCTGGACCCCATCCAGGGACGCAGCCCATTTCAGGGCCAGTTCGAGGTCGGTCTCGTCTTTCTGCGGGGGGGAGATATGGAACTGGGTGCCCGCCCGCTCCAGCTCAGTTCTGAGGGTGGGCGAGAGGGAATCTAGATCACCAATCACGTGGTGGGGATGCAGTCCCGCGCGCAGGACATGGTGCGTGCCCCCATCGGCTGCTACGATGCAGTCTTCATCCCTGATCCAGAGTCGGGCTGTTGAGACCGGATCGCCCAGGTCCCCGTTTGCAAAGATCACTACACGCATTGCACTCTCCCAGGCCGCGATACACTCTCCGGGGCCAGGACCTGGGCGAGGGGCAACAGAAACCCCCGCCAGGAAGTGCTCATCGGCGGGGGTCACTTTGCCACTGGTGGCCTCCTTAGCACTCCCTACGCTGGCATGATCCAGATCAGGTTCAGGGGTCGGTGTTCACACACCCTCTCAGCCCTCCTGGGGCTCCCCCGGCTGGTCTATCGAGGCAATCTGCTTATCAACGTACTTTGTTCTCTATTATAGCGGGAGATGGATATTCGTAAAGGGCTTCAGGTGGCAATCACTTCGAAGTGACGGTTACCTGACTGCCAGGAAGGTTGTGAGTACCCACGCGAGGAGGAAGGAAGAGACGCCTGCGACGATGCCGACCACCACCTGGGCCACGCTATGGCGTCGGAGCTTGATCCGTGACCAGGCAATGAGAGGAACGAGGAGCACGGCTGGCCATGCTGTGCTCTGGAATTCGGCGAGCAAAAAGGCGGCCATTGAAGCGGCAGCGGTGGCATGGATGCTGATCTTCCATCCCAAGGTCACCAGCAGAATGATGATCCCCTGCACAAACCCTATGCCCGCCAGGAGCAGCATGGAGGGCGGAGCTCCGGACCAATAGAGCGCGAGCCAGCTCAACGCAACGCCCAGGATGGTCACCAGCAGGGACTCCCGACGCTGGCGACGATAGTAGATGTCAACATCGGTGACCTGGCCTTGCTTAAGCTGCCAGAGCAGGAAAAGCATCGGTAAGAACATTGCCAGTCCCACATATAGGCCCAGCCACAGCCAGCGGCGAGGTGACTCCTGGTGGAGGGTCACAAGGAACGAACTCAGGAGAGCCAGCAGGGGCGGGCTACCCACTCGTGAGACCCAGTGCGCGACATGCTCGATGCCGCTCTCTGGTTGTGGTATTCCCTTGGCTTGTGATTGGCTTTCCATAGCGCTCCGCATAGTGTGTTTGGGCCGGACGCCATTCAGGTTACTATCCTATAAAAGTATACCACGAGATGGTGATTAACCTGCTGTCGAGCCCGGCTGGGCAATTCCCGGGATGGAGCCGATGGGGCATGGCCGGGGCGATGACACCGCGTCGCCGCGCCAAGGCGTCGGACTGGGGGCTTATACGCCACCATTGCTCTAACTTGTGCCCTCTTCTCTTCATGCCGGTGTGCTATAATAAATATGCAAGGAGTACCGCGCGCGCCGGGAGAGTCTATGACCACAGAGAAGGAACCATTGCAGAAGATCCAGGAACGTCTCAATTATCGTTTCCATGACCCTGATCTCTTAAGACTTGCGCTTACTCATCCCTCCTATGCCCATGAACACCCTGAGGAGGGTCACAAAGAACACCACAACCAGCGGTTGGAGTTCCTGGGGGACGCGGTGTTGGACTTCCTGGTGGCCGCCTGGCTTTACCGTACCTATCAGGACTTTCCTGAGGGGCCATTGACCCGGTTGCGCGCGACGTTGGTGCGCACCACGACCCTGGCTGCTTTGGCCCGGGAGTTGGAGTTGGGACCTGCATTGAGGTTGGGACGTGGCGAAAAAGAGGGCGGAGGGGATCGGCGGGCGGCCAATCTCTGTGATGCGCTTGAGGCGCTGGTGGGAGCACTTTACCTCGATGGTGGACTGGAGGCGGTGTGGTCCCGACTCGAGCCATGGTTCGAGCGCCGGGCCGAGGAGATCCTGAAGGCGCAGTCCTACGTGGATGCCAAGTCCCGACTCCAGGAATGGGCGCAGGCGACTTTGGGAGAGACACCTGTCTATCGGATTGTGGATGAGCACGGCCCTGACCATGCCAAGACTTTCACGGCGCAGGTCGTCGTGGGGTCAGAGGTGGCGGGCGAGGGGACTGGGGGAAGTAAGCGGATGGCGGAACAGGAAGCAGCACGCCAGGCCCTGCTCAGGTATACGGGGTATGCAGCCTCGGTGGAAGGGATATTGAACGATGATGCGGTTTGATCGCTTTACTAAGAGCGCCCAGGCGGTTGCCCAACGGGCAGTCAACCTGATGACGCGGTATGGCCATAGCCAGGTTGATGTGGAGCACCTGCTGCTGGCGTTGATCCAGCAGGAGGACAGCCCTGTGCCGGGGCTGTTGTCGGGCCTCGGCGTGGATCCTGGTCGGATGGCAGAGACATTGGACGCGATGCTGAGAGGCAACCCCCGTCCGGGCATCTATGGGGCAGGTGGACACCAGCAGGTCTTTATCACGCCGCGTGTCAAGCGGGTGCTCGATCTCAGTCAGGAGGAAGCCAACGAGCTTGGGGATGAGTATATCTCCATTGAACACCTCCTTTTGGCCATTGCTCGGGAGCGCAACACGCCGGTTGCCCGACTGTTGGCGGAGCAGAGCCTGACCTATGAACGGGTAAAACGGGCTGTTGTGGAGATGCGGGGGGGGCAACAAAGCGGTTCTCCACGGGAGGAGACGAAATACCGTACCCTGGCGCGCTATAGTCAGGACCTGACGCAGATGGCGCGCGAGAATAAGCTGGATCCCGTCGTGGGACGTGAGGCGGAGATCCAGCGGGTGATCCAGATTCTGGTGCGGCGAACCAAGAATAACCCGGTCCTCATCGGGGAGCCAGGTGTGGGGAAGACGGCGATCGTAGAGGGGCTGGCGCAGAAGATCGCCAACGACGATGTGCCGGAGATCCTCAAGCACAAGCGGCTTCTGCTGCTGGATCTGGGAGCATTGGTGGCGGGGACACGCTTCCGTGGCGAGTTCGAGGAGCGTCTGAAATCCATCCTCGAGGAGATTCGTAAGTCGGAGGGGGAGAACATCCTGTTCATCGACGAGCTGCATACGGTGGTGGGAGCCGGGAATGCCCAGGGGGCCCTGGATGCCTCCAATATGATTAAGCCCGCGTTGGCGAGGGGGATATTGCAGTGCATTGGGGCCACGACACTGGATGAGTATCGGCAGTATATCGAGAAGGACGGCGCCCTTGAACGGCGCTTTGCCCCAGTCTTTGTCTCAGAACCCTCCGTTGAGGACACGATTGAGATGTTGCGGGGTCTGCGCGACCGTTATGAGGCTCATCACAAGGTCCGCATAAGTGATGATGCTCTGGTCGCTGCCGCCCGGCTTTCGCATCGTTATGTGACAGACCGTCATCTGCCTGATAAGGCGATCGATCTGATGGACGAGGCTGCGGCCAAGCTCCGCGTGCGTTTGTTCACCCTTCCCCCCGAGCTCAAGGAGATGGAGGCTGAGATCAATCGACTGCGGGCGGAGGAGGAGGCCGCCGGTAACGTGCGCAACTATGAACGTGCGGCGGAGCTCAAGGCTCGGCGCCTCCGCGCAGAGCAGGATTTCGCCCAGCAGCGTGAGGAGTGGCTGGCCCGTCACCAGCTCGATGATGTGGTGGAGGCGGAGGATATCGCTGAAGTGGTCTCTGTCTGGACAGGCATCCCGGTCTACCAGGTCCTGGAGACCGAGGCCGAGAAGCTGTTGCGGATGGAAGAGGGTCTCCGCAAGCGCATCGTGGGACAGGACGAGGCCATCGGTGTCATCGCCGATGCGATCCGTCGGGCCCGTGCTGGTCTCAAGGACCCCCGCCGACCCATCGGTAGCTTTGTTTTCCTGGGCGCATCGGGTGTGGGCAAGACCGAGACAGCCAAGGCCCTGGCAGAGTACCTCTTTGACGATGAGGATGCCTTGCTACGGGTGGACATGAGTGAATATCGTGAGGCGCACACTGTGTCACGTCTCTTTGGCGCGCCACCGGGTTATGTGGGCTACGATCAGGGCGGTCAGCTCACGGAGGCAGTCCGGCGCCGACCCTATCAGGTGGTGCTCTTTGATGAGATCGAGAAAGCCCATCCCGATGTCTGGAATGCCCTGCTGCAGATCCTGGATGAGGGGCAACTGACCGATGGGCAGGGGCGTACGGTCAGTTTCCGCAACACCGTGGTCATCATGACCTCAAACGTGGGCACGGACTATGCCTACCGGGGGGGGGCTCTGGGGTTTGCGCGAGGCAAAGACGAGGAGGATGAGCAGCGCCGGCGCCGCACACTGGATGCGCTCAAGGAGACCTTCCGCCCGGAGTTCATCAATCGTGTGGACGAGATTATTGTCTTCAATAATCTGACCCTTGAGGACGTGGAGGAGATCGTAGACCTGCAGATGCAGGAGGTGCGAGAGCAACTACAGGCACATGGTCTCCAGGTGACCCTGACGCCCGAGGCGCGTCGCTGGCTGGCGGAGCAGGGATTTGATCCCCAGTTTGGTGCGCGGCCCCTTCGTCGCGTGATCCAGCGCTATGTGGAGAGCCCGCTCAGTGTGGAGCTGCTCCAGGGACGTTTTGCAGAGGGGGGAGACATCGAGGTGGCACTGGAAGATGATGGTGGTACGCTGACTTTCCATTATGAGCCTGTTGCTGAGGTGTCATCCGCCGAGGTGCCGGATGCTGCGAAGGCCAAGCAGGAGGCGCGTAACAGTTCACCCGCGGGGCAAGGGAGTTGATGACATCTCTCGATGACGCCTGGTCATATGCCGCCTTTGATGAGGATTCCCCAATTCCCGCCATGGAAGATTGTGAACGCTGGCTCCGCTCCTTGTGGTCTTTGTAAAATGTAGTAATGTTGTTATGAATTGGTGGGGCTAAGGTACCATCGTTCAGAGAACGGAAAGGACGTGAGGGGGGAAATGACGTAGATGCATGAGAGGTGAAGGGTATCTGACTTCTCTCTGCATGATGCAGTATCTGATTCCATTGAGTATCCTATCTAACCAAGGAGGTTGTCGTATGCGTAAGCGTTTCTCGATGCTGTTAGTAGCGGTGTTGTTGCTGAGCCTTGGCCTGACCGCCTGTGGCGGAGGGGCTAAGGCTGATTTCAAGGTGGGGATGGTGACCGACCTGGGGGGCATTGATGACAAGTCCTTCAATGCCACGTCATGGAAGGGTGTAGAGCGAGCCATCAAGGAACTGGGGATCCAGGGCGATTATCTTGAGTCCCAGCAGCAGACCGACTATGCCCCCAACATCACACAGTTCATCAACCAGGGCTACGATCTAATCATCACGGTGGGTTTCCTGCTGGCAGATGACACGGCGAACTTCGCCAAGGAGAACCCCGACGTCAGCTTTGCGATCGTGGACTTCGCCTATGATCCACCGATCGATAACGTGCGTGGTTTGACCTTCGCCACTGACCAGGCCGCCTTTATGGCAGGCTATGTGGCGGCTGCGGCTACCAAGACCGGCAAGGTGGCGACCTTCGGCGGCATCAACATTCCTCCCGTGACCATCTTTATGGTGGGTTTCGAGAGCGGTGTTGAATACTACAATCAGCAGCATGGCACCAATGTCCAGGTGTTGGGCTGGAGCACCGCCGAGAACAACGGCGTCTTTGTGGGAAATTTCGAATCCACCGATGATGGTCGGCGCGTCGCTGAGGAGTTTCTCTCCGAGGGTGCGGATGTGATCATGCCGGTCGCGGGTCCAGTTGGGCTGGGGACCGCGCAGGCGGTGCAGGAGGCTGGCAACGCCTGGGTGATCGGTGTGGATACAGACTGGACAGTCAGCGCGCCGGAGTACAAGGACGTTATCCTGACCAGTGTCATGAAAAACATGGACGTGGCCGTCTTCGATACCATCAAGCTGGCCATGTCGCCTGACTTCCAGGGCTTCGGTGGGGAGACCTACCTGGGCACACTCTCCAACGATGGTGTCGGCCTGGCCGATGTGGCCGGTGGGGCAGTGTCGAAGGATGTGCTGGATGACCTGGATACGATCCGTCAGAGCATTATCGATGGCACGATTGACACCGGTTGGGCGGCGTACCTGGCCAGCTTGAACTAGCGATGTACGCAGGGACGGCGGGGGTATCTCAGGATACCTTCCGCCGTCTGTTTCATCTTCCATGTTTCGGTAGGAGGTGAGGCGTAGAAAGCAAGCGCTTTGTTTGCCCTCTACGCCTCGTTTCCTAAGGTGCATTTTCTGGAACCCAAGGAGGTCATATGGCCCCGGTTCTGCAGCTTAAGGGGATCACCAAGAGGTTTCCCGGTGTGTTGGCGAACGATCACATCGATCTGACCCTGGAGGAAGGGGAGGTCTTGGGCCTGCTGGGGGAGAATGGCGCCGGTAAAAGCACGCTCATGAACATCCTCTATGGCCTCTATACCCCCGATGAGGGCGAGATCTATGTGCGCGGGCAGAGAGCGGATATCCGAGATCCAAACGATGCCATCGCCCTGGGTGTGGGCATGGTCCATCAGCACTTCATGCTGATCCCTGTGCTTACTGTGGCCGAGAACGTGATGTTGGGGATGGAGTCCCTCCGCTACGGCGTTCTGCTCGACCACGCCAGTGCAGCCCAGAGGATTACAGAGATCTCCGATCGCTATGGGCTGCAGGTGGATCCCTATGCCGTGGTTGAGGACCTGCCGGTGGGCATTCAGCAGCGTGTGGAGATCATCAAATTGCTCTATCGCAACGCTGATATCCTGATCCTCGATGAGCCGACGGCTGTTCTCACACCCCAGGAGGTTGAGGGTCTGTTTGAGGTAATACGTTCTCTGGTGGCCCAGGGGAAGTCTGTGATCTTCATCTCTCACAAGCTGCGGGAGGTGCTGGAGATCTCCGACCGCATCCAGGTGCTTCGCGGGGGGCGCGTCGTCGGCTCGACGACGCCCGAGGAGAGCACAGAGCGCGACCTGGCGGCGATGATGGTGGGTCGTGAGGTTATTCTCACGGTCCCAAAGGAGCCACGGGAGCCGGACGAGGTTGTCCTGCATGTGGAGGATCTGTACGTGCGGGGGGAACACTCTAAGATGGCAGTCGATGGGATCTCGTTCGATGTGCGAGGCGGCGAGATCGTGGGCGTCGCCGGGGTCCAGGGTAATGGACAGACCGAGCTGGTCGAGGCCCTGACAGGGCTGCGTCCTGTGGAGGCGGGCCGGATTGAGATCGGCGGCCATGATGTGACTCATGCAACCCCCAGGATCATCACCGAGGTGGGGACGGCCCACATCCCGGAGGATCGGCAGAGCGATGGCCTGGTCCTCAGCTATCCCATCACCCATAACCTCATCCTCAACACTTATTACCTTCCCCCTGTGGCGCGAGGTATGGTGATGCAGGAAGATGTGATCCGCGAACGCGCCGAGCGGCTGGTGGCCGAGTACGATGTGCGGACGCCCGATGTGTTCACGCCTGTCGGCAACCTCTCGGGGGGCAACCAGCAGAAGGTCATCGTGGCGCGGGAGCTGAGTCGAGATGTGCAGCTCACCGTTGCCGCGCAGCCGACACGGGGGTTAGATGTTGGCTCGATCGAATACATCCATGCTCAGCTTGTGCGTAAGCGCGATGAGGGCGCAGCCGTCTTCGTGGTCTCGGCGGAGCTTGATGAGGTGATGTCGCTGGCGGATCGGATCATCGTGATGTACGAGGGCAAGATCATGGGGATTGTGCCGGCGGCGGAGGCGACGAAGGAGGAGCTGGGCCTGATGATGGCTGGCGTCCCGGCGGCCGAGTTGGGAGGTGCCGCTGCGTCGTCCCGTGTTTCGGCAGAGGCATCGGGCGGAGCCGCTGAGCCGCTGCATAAGGCGCATTGAGGGAGTTGTCCATGGACAAGAACGCTGCGTTGGAGGCCGCTGTTGAGAAACGTCCGGCACGACAGAGACGCAACCGTGCCTGGAACTGGCGCGGGTTGCTGTTGCCGTTGCTGGCCATTGTCACGGCGTTGATCATCGGCGCCCTGGTCATCGTCTTTACCGACGAAAGTGTCTACGCTGCCTTCCGAGAGGGCGTCGGGAGGGGCTTCGTGCAGGCGTTTGCGGTGATCGGACGCGCCTATGGTGCTTTCTTCACAGGCGCCTTCGGCAACCCGGTCCAGATCGTCAGTGCTCTGGCGAGTGGGAACCCGGCCAAGATCACACGCGCGGTCTATCCGATCACGGAGACACTGCGCATTGCCACCCCCTATATCTTCGCCGGTCTGGCCGTGGCTTTGGGTTTTCAGGGAGGGCTGTTCAACATTGGGGCGGAGGGACAGTACTTTATCGCTGGTCTGTTGACCGTCTTCGTGGGGTATAGCATCACCGGCCTGCCGCAGGTGATCCATCTGCCTTTGGCCCTGCTGGCCGGCATGGCGGGCGGTGCGCTGTGGGCTGCGATCCCTGGCTACCTCAAGGGCAAGACCGGTGCCCATGAGGTGATCAACACCATCATGATGAACTATATCGCCTTTCGTCTGGCGGAGTTCCTGCTGGACGTGGGTGGGCCTATGGCGCGCGGGGACGGTCGCCCAGTCAGCCCGGAGATTCAGCCGACGGCCTATCTGCCGCAGTTTTTCCCCAACAGCGTGGCGCTGCGCCTCCATGTGGGGTTCCTGCTGGCGCTTGTGGTTGCGTGGATAGTGTGGTGGCTGCTGTATAAGACTACTCTGGGATACGAGATCCGTACGGTGGGGCAGAACCCCCATGCGGCGCGCTACGCCGGCATTGATGTCCCCCGCACGATCCTGGTGACGATGGCGTTGAGTGGGACATTGGCCGGCCTATCGGGCGCCACGGACATCCTGGGCGTCCTTCATTTCATGCCCAACGCGTTCTACTCCGGCTATGGTTTCGACGCTATTGCGTTGGCCCTGCTGGGCAAGAGTCACCCAGGGGGCGTGGTGTTGGCGTCCCTCCTCTTCGGCGCCCTGCGATCTGGCGCTCGTAACATGCAGGGTATGGCCCAGGTGCCCATCGACATCACTTCGATCATCCAGGGGCTGATCATCGTCTTCATCGCAGCACCGGAGATCATCCGGATGATCTATCGCCTGCGGCAGCCTGTGGAGGGTGAGGGCGCAGCCATTAGTCTGACCCGGGGCTGGGGGGAACGCTAGGGATGGATGTGGGTATGGGCGGTGCAGTGTTCTCTTGCTTGTTGAATTGCTGAGTCAGGGGGAATGACTATGTCCGATCTGCTGGTTACCACCAGTGAGCGACGTCGTGCGCGAACCATGGGGATCGCGTTCCTTGTCTTCGCGGTGGCAATTGCGGGCCTTTTCGGTGGAGGGATTCAACCAGGACAACAGACCACCTTCGTCTTTCAGACCAGCCGGGACGAAGTTGTCGCGGTTGGAGACCTCGCGGTCGCGACGCGGCCTGCGGTGTACCTGACGGCGCTGGTAACCGCGTTCCTGGGTGCCTGGCAGTTGGCGCGGGGGTTCACGCGGGTGGATGAGGTGTTGGGGATCGTGGCCGGGCTCTTCGTGGTGGCTTTCCTGACCTGGGCCGCGCGTGGGCAGTCCATGAACGTGACCGGGTTGCTGAAGTCCTCGCTATTGCGGGCCGTGCCCATCACGCTGGCAGCGCTGAGCGGTGTGTTGTGCGAGCGCAGCGGTGTGGTCAACATCGGCATCGAGGGCATGATGTTGATGGGGGCGTTCCTGGCAGCGCTCATTGGCAGCATCAGCCAGAATGTGTGGGTGGGGCTGATGGGGGCTATGGCAGGGGGCATTGTGATGGCGGCCCTGTTGGCCGTGTTGGCGATCCGTTACAAAGTGGATCAGATCGTAGCGGGCACCGCGATCAATATCCTGGCGACTGGCCTGACAAGCTATTTAAGCTCCCGCTATCTGCAGCGGAATGGGGCACTTAACAGTCCGCCGACCTTCAGACCGTTGGCTCTCCCGGGGCTGTCGAAAATCCCGATTGTGGGGCCGGCGCTGTTCAATCATACATTCCCTGTCTACCTGACGCTGCTGCTGGTGATCGGTATCCAATTCATGCTTTTCTACACGCGGTGGGGGCTGCGGAGCCGGGCGGTCGGTGAGCATCCGCGGGCTGCCGATACCCTGGGCATCAATGTCTTCCTGACGCGTTATGTCAATGTGCTCTTGGGGGGGATGGTCGCCGGTTTAGGCGGTGCCTATCTGGTGTTGAGCTCTGTGGCCCGTTTCGATGAGCTGATGACGGCAGGTAAGGGCTTCATCGGCCTGGCGGCAATGATCTTTGGCAAGTGGGTGCCAGCCGGAGCCCTGGGCTCCTCACTGATCTTCGGGTTTGCCGATTCGCTGCAGACCAAGCTGGCCATCCTGGCTGTGCCTATCCCATCTCAATTCCTTCTGATGGCGCCCTATCTGGTGACCATGATCGTGCTGGCTGGGGTGGTGGGGCAGGCACGGGCCCCCGCCGCAGACGGCATCCCTTACGAAAAAGAGTAGGGGTGTGGCTGCCCAGGAGTCTGTCCTTTGCCTTTCAAGCCGGTGGCCTTCGTTGTTCGTCGCCCGTATGCGTGCCTGGCTGGGTGACGAGGCAGCCCCCTTTTTCCAGGCATTGGGTGCCCCGGAGACCGGTCTGCGTCTGAATCCCAGGCGCGGTGCCCTCATTGAACTTCGAGAGCGACTTCCCTGGTCAGTGACCGAGGTTCCATGGTGCCCAGAGGGCGTCTGGCTGCAGGACGAGGGTGCCTCACCGGGTACGCATCCGTATCACACGGCGGGTGTCTTCTATGTCCAGGACCCCAGCGCCATGGCGGCGGCTGTGCTGTTGGATCCGCGGCCAGGGGAGTGGATCCTCGATTTGGCTGCTGCCCCCGGCGGCAAGAGTACTCACATTGCGGCCAGGATGGGGGATGAGGGGGTGCTGGTGGCGAACGATCCCTCGCGTCGTCGCGCCCCACTGCTGGCGATGAACCTGGAGCGAATGGGCGTGACGCAGGCTCTCGTGACCCATGCCTCGCCCGCGCAGTTGGCCGAGCAATGGCCGGCGCTCTTTGATGCGGTGTTGGTGGATGCACCTTGTTCTGGAGAGGGGACGTTCGCTAAGGATCCGCGGGCGGTCAAAGCGTGGAGTCTCAGGACGTTGGCGCGCTATGCAGCTCGACAGCGCGAGATTCTCTTCAATGCCGCGCGGCTTGTCCGACCGGGTGGGCGGATCCTATACTGTACATGCACGTTCTCCCCCGAGGAGGATGAGGGGGTCATCGCGGCTTTTCTCGAGCACACGCCAGGCTTCCGCCTGGCCGAGCTGCCCGCGTTGCCGGGGATGAGCCCTGGGCGGCCTGAGTGGATCGACGGACCCTCAATCCTGCAGAGGGCGGGGCGTTTCTGGCCACATAGAGGGCCAGGGCACGGTCACTTCTATGCCCTGCTCGAGCGTGAGGGCGAGCCGGATGAGGATCTACCAGGGCGTTGGACAGGGCAGGCCGTGCCTGGTCGCGTCCTCCGCCTCTACCGTGAGACGTTGGGGGAGGTGCTGATGACCCCTCCGCCGGAGCGGGGGCTCATCCTGACAGCCGACGACAATCTCTTTGTCACGCCCATGGATCCCGCACTTTGGCGGGGGGTGTCGGTGCTCAGGCCGGGATGGTGGGTAGCGACACAGCGCCATGGGAAGATCTTCCCGGACCATGCGCTGGCGATGGCCCTTGGGCCACAGGATGTCCGCGGGGTGTTGCGGCTGGAGGTAGAGGATCCGAGGCTGCGTACCTATCTGCAGGGCAGTTCATGGGTGGATGAGGGGCCAGAGGGGTTTCTGCTGATCACGGTCGAGGATTTTCCCCTGGGCTGGGCCAAGCGGGTCAGCGGCAGGGTGCGGAGTCGCTATCCTGTCCATCTACGGCGGGCGCGGCTGTAGCGGGTAGAGGGGGACTAAAGGGGTGGATCTTCCTCGCCGCCAAGGATCACGCGGCGTTTACGTCCGGCGCTCTCCTGGGGCCCTACGATGCCCATGTTCTCCATCTGCTCCATCAGGCGTGCAGCGCGAGGGTAACTGATCCTTAGCCGACGTTGGATGCCAGAGGTTGAGACGCTACCCTGCGAACGCGCGTAGGCGATCGCTTGTTCCAGCAGGTCGGCGTCCTTGTCCAACCCCTCGATGCGCCACTGTTCGGGTCCTCGGGCCTCTGAGACGGCGTCCCAGGGCGGCTTGGCAGGGGTCGCGCCGATCTCCTGTTGCCAGTAGTGGATGATGGCCTCCAGTTCATCCTCCGAGATGAAACAGCCCTGGATGCGCATAGGACTGGAGGCGTCGGGGCGCAGGAAGAGCATGTCGCCCCGCCCCAACAGGGTCTCGGCGCCTGGTGTATCGAGGATGACCCGCGAATCCACGATGCTGGCGGTAGCGAAGCTGACACGGGCGGGGAAGTTGGCCTTGATCAGGCCAGTCACCACATCGGTGCTTGGGCGCTGGGTAGCCACCACAAGGTGGATGCCAGTGGCTCGGGCCATCTGTGCGATGCGGGTCAGAAGACGCTCTGTCTCCTCCGGTTCAAAGAGCATAAGATCGGCCAGCTCGTCGATCAGAACGACGATCCGCGGCAGGGGTTTGGCGTCATCTAATGGCTCCTTGCCAGACCGCTTACGCGTGACTTTGGTGTTGTAGTCCTCCAGGTTGCGCGCGGTGAGTTCCGCGAAGCGCTTGTAGCGGACATCCATCTCATGCGCCACCCATCTGAGCACGCGCAGGCCACGTTCGACGCTGGTTTCGGCCATACCCAGCAGGTGCGGCAGGCCGTTGAGGTGACTGAGCTCCACCATCTTGGGGTCAATGGCGATCAGTCGAAGCGTATCAGGCGTATTGCGCATGACCAGGCTCGCGGCCAATGACTTGACAAACACCGACTTGCCGCTCCCGGTGGTGCCGGCGACGAGCAGATGGGGCATACGGGCGAGATCAGCCACCTGAGGTGTGCCAGCGACGTCGAGTCCAACGGCGAAGCAGAGGGGACGGGTACAGCGACGGTAGGCATCGCTCTCGAGCACAGCGCGTAATCGCACCAGGCTTGTCTCCGCGTTGGGGACTTCGATACCGACCACAGCCCTGCCGGGCACTGGCGCCTCGACCCGCAATGATGGCGCGGCCAGCGCCAATGCCAGGTCATCCGCCAAGGAGGCGATCTGGCTCACCCGCACTTTACGCCTGCGCTGTCCCTCGGTGCCACGGCTGATGTAGCCGGGTGAGACGCCGAACTGCGTGACGATGGGGCCGGGCCTGACTTCTGTGACCTTGGCCGGGACCCCAAACTGTGCCAGCGTCTCCTCGATGATGCGGCGTTTCCGAGTAATCTCCTCGGGGTTCATGCCTACCGTTTGGGATTCCTGGAGCAGATCCAGCGGCACCAGGGTGGCGCTGGAGGTCGCCCGTGGCCTACGGGGGCGGCTCTTCTTACGTGTGGGTTGGGCTGGCGCGGCTTTGGATTCGGGCGTGGGTTGCGGTGCTTTGTGACGGGATAATGGGGAGACGGCCACGCCCTGGGGGAGTGTGGCAGCCTCATCAGAGACAGTGAGGGTAGCGGCGGCCCGCCTTTCCTTTTGCGCCTGGCGGGCTGCCCGCCAGGCGCTCCAAAGTTCTGCCAGGTGTATGCCTATCCTGCGGAAGTCCTGAAGCGTCAGGTCAAACGTGAGGGCCAGACCAAGGGCCACCATCAATCCCATGAAGCACTGGGTGATCAAAGGGCCCAGGATGGTGGCGAAGAAGAGACAAAGCGCCCAGCCGATCACCCCCCCGCCCCGTCCCGATTCGACGAGTTGCCAGCCACGTTGCCGGAGGAAGGCATGGGATAGCGTCAGGAGCCCGATCAGGGTCAGTTCGAAGCCCAGGATTGGACGCCAGCGCCAGACCATGGGTTGATGCACCAGATGTCGGAGCCATAGAAGTCCCGCCGCCATCAAGCCAACGGCGATGGCGTAGGCCCCCCAGCCGAAGAGGAAGACTATCAGCCGTACCCACAGGCCGATCAGCGCGCCTGAGTTGACCCTTGGGACCAGCGAGACCAACGTTACGCCACCCCATGCGATGAGTGCCAGCGCGAGGATCTGTTGTCCAGCAGGGCCAGCCAGCCAACTCAGTACGGCCTGGACCAGGCGCTGGGCCTGAGAGGGGCCCTTGGCGTTAGTGGTCGCCGGTTTCCTGGTACGTCTCCGACTCGCGCTCCGCTTTCGGGGGCGCGCCATGGCCTGATACTTGCGTCGTGGCATAGGACCTTTCTCAATCGACCAAGGTTAGGGCGATACGGTGCTCCTCCGGCGTGATATCCAGCACCTGGACGGTGATGGGCTCCCCGACGGTATAGTAGGTGTTTAGATCCCACGGCGATTCAATGTCGTGTAGCGCGGATACATGGATCAGCCCTTCGATCCCCTCCAGAAGCTCCACGAAGATACCGAAGCGCTCCACGCCGGCAATGGTGCCCGTCACCACATCGCCGGGGCTCAGGCAGCTATCGACCGTGTCCCATGGATTGGGCTGCAGCCGTTTCAGGCTCAAGCCGACCCGATGGTGGTCGCGGTCGACGCTGATGATTTTGACCTGTACCTTTTGCCCAGGGACGATGAAATCCTCCGGGTGTCTCACGCGTCCCCATGAGATCTCGGAGATGTGAATCATGCCCTCAAGCGGGCCAATGTCCACGAAGGCACCAAAGGGTCTGACGCTGGTGACGACCCCAGTACACACGGTCCCGATGCACAGCCATTCGGGCCACTCAGGTTCGTTGAGTTCACATTCCGCCACCTTGCGCTCTGAGAGCAGGAGACGATTGCGTGCCGGCTCGACCTCAATGAGGCAGAGCCGGAGAGTCTGTCCGAGGTACGCCGTAAAGCGTTCCTCTCGTGCCTCGGGATCGGCTGGAAAGGGGTAGTCGATGAGGTGAGAGGCAGGGATGAAACACTCAATCCCCTGCCAGGAGGCGATGAGGCCCCCGCGGTTATAGCCGGTGATTTGTAACTCCAGAACTGTGCGGTGACGTTGCAAGGCCTTGGCCTCCTCCCAGATCTCCGGCAGCGTCACGGGTGTTTCGATCCACTCCCAGAATTCCAAAGACTCTCCTCTAGCGACGGGACCTTCCGAGAGCACAGCCTGCCAGTAATGTTCACATGGGGCACAGTAAGCTGGGACAAAGTGATCCATCGATATTTGCTCCCCAAACTAGTATCGTAATCGGTCTACCTGAGGTTAGACGGTGAAAGGAGGGAAACTCAAGATGTGTTCTGAGCTTCCTTCTCCATCTCTATCAGGATATTGGCCAGATTCTCAATGGCAACCCGCTGTTTACGGTATAGATCAGACTCACTCACGGCGAGCCGCAGTGCGACCTGGCGCACCTTCTGCCCGCGCAGGAATTTCATCTCCAGGATATTGTATAGGAGCCATTCGGGAGCTGTCAACTTGCGCTCGCCATCCGGCCGGAGGCGTTCGATAGCGTCGGCCAAGACAGCCCGCAGCCCCTGTATGACGTTGCCGTCATAGGCCTGTGCGGCCTGGCGAACGACGGTGAGCTGGAGCAGTGGATTCTCGGTGAGACGTGGCCCGCCCCAATAGTGCGCCAGGGCGTCATGCACCCATTGGGGAAGCTCTGGGGACTGGACCAACGCAAAACCCACGGCGGAGGCTTCATCGTAGCGCATGAGGCTTCCCCGGACCTGGATATCCCGCAGCTCAGGCAGCAATGGCCCAAAGGCTTCGAACACCACCTGTTGTAGCCGCCTGTCTGCGAGGGCAGCGGAGGCCTGTGCCAGGAACTGGTCCAGTTGTTCCCTTAGGGCGGGATCCAGTGGGAGTGCAACATCCGGCTCGCGAATGCCTATCAGGCCCAGCAGGTCATGCCCCGACTTGTCGCGCAGAGGAATGATCCAGTAAGCGTCCCACTGGATGAAAGGGGCCTCATGCTCCTGGTGGACGGCGGCCAGCGGCAGATCAGCGATTTGTTCGGCCGACATAGCTGCATCACACCAAATTTCCCAGCGCAGCTTGCCCGCCTCGAGGATGGCCAGGAAGCCCCCGTTACTGTGCAGAAGTTCACACACGGCGGCCAGCACATTCTCCAGGAATTGCCTCAGGTCGGCTGTGGTCAGCAGGCGCTGGCTGAGCTCTTGAACCCGAGCGACCTCCGCGGCTTCCTCACGGTAGAGCATGAGGTCGAGGACGGGCTTCATCATCTCGATGCCCAGTTGGGCCAGGATGATGGCGGCGGCCAGAGCCACCAGGGAGAGTGAATAGGGGCCCAGTCCCAATAGCGGTTCTACAATCAGCCCGATGCCAAAGGCGATCAGGGCGATGAGAGCGGTCGCTGGTCCCCGCAGGATAAAGCGCACCATGCGGTGTTTGACAACCCGATCGGGCATCAGGGCTCCAAAGAAGGCCACGCTGTAAGCAAGGAGGGCCAACATGGCGCCGACGGCCAGGTTGCCCAGCGTCAGCAGGATCTGCAGCATGCCGCTGGGGAGGCCGGCTGGCCACCCGCTGAGAAGGAGATAGGGGAAGACGCCCATGGCGGGAGCCACGAAGCCGATGGAAAGATAGGCCATCCGGCGGCGTGCGGTGTGTGTGTAACAGAGCCGTCGGGCCCGTAGCGTCTCACGCAGTCCCCATAAGGTGACCCCCGCAAAAAGCACGGCGAAGGGGTAGAAGAGGGGTCCAGGATGCATGTGATAGACGCCCGCCGAGACGGCAATGCTATGTACCACCAGATCGCTTGTGAGGGCAAGCACGGCGATCAGCGCACTCAGTCCGAAGCTCAGCGGACGCAGCCAACTTGGGAAGTGGTCGCGCAGGATCGAGAGCCGAATCGCGCGCACGAATTCCAGGTAAAGGGGCGGTGTGAAGGCGATAGAGAGCCATTGGAGACGCAACAGCGTTTCGGCGTAGGCAGGCCCCGTGATATTTGTCAGCAGCAGGTCCATGAGGTAGACCAGTACCACGCAGCTCAAGAGGCCTACAAAGGTGCGTGCCACGTAACTGCCACGGTTGTAGACCAGCAAGTAGAGCAACAGGGCAAAAGCCGTCGCGCCCACTCCGGCTGTCAATACGTCGTTGGCTTGGCTCAGGAAGTGTATCCAGTCCATGCGCGTCTGTAGCGCTCCTAACGAAGTCTCTGGCGAAGTAACAAGGCCATCTCCTGGCCCGGCCAATAACCATCCTGGAATCCACAGAACGAGAATCCATGGCTGAGGGCAAAGGCAAGCCCGGGTTGTGCCTTCAGCGAGCAGACCAGGACAAGCTGGTGGATGCGATGGCGTAGACACCATACCTGCGCATGCTCCAGCAGTTCGCTGGCGACCCCTTTGCGTCGATGCTCAGGTGTCACGACGAGCTCGGTGACCCGGGCCTGGTGGCGGTCCTGATCGATGTCCAGGCCCAGGTAGCCGATAACCTGACGTCGCTCGACGGCCACCCAAAATTGGTCGCGTCTCTGCCAATCGCTCAGCAGATCCTCGGGGGGTGTGGTCGGCCGGATGCGCAGAGTGCGGGGCAGCCGGATCTCGCGGAATGTCACACGCCATTCCCCGCTTGAGATATGTTCCTCCATCTGCCAGGCGGTGTTCGTTTCGTAGGTGGCATCCACCTCCAGACAGGCTTCCCAATCTTCATCGCGTACGGTTCTGACAAGCACGGGAACCTCCTTGCAAAGGTCAGCGTAAATGCGGGCTTTCTATCGGCCTATTACTCCTCCGTCTGAGTGGCGATGATCACCGGAATGGTGCAGACGGTAGTGTTGCCGTAGATGTCTACCACCACCAGTCGGAACCGATAGGGGCCACCATCTGGATAGCGGGTGGGGTCGGAGATGTCCCAGATGCCGAGCCGACCGTTCTCCACAGGCTTGTCGTACTGGGCGACGAAATTCGGCGCATCGGAGCCGGGGAACAGGACTTCGAAGCGATAGTAGGAGAAGGCGTTGACCTTCGCCGTGCCCAACACCTCGACAATGCCTGAAACTTCACTCCCTGCGGCGGGCAATGTGATCTGGGCCCCGGGGTCCGGACAGTCAGGCTGCATGAGATCGGAGGCAATGGCCGTTGGTAGGGCGGTCGGGGTAATCGTCAGGATTGGTACCGGAGTAGCGACTATGACCTCGGTGAGAGCGGTGGTGGCAGCCAAGGGAGAGGCTGCCGGCGAGGCAGGTGTGGGCGTGTAGAGGCCGCTGGCGGGCGTCGGAGTAGGTGCGAGCTCGGTGGGTGAGGGGGCAAGCCATGTGCTGATGGCGGCGACCAGCCCACCCAACAGCAGGAACAGCGCGCTCACACGCCATGCCCGCGTCATCCGCTGATGGTAGATGTCGCGCTCAAGGGAGAACTGGGCGTAGTCCCTGTTACGTTTGGCGGTCAGAGCAACGATGGTGTAGGCTAACGCGCCGAACAGGCAGATCAGCCCGACCCACGAGACCTGTTCCGTGAGCCATGCCAGCACGATCTTCATACGGCTTTCAGCACCCCCCGGATGATGGTCTCGAGACGGGGGACCAGGACTTTGCCTGCTTCCAGCACTTCCTCGTGGTTTGGCGGTGGGGCGCCTTCCTCCCCAATCAGGGTGTTGGTGATACCTGACAGTCCCAGCACCCGCAGGCCACTATGACGGGCGGTGATGACCTCCGGCACAGTGGACATTCCCACAGCGTCAGCGCCCATCACCCGTAGGAAACGCACGTCCGCCGGTGACTCGAAGTTGGGGCCTGCCAGACACACGTAGACACCCTGTTGGAATGGGATGCCCGCCTCCAGCGCGACGGCGCGCGCTATCTCGCGCAGGTCGGGGTCATAGGCCCCGTTCATGCCGGGAAACCGGGGGCCGAAAGCATCCAGATTGGGGCCCCGCAGGGGGCTCAGCCCTGCCATGCCGATGAGGTTGATGTGATCACGGATAATCATGACCTCACCAGGCCGATAGGTCATGTTGACCCCACCAGCGGCGTTGGTCACGATGAGGATCTCAACGCCTAACAGGGCCATCACGCGGATGGGAATGCTGATCTGGGCCATGGTGTATCCCTCGTAGTAATGGGCGCGCCCCTGCATCACAATCACCGGGTGCCCTTCGAGGTAACCGAGCACCAGCCGTCCCATGTGGCCCTCAACGGTCGAGACAGGGAAATGGGGGACCTCCCCGAAGTGGATCATGGTTGACTGGTCGACGGATTCGGCCAGTGGGTTGAGGCCCGAACCCAGGATCATGCCGACGCGAGGCTTGAGGTCGGTCCGAGCCTGTACGGCTGCTGTAGCCTCCTGCAGTAGTTCCATCGTGACGAATTCACTCATCTTCGGTGTCCTTTCGCTGATCGCTCTCGATTGTCTGTGCTGGGATGCTGGGTCCAGGTTTGGAGATCCCACGGGCCCGCGGATGGGCCCGATCATAGACCTCGCGCCTCCGGCGACTGGAGATCTCTGTGTATATCTGGGTGGTGGTGATATTGGCATGGCCCAGCAGGTGCTGCACGTCGCTCAGCTCGGCACCCCCCTCCAGCAAGTGGGTGGCAAAAGTGTGACGCAAAGTGTGAGGAGTGACGGAGCCCTTCAGTCCAGCAGCCTCAGCGTAGTGTTGAACCAGGAACCAGAGCCCCTGCCGGGTAAGGGGTTTACCCAGGTTGTTCAGGAAGAGCGTATCCTCGTCTGGGTCGCGTTGTAGGAAGGGCCGGCCATCCTCTACATAGGTTCGGAGCGCCTTCAGGGCCTCTGGATAGAGAGGGACGATGCGTTCCTTGTTCCCTTTGCCCAGGCAACGCAGGGTCCCGGCCTCAAAGTCCACGTCCTGAAGCCGCAATCGTGCCAGCTCCGAGACACGTGCGCCAGTCGCATAGAGCGTCTGCAGCAGCGCCTGGTCGCGCAGCCCCAACGGCGTGGACTCAGCCTCTGCCGCTGCTAGTAGGCGGTTAACCTCACGATGGGTCAGCGTGTGCGGCAGCCGCCTGCCCACGCGGGGCTGATGAAAAGTGTCCAGCAGGGTAGATCCCATGACCCCTTCTGCACTGAGGAAGCGCAAGAAAGCGCGGACCGCCGCCACTTTTCGTGCCACACTGGAGGGTCTGAGGCCACGCTGTTGCAATGCCGCAATGAAGGCCTCCAGGTCCTCATGGGAAAGCTGTACAATGTCGGTATGCCCTGCGGTCTGAACAAACCTATGGAACTGCCGCAGGTCCCCGGCATAGGCTGCGATGGTGTGAGGGGAGTAACCCCGCTCAAACTTGAGGTGCTGCAGGAACTGCCGGATGTAGCCCTCCATGGGTCTCTATGTCCTCCCCATAGTAGGTCGCATGGCGTGGTAGAGTCGTCGGCCCAAGCCCATGGGCGGGTTGAGGCGATGGGCTGGGACAGAGCTTTCAGCCTGGGCCCATAGATGTCGTACGATCTCCTCAGTCGCCGAAGGGCGAGCCAGTGCCTGGGCGCTGTGGGCCATCGCGGCCCGCAACGCGCCGTCGTGCAACAGTTCCAGCACGGCCTCCGCAGCCCGGCGGGGTGAGGACGCCCATATCCCGGCCCCATGGTCCACCACGTAACCGATGTTGCCCTCCTCCTGGCCGGGGAGGGCGGCATAGAGCACCATGGGGAGACCGGCGACACATGCCTCCGCCAGGGTATTGGGGCCCGCCTTGGTGACCAGAATGTCGGCAGCGCGCATCCACAGTGCCATCTGAGACACGAATCCCTCAATGCGCATCCCAGGCGAGGCCATTGCGCTGAGCTCGGCCTGCAGCTTCCGGTTCCGGCCCGCGATGACCACCAGGTGTGCCGGGAGATCCTGAGCCATGAGGGCCTGGGCCACGGCCTTCAGCCGCCCCATACCATCTCCCCCACCCACGACCAGCACCAACGGTCGATCCTGAGGTAGGCCGAGTCGATGACGTGCCTCCTCTTGGGGCAGCATCGCGGCGTCGACAAAGGCCCGCCGCACCGGCATGCCGGTGACGCACACGCGCCCGGCGGGCACCCCCCAACGGCGAGCCCGCGCCCTCGCCTGCTCTGTGGGGACCAGATAGAGATTGGCCCCTGGGACGAACCATCCTGCATGGGCGGTGATCAGATCCACGGCGACGATGACAAACGCGCCGCGCCAGCCCAGATGCCGAAGGGCCAGGTTCACTGCACAGTTGGGGACGGGATGAAAGCTCACGATCACGTCAGCCGGATGGCGCGTCAGCAGTGCGCACAGTTGCTCCCGGGTGTAGGGCCACAGTAACCGTGACATGCCCTGCATGATCTCAACGCGATCCAGGAGATGAAAACCTATGCCCCAGGGGATGCCGTGCAGGCGCACCATTCTGGGATACCAGTCTGGGAAGCGGTGGAACGGCCAGCGGTTGGACTCGGTGAAGATGTCAAGCAGTTCAACATGGGCCGCCGGGCCATGTCGCCGGATGAGTTCCTCTCGCACGGCCTGGGCCGAGGTTCGATGGCCTCCTCCGGTGTCGGAGAAGAGGAAGAGAAACCGTCTGGGCAGAGGGCGGTGGTCCATCACGGCCTGAGCTCCGATTGTCCGTCAATGGGCAGCTCTGCACGTTCGAGGAAGCGCTTGATCCGGCCCTCTAGCTTGCGCCGTGGGATCAACACATAGCGGCCACACGTGAGACACTCGATCCCAATGTCAAGGCCCACGCGCAGGATGCGCCAGGTCCTCCCGCCACAGGGGTGGGGTTTCCTGAGCTCAATGACATCCCCGATATGCAGCTCGATGGGTTCTCGCATCCTGTTGTCCTCCCGCGCCGACGGGCTATGGTGCGCCTCCTGACCTCGTGTCCCCCTACGGCAGCCTCACCTCCTGGCGGTGCACGCGGCAGTGCTCTGCGTGAATGATGCAGAGCACCTGGTCCACCGCGTCGTCCAACTGGCAGTCGCGATTGACGACTACATAATCGAAGGCGTCAACCTGCTTCATCTCCTCACGGGCAGTGGCAACGCGCCGCTCAAGCTGGAGATCCGACTCCGTCTCCCGCCGTTGCAGCCGCTCAATAAGCTCCTCCTCTGAGGTCGCGGTCAGGAAGATAAGCACAGCCCCCGGGATCAGACGCCGGATGGTGGCTGCACCCTGGACGTCGAGCCGCAGCACCACATCCTTGCCGCTGTCCAGGGCATCGCGGATCTGTTGCTTGGGAATACCTTTGTACTGCCCGTACACCACAGCATATTCCAGCAATTCGCCGTCCTGGATCATGCGCTCGAACTCTTCTTTCGAGACGAAGAAGTAATCGACACCGTGCCGTTCCTCGGGCCTGGGTGGGCGCGATGTGGCCGTCACCACGAAGTGGAACTGGGCTCCCCTGGCCTTCATGCGTTCGACCAGGGAGTCCTTTCCCACCCCCGATGGGCCTGAGATCACAATGAGTAACGGTCGCTTTTGAAGCGCACACGTTGCGGCAAAGATATCGTCTTGCACAGGTTTGCTCCCGTCAGCGCTTGTCGTATAATTTTATTTGACGCTTCATGGGTTGCCGGTGGTACAAGCGAGTCGGCGTGGCATGGGGTGGTCCGCGATGCCGCGACCAGGCCATGCTCGCCGAGTGCGCAGCCTACTATACCACAATTGACAGAGGAGACGAAAGATGCCGATCTATGAGTATCGATGCGGGCAATGTGGACGCCGCTTTTCGGTATTCTGGCGCACTTTCTCCGAGATAGACGAGAGCAAACTCAGCTGCAAGCGTTGCGGGAGTCGAGAGATCAAGCGGCTGGTCTCCCGGGTGCGTGTGGTGAGGTCAGAGGATAGTCGATTGGAGGACCTGGCCGATCCAACGAACTGGGGTGACTTCGACGAGAATGACCCGAAGAGCATGGGCCGTTTCATGCGCAAGATGATGAATGAGCTCGGCGATGAGACCGGGGACCTGGGGCCAGAGTTTGAGGAGGTCATTGAACGGCTGGAGGCCGGGCAGGACCCGGAGGAGATAGAGAAGGAGATGCCGGACCTGATGGGGGAAGGCTCTGACTCCGGTGACTTCTACAGCGGCTCCGACTTCGATGACTGAGGCTGAGGTGTAGGGCGATCTATCCTGATACATGCGCTGGTCCACAACCCAAGAACCAGGACCTGATGGGCTATGGCCTGTCAGGTCTATCTTTGAGGAGGTAGAATGACACAAAAGGGAGAGCAGGGGCTTGCAGGGCGTTGGGCGTTGATCCTTGGCGCGTCCAGTGGGTTTGGCGCGGCGGCCGCGCGGGCGTTAGCGCGGGCCGGGATGAATATCTTCGGCGTGCATCTGGACCCGCGCCGCACGCTGGATCGGGCGCGGCAGGTCATAGCCGACGTGGAGGCGGCCGGGGGACGTGCGGTCTTCTTCAACACCAACGCGGCCGATGCTCGACGCCGCGCCAGGGTCATCGCCTCTATCTCGGAGGTGTTGGCCGACGACCCGTTTGGTTGCGTACATCTTATGGTGCACACACTGGCCTTTGGTAGCCTGCGTCAGTATGTACCCGAGGACCCTGAGGAAGCGGTAACCGAGAGTCAGATGGAGATGACGCTGCGGGTGATGGCACATAGCCTGGTGTACTGGGTGCAGGACCTGGTGTGGGCGGACCTCCTGCAGCGCGGCAGCCGCGTCTACGCCATGACCAGCATAGGATCCCAGCGCGCCTCCTCGCATTACGGGCCGGTCTCCGCAGCCAAAGCGGCGTTGGAGGCGCACGCCCGCCAACTGGCGGTTGAGCTTGCGCCGCGCGGGGTTCTGGTCAACTGTCTGATGCCCGGCGTGACCGACACGCCTGCGCTGCGCGCCATCCCAGGACACGAGCAGATCATGGCCCAGGCACAACGCTACCATCCGGCGGGACGCCTGACCACGCCGGAGGACGTGGCACAGACGCTGGTGGTGCTGGCTGACCCCCGGTTGACCTGGATCTCGGGGGCGGTGATTCCGGTGGACGGCGGCGAGTCGGTGGTCGCCGCCGGGTGAGGCGGGACCAGGATCGGATCGAGGTATGCGCCCACGCATCGAGGTCCAGACCCCGGTGCGTGGGCGCTCCAGGATGTCGGAGCAGAGGTTCTGAGATCAACCGAGCTGCCCGATGCCCTATTCCCCCAGTTGATAGCCGCTCGTCTCCCATGCCCCTCTCATCACCGGGTTCAGCCTGAGATAGGCGTCGACCATCGGCTTCGGCACGTGGTTGAGTGGGCAGGAAAAGTTGACGCAGCGGCGGCAATAGTGGTGCGTCAGCACCAGGACGAACTGTGCTGCGGCCAGGAGTGTCGCCCCTGTGATCCCAATCATCCCCAGCAGTGCATACCGTCCGAACTGCGATGGGGTGGCTGCCATGGCCCAGATGCCATGACCCTCGACGATCACCGGGAAAGCCACCAGGAACGAGAAAAACGTCAGGAGGATTACCTTCTCCCAACGCAGCATCGGCTCCGGTCGTATCGCCAGAGCTTGGGTGAGCCGGTCAGGGCCCAGCAGTGCAGCACCTTCCCCTCCTCAGCCCAGTATGGGCAGTGAGAGCACAGCACCCGTGTCTCGAGTCCCAGACCCCACAGGACCACGCAGGCCGCGATGAAGGTGATCAACGGCCGCCATGCCCCAGTTGCCGAGCCAACCAGCGCCAGGCCGAAACAGGCCAGCACGCGTGACGGGATCTGGTTCAGTGCGAAGAATCGAAACTCGCCGGGATCGAACCTGCACCCCAGTCTCCAGCGCAGCTCACACTGCGCACCTGGTCTCGTCATCCCACGTACAGACCAACGGTCCTGCTGTGCTATTCATGGATCCGTCGCCACTACTCGATCTCAAAGGGCAGCTCGGCGAAGACCTCCTGTGGCGCGTAGGCGACCCCTACCATGCTGGGACCTGTGTGGGCCCCCAATACGAGGGAAATGTAGCCCTCTGCGAGCCATGTACACTCGAAGTGCGCAGTGATCTCCTCTCGTAACAGTGTGGCACCCTCTGGGTTGAATGCGTGTAGGATCTGGACCCGCAGGGCGCTACCAGGGGGATACTGCTTGGCGATCAGATCGACCAGCCCTCTTATCGCCCGCTTGAAGGACCGCGCTTGCCCCCGTTGCACGTAAGTCCCTCTTTCCTTCTCCACCCCTATCAGGGGTTTGATGTTCAACAGCGAAGCGATCAGCCCTTTCATATGGCTGATGCGTCCACCGTGGATCAGGTATTTCAGCTCTGACAGGGTGTAGAGACTGTCGCTGGCGTCCCCAATGCGTTGCGTCAGGGCGATGATCTCCTCCTTCGACCAGCCGGCTTTCGCTGCCATGGCAGCGGCTTTTACCTGCCAGCCGGCTGCAGCCGAAAGGGTTTTGGTGTCGATGACCGTGATGTTGGCCTCTGGCACCATCGCAACCGCTGCTCGGGCAGAGTTGACCGTTCCGCTCAGGCCCGACGACAAGTGAATGGACAGGATCTCTGGATCGGTCTCGGCCAGTTGCCGGTAGAGCTCTGCGAACTCCCCTGCCGAGGGTTGCGATGTAGTGGGAAGGCTCGTCGTTGCCGCCAGTAGACGGTAGAATTCTTTTTGGTGGATATCCACACCTTCACGGTAGGAACGGCCCTCCAGGGTCACAACGAGGGGCACCACATGGATGTTTAGCTCGGCTATGCGTTCGGGTGACAGACATAGATCCGTCCCACTGTCGGTCACAATCTGCATCTTCTTCTCCCTCCTGTTCCATGTCGTCCATCTCTTCCCGCCTGGCAACTGGGAGCACAGGTTGGTGAGGGGGCGGGCGGGTTTCAACCCTTCACCGCATCACATGTTCGGGAGGACGTGCGTCGTGGTTAATCCTGAATTACTATAGCACCGGCTTTCCCATTGCCAACCTGTAAGAGAGGTGGCCAGGTGCTGTTAGGGTGGGACTCAAAGGGGTTCCCGTGGGTTGGTTCTACGGCATCATAGCGTCGGCCGGCATGTGAATCATTCTGAGTGAAGCCCAACCTTTGTAGGCTACCTCTCTCTCCCTTACTCTGACCTGCAAATGGGGGTAGGAGAGCTTGCGGTGTCCTTCGTGGTATGACCATCGGCTCGTGAGAGTTGTGGGCGATTGCACTCTTCGTATAATTGACTTTATCGATGGCTATGTTACAATGTTTGCAGTCTATTTAACCCGTCCAAGTTGCATGTGTCGCTTGCTTGTGCAATACTGGATGGAATAGGAGTTGGATTGTGGAAGAATTGAATCATGCCTCTGGGCCATCCGAGCCCCCTGTGCTCCAGGATGAATCGCCGGCAGATGCCGGTGCTGCCTCCTGGGAAGATCAACTAGAAGAATCGCTGTCAGCGGGTACACTCAGACGCGGCGAGCTGCGTGAAGGTGTCATCATCGAATGCCGTGAGGACGGCTTCCTGGTGGGCATCGGCGCCAAGCGGGACGGGTTCGTCCCCATCGAGGATCTCCAGAAGGTTGAGGATCGAGAGTTCAACGTGGGTGATACAGTGCCTGTGGTCGTGACCCGGTTTCGGGATTCCGAGGGGAATGTCGAGCTGTCGATCTCCGAGGCCATCTTGCAGGAGGATTGGCTGACGGCCGAGAAACTCCTGGAGGATCAGAGTGTCTATGAGACCGTCGTCACGGGGGCCAATCGCGGCGGCCTGACAGTGGAGTTTGGCCGACTACGTGGCTTTGTGCCCATGTCTCAGTTGATCGGTTTCAATCAGATCCGCCAACCCGCTGAGCGGCAGCGTCGACTGCGGGGTATGGTGGGTCAGCAGATCATGGTCAAGGTGATTGAGGTCAATCGTCGTCGCCGCCGTTTGATCCTCTCGCAACGCGCGGCTGCCCGTGAATGGCGTGCGGCACGGCGCGAGAAACTGCTGGCTGAGCTGGAACCCGGACAGGTACGTCGGGGACGGATCAGCCAGGTGGTGGATTTCGGGCTGTTTGTCAACCTGGGTGGGATTGACGGTCTGGTTCACATCTCTGAACTCTCCTGGGGACGGATCGATCATCCGCGAGAGATCTACGCGCCGGGTCAGCGTATCAAAGTGAAGGTCCTCGATGTGGATCGAGAGCGCGAACGCATCGCTCTGAGTATCAAGGCACTGACGCCAGATCCCTGGGACAGCGTCGCCGAACGCTATCCTGTGGGCTCACTGACTGAGGGGCGTGTGACCCAGGTGGTAGATTTTGGGGTATTCATTGAGCTGGAGCCCGGAGTCGAGGGCTTGCTCCATAACAGCGAGTTGCGCGATGTCGCTCAACGTGAGGAGTTGCAGTCTGGGGAGACAGTCCTGGTCAAGATCATCCGGGTGGAGCCGGATCGCCGTCGGGTGGGGTTGAGCGTGCGCCAGGTCACCACCGAGGAGTGGGAGAACTGGGTTCTGGCCCGCATCGAGCAGGCCGAGGAAGCTCAGAAAGCGGCAGAGGAAGCTCAAGCGGCAGAAGCTGAAGCGGCAGCGCCCCAGGTTGAGCCGACATCTGAGTCCGAGCCAGAGGCAGAGGCGGCAGAGGCCCCTGCCGTGACGGAGGGAGCCCCAGCCGAGGCCCCTGAGGCTGAAGCAGCAGGTGGAGAGAGTGGTGAAGTGGCGTCCGTCGAGGCTGGAGATAAGACCGAGGGCGAAGAGCCACAGGTCTCTGAGGCTGGCGAGGGTGATGAGGAGAGCGTTGAGGCGTCATCCGCCGCAGCCGAGGATACGGCCCCGGAGCCTACTGAGCCCCCAGAGCAGGAAGAGGCTGTTTGAGAGAGTTGGAAAGGGTTTATGAGCGCCAAAAAAGAAGAGAAGATCGTCGTCGAGGGTACGGTTACTGAAGCATTGCCAGGTACGCAGTTTCGTGTGCGGCTGGATACAGGCCATGAGGTTATTGCGTACCTTTCTGGAAAGATGCGGAAGTATTACATCCGCATCCTGCTGGGGGACCGTGTGCGGCTTGAGCTTTCGCCGTATGACCTGACGCGCGGGCGTATTGTCTATCGCTATAAGAAACAGCGGCCGGCACCTGTCGAGGGCAGTAACGCCTGAGCGTGGCTGTTATGGCCGGATCTCAGACGGGGCACCACCGTGGGTGGCTGCCCTGTTTGTTTTTTCTGGGCCCAGGGTCAGGCCGCAGTTACCCGCCGGGTTACCCTTGGGGGGATATCCTCTGAATGAGTCCTGCTGCCACGTTGAAAATCGTGGCTTGATCCCGGTAGGAATGAGGGACCAGCTCGACATCGGTGGTCGCCAGGATGGTCTGTTCAATGCCCTGCAAGGCCTGTAGTAGATAGCTCCGCCGGGCGTGATCCAGTTCAGCCAGCACCTCGTCCAACAGTAGCACCGGGGATTCGCCCGTGATCTGCTGGAGCCATGCCAGCTCAGCCAGGTGAAGCGCCAGTACAGCCGTGCGTTGCTGTCCACGCGAACCGTAGATGCCCAGGTCCCGGCCGTTGGAGATGAAGCGGACCTCGTCCCGATGGGGCCCCACCAGCGTCACGCCGCGCGTGATCTCCCTTGGGCGCGTCTCCAGCAGCCGCTGACGGTAAGCCTCGTAGAGAGCCTCAATGTCCACGGCGGGTGCACCCAGAGCCTCCCCCTGGCCGTTCTCAAATTGGTGGACCTCATCGAGATTAGGCCGGTATTCCAGTTTGAGCCAGGCCTCGTCTCCCGTCAGTTCCCGATGGAGCCGGTCGATGGTGGGCTCCATCGCCTCGATGAGGCGCTTTCGATACAGTGAGATCGTCACGCCGGCGCGCACCAGGCGTTCCTCGTAGGGGATGAGTTGGCGCGGGTCGCCTCCATGGTCGCGCAGATGGCGCAGCAGGGCGTTTCTGCGTGCCATGGCCTGACTATAGATGGTGTGTACCTCCGCGTAGGTGGGGTGGGCCTGTGCCAGCAGGCCATTCAGATAGCGCCGTCGCTCGGCGGGTGGGCCATAAACCAGGGACAGATCCTGGGGCAGGAAGAGCACCACATTGAGCCGCCCTGTGAACTCGGCCCTCCGCACGTTGCGCTGACCGATGCGGAAGCGTTTCTCCAGTCGTTCCTGCCCGTTGGCCAGCATGCGGCGCTCCAGGGCGATCGTCAGAGTCTCTATCTCCCCACCTCGGACGATCTCGGCCTGTAGGTGGGCGTAGGGCATGGCGGATTCTGTCGCGGCCCAATGGATCACTTGGCGATCGGTGCTCGTCAACGGTGAGGCGCCCAGGGATAGAAAAGCGATGGCCTCCAGGAGGCTGGTCTTGCCCTGGGCGTTGGCGCCCAGGAGCAGGATCGAGGCCGCCGGGAGGTCGAGTTCGAGTCGGCTGTAGGTGCGGAACTGGCGCAGACTTAGGCTCTTGATGTACATCGCGATGTCATTCTAACATGTCTGAGGGTGGACTCAAGCCTTGGAGTAAGCGTGAGTTGCAGAAGATCGGTGGGCTGCCGGAGACGGGAACCTATCCGCGATTCTCTGCCAGGGGTGATTTTTGCCTAGCTCGACGCTCGGCCCGAGCCTGACCAACCAGCCCGACGATGTCAGCCAGGCAAGTGCAAAGCCTACGACGGTGATCCATTGGACCAGGAGCTACTTGCCCAGGGGATTGGGATGATCGTATTTCCACCCCAGGGGAAGGTGAGGCTATCCCGCCCCTGCGACGTCGATGATCTGCACTTGGAGTACCCGGTCCCTTCCAGCGAGATCCTGATGGACGCTGATGTGCACGGGGCCGTGGGGCCCGAATATCTCACGTGCCAGCCGGACCACCGCCGGGCCCTGGTGCTCTCCGATCTCGACCAATAGACAGCCACCGGGGGCCAGGCGCGTTCGAGCCTGGGTCAGGAGGCGGCGGATCACGTCCAGGCCCTCTGGCCCGCCCCGCAGAGCCAGCGCCGGTTCGTGCCGCACCGAGGGTGGCAGGTGGCGCCACTCCGCGTCGGCGACATAGGGTGGGTTGCTCACGATGAGGTCGATGGGGCCGCGCAGCGCCTGTAGCAGGTCTGTACGGATCAGGTGTATCCGATCCCTGACACTGTGCCGTTGGGCGTTTCGGTGAGCCACACGGAGCGCATCGATAGAGAGATCAGTCGCCAGCAGCGACAGGTGAGGGAGGGTCACCGCCAGGGCGATGGCGATGCAGCCGGAGCCGGTGCCCACATCGAGCACGGTCTGCGGTCTCCGCTGCCGGGCCCAGGCCAGCGCCATCTCCACCAACGTCTCGGTCTCTGGGCGAGGGATGAGGGCCTCGGGTGCGACGTAGAGATCAAGCCCAAAGAACTCGATGTGCCCCAGGATGTAGGGGAGTGGAACCCCGGCCGCACGTCGCAGCACATGGTCGGTGAAGGTCCGTTGCTCTTCGGGGGCTAGGCTGCGCTCGGGGTGGGCGATGAGGAAGGCCCTGGGAAACCCCAATATCTCAGCCAGGATGCGTTCGGTCTCCAGTTGGGGCCGGTCGGTGACGGCTCTCAGCATGGATCTGGCCCACGCCAAGGCGTTACCTATGTCGCTGAGTCTCTCCGACATCGTCCGTTCAGGTCCTGCCGGGCGTGGGCCACCACGGCTTGGAGCTGCTCACTCCCATAGACGACAGAAACGACACAGTCTGGCAGCCGTAGTGGGTTGCCCGCAGCGTTCGCAGGGATGCAGCTCCACCCGTTGCGCCTCCGCATTGCATAACAGCCCCTCCTCCTTGGCACGCAGGAAGTTCACGTAGAATTGGAGCTTGGTGCCCGGCGACTTGTGCTCCATCTCCGTGAGGGTCTCTTTGTGGGTGATGCTCGTAGCACCTTTGGCAAAGGGACACTCCTCGTAGATGTAATCGATGCCGGTGAGCAGAGCGTAGGCCGCGGTCTCGCGCTCATAGAGGCGGGCAAACGGCTTCACCTTGCGCGCCAGTCCTTCCCCGTCAGCGGGGAGGATGGGACCCTGGCGCTGAAGGTAGCCCACGTGCCAGTGCAGCACGTTACCGAACAGGGTAGCCGCTTCGTCGTCCAGGTTGTGGCCGGTGGCCAGGACGTCGTAGCCCTCGCTGAGCGCCACGCGGTTCATCTCGTGTCGCTTGATCACCCCACAAATGGCGCATGGACGCCGCATGTGGTGCTTACGTCTGGCGACCTCGGGAACACTCTCACCGTAAGTCCCTGGGATGTCTACGATATGCAGGTTCGCCTTGGGGTGGTTGTGGTGAAAGGCAAGCACTTTCTCTTTGGAGCGGCTGGAGTATCCGAAGCCCCCGTCGATGCCCAGGTCGATGTACAGGCCGTCGGCGTGGTAACCTAGCTTGAGCAGCACGTCCCATAGCGCCAGGCTGTCCTTGCCGCCTGAGACGGCGACCAGGATGCGCTCCTCGGGGGTAAACATGCGATACTTGTGGATTGTGCGCTCGGTCTGCTTGATGAACCAGGGGATGTAGTGCTCGGCGCACAGGGACAGCTTGTGGTGCCGCATGTTGATGACCGCGGGCTGGCCGCAGATTCGACAGCGCATGAGCTATCCTCCGGAGATGACAGCGACGACCTTTACCTCGTCGCCTGGATATAGCCGCTGGTCCTCTGTCAGCAGCTTGCCGTCTCGTACGACCAGCACGCTCTCCGGCAGGAGGCCGATCCGCTTGAGGAGCTGGGCTACGGTCAGTGGCTCATCGAAGGTCCAGACACGATCACGATATGTCACTTTCATCCTATTATCCTCAGTATCCTATCAAGATCGAAATGGATCCCTCTCCCCGGGCACTTTTTCCCACATTTGGACGGGGGGATATGGATGGTGGTGGCGGGGACGCATCTCCGTTGCGCCCCCGCCACTCATACCTGTCTTGGGGATTAACGGTTACTGCGGGGCGGTCAGGGCTCCACTCGTTTCGATCTCTCCGAAGTTTTCACTCCTGATTGAAGCGGGCCTCCAATTGCTCCAGCAGTTCGGCGGCTTCGACTAATTTGTCCAGAGGGTTGATCTCTTCGGTGAAGTACCGGTAGTCACAGGGCATGATATCCAGCTTCTCGACCAGAGCACGATGGTGCTTGCGTACGGTCCCGGGTGAGACACCATAATATGCCGCCAGCTCGCCCAAAGGGATCTCCCGCAGGTTAACTTTACGGGCGGTGTAGTCGAGCGCCGCTGCCCAGGCCTCGGGTTTGGGGATGTGCAGGGGATCCTCGCCCAGGGCGATGCGGAACTCCAGCCACATCTGGATCGCTGCGCCGACGAGGTGGATGGGCAGTTGGGCCTCCGTCATCTTGGCTGTGATCTGATTTTCCACGGGGTCGGTTCCGCTGGCGAAAAGCTGTTCGATGCGCGTCGAGACATTGGAATTCGGTTTGAGGCGCAGGTAGTTCGCCAGGGCACGCAAGGCCTGGTCAAAGCGCCCGGCGCGTGCCAACGCCTGCGCGAGCGCGATGTAGTAAGTGGCATTGTTTGGGCTGAGGGCGACAGCCTCTTCCAACTCCGCGATCGCCGTGTCGAGATCCCACTGCTGATAGGCAGCCAATGCCTGTTTGTAACACTGCCGTGCTGTGCGTTGATGACGTTTGGTCGTCCCTGCATCTGATGGAGTCATCGTTCCTCCGGGGCACCTCCGCTCATGGAATCCCTTGGATGCCAGCTAAGTTCATTATAGCATGCGCGTGGCAGCCAGCCAATCGTGGGTGCATCCGCCTCTTGCAGTTGTCCTTTTTGGCGTGCGGTTTTTGGAGTGCGGCGACGCGTCGCCGCTTTGAAAGCGGTGCCAAAGCACCGCAGTCCAAAGGCTGGCGAAGCTCAGACGATCAGGCCTCACCCTCTGTATCGAGGGCGATCCCCAGCTCGCCGAGGATGTGCTGCAGTTCATCCCAGTGGGTGTCGGCGACGGTGGCGTACCCCGGGGCATCGGGCAGAGGACGCAGCCAGCGCTTCAGACGGGGATCGAGGCTGCGCAGCTCGTCAAGGGCCGTGGCATTCTCAAATTGCAGCAGACGGACGTGGGCCACCCGTGCCTGCCCGAAGTAGCCGGTCCAGGCGCGGAGGCGTGTCTTCCACCTGGAGGGCAGCGAGGCGCCTGTGAGCTCCTCGAGCCACCGGGCAATGACATTGGCGTCGATCCCCAGCCTGGCGGCGCGTTGGACGCGCTCTGGCGTCAGGCGCCAGCGGCCCTCGCTGACTCGCTCGGCGAACCGCGCCAGTGTCCCTATTGTCTCCAGGCCGGGCGCCGCTCTGACACTCTCCAGCTCATCCCCGTGCCAGCGTATGCTCTCCCGGCGTGCCTCCACTATGTCCTCGACTTTCGCCGCCAGGTGGCCGTGCTCCATCAGCCGTGCCTCGATCACACCAGCCACTGATGGGCGGAACCAGGCGGTGGTGGCGTCGATGGGATGAAGGTACCTGGCCAGCTCCGGATCGCGCACCAGGGCCTCCAGCAGCGCCGGCCTATCGACGTGCAGGATGGTCACCTGTCGGTGGACCACGATCCGCTCGTACTGTGCGTACCAGGCCTCCAGCGAGCGTCTGACGTTCTGCGGCGGCTCCGCATGGGTGAGCTCGCTGAGCTGGGCAAGCAACGTGTCGGCCGTCTCGCCGCGCTGGAAGGCCCCGTAGACGCTTTCATGCGTGATACGATAGGTGACGACACTGGGGTCCACCGACTCCCGCTCTGTGAATCCCTCGATGGTGGCGAGCACGCTGGGCGGCGTGGGACCCAGAGCCAGGACCTGGAAATCTGGCTGGAGGACCACGCTCCAGCCAGCGGATGCCGGGGTGGGTGGAGACTCCTCGAGCTGCCGCACGGCGTCGGATATCCGGACGGCGTAGAGGGCCTGGGCCTCGGCGTCGTGATAGAAGGCATCCAGCAGTCCAAGCTGGTGCTGTTCCTGGAGCAGGGCTTCGACGATCGTGTGCTCAATGACTCGCAGCTCGCCCAGGACGTAGGCCCAGCCCGTGCCCTTAGAAGCGTTCTCCAGTAAGGCCTCTCTGGTGCCAGCTTCAAGGAGCAATCCGCCTGTGTGTTCTTCGTTCAGAAGGTTGACGATCTGGTTCACTGAGAGCCACCCCACCCCCTGCATCTCACGGAGCAGGGAGATGACGCGCTGCCGCAGTACGCTCATCGAATGGTGTATGTAGTGGCGCTTGTACCATTGCTTCAGGTCGGCGCTGGGGATCCTGTCGGGTGAGCCTTCCAGCGTGCTATAGGCGCGGATGATGGCTTCAATCTGCGCCGCCGGGCCGCTGGTCCAGATCTGCATCACGCTGGGGTCCTCCCAGGCTCTCGCCAGTTGGGCCGCCGTGTCCACCTCCACCATGCTGAGCGCTTGCAGGAGCGTATAGAGGGTGGCCACGCGCTCCATGCCGGTTGTCTCATCCAGGGCCAGCGCCTGCGCCAGGCGGCGCGACTCGCGCTTGCCCAGGCTCCCGTCTCTCAGGAGCTTGGCTGGTTGGCGGCGAAGCTCATGCCACAGGAAGAGGAGCTGGCGCAGGATGGGCGTCGGGTCACCCGGCACGATCTGTCCGGTCTCAGGCAGATCGACGAGCTGTGGGTTGGAGGCCTGGGGGGGTGGAGCCAGCGACGCAACCGCCGGTACCGCCATGACCTCTTTTGGAACCCCGACTGCAAAGGGGATGATATCCAGGGAGTGGACGTAAGAGCCCGTCTGTTCGCGCAGCCCCACGACCAGCCCAAGGCGCAGCAGCAGATACACGATTTCGCTCACCAGCAGCGGCTGTGAGGGGGATCTCTCCTTCCTCATCTGTTGCGCGGCCTCGGTCATCAGGAAGCGTTGTGCGAGCTGGCTGAGGGAGGCGACGCCCTCGTTGGTCGCCAGCAAGGCCAGGATGGCACGCGCCACCGGGTCCAACATCTCAAGGGCGGTGTGGACCGTAGTCCCCTCCTCGACGGCCTGACATAGGAGGTCGATCAGCTCACTCTTCCGCACGTAGCCGGACGGTAGCTCGAGTTTCAGATTCTGCGCGATGGACTCGACGATGGGCCTCACATAGGCCTGCAACGCTTCCCGCAGGCTCAGTCCCGTGGTCACGTTATCTCCTTTGGTGTATGTCCCTGACGCTGCAGATCCGTCAGGAGCTCATCGACGGCCTCGCGTTTGAGCAGGACATGGGCGGGAGTAATCTCCGCGACGATGACGTGGGCCAGGGGGGGCAATGCGAGTTGAAGCTCCTCCATTGTCTCTGCATCGCGGGTCTGCAGCAGGGCATGGCCTGGGTAGATCCGCACCCGGCCATAGCGCGACGACCATTTCTCCCACCACTGCCGAATGGCATCCGGGGGGGCAAATCCCAATAGCGTCATCCAGATCGCCGCCAGCGATGCAGGGGTCTCTCCGGCCTGGAACGCCCGGTGGAGGCGATGGATGGCAGGCTCGAAGACCAACGCCTCGCCTTCGGTCCCTGTCAGGCTCGCCCACTTCAACAGGAAGGCAAGCAGCCGGGGCGGCACAGGGAGACGGGAGAGGAGGAGGCGGTGACGGTCCGTCTCGTAGCGGATGTCATTGGCCATCGGTGGCTCAATGGCCTTAATGGCGGCCTCGCTCAGTCGCTTCCAATGGAGGTCCTGGAGCCCGCTCAGCCGCAGCCGCTGCGGGTCTTCCAGCGAGGGCGCGAGGGCCACCAGGCCCAAAGGATGCAGCGCACCGGTCAGCAGGCAGCGGAGTACCACCTTCGGGAAACCCGGCCACTCTCCCTCCCTGGCCCAGCCGCGCACCGACCGCAAGTAGCGCAATCGCTGCATGGGCTCGACGATCTGCCCCACCCACGTTGCGACATCGTCGAACGAGAGCCACCGGCCCTCCGGCAGGATCGCCAGGGCCTCCAATGTGACCTGGCGCAGCTTCTGGAAGTAGCCTTGCACCAACATGGGATAGGCGAAGCGGCGGGTGCCCCCATGGGCACCCTGGCAGACCCGAACCTCGCCAAGTCGCCATAGACGCCACCAGTGTGCCCACGTCGTCATACTCATGTTGAACCAGTAGAGCTGAGTGATCTGCTGTCCCGGCGACAGGGTAAGGAAGTGCTCTGCTTTTGCCTGATCCAGGATGATCGTGTCCCCGAGTTTGATGATCCCGGCCGCCAGCAGCAGATGGAAAAGCCATTCGGCCCGTTCAGGTGAGGCGTCAAGGGCAGCCGTCCAGCGACTCAATGTCTCATCGCTGAGATGGGAGTCGGGCGGCCGCAGGGCAACGTCGGAGTCCTGTCTGGGGCCTGCATCTCCCTCCTGATCACCGGGGTCGAGAGGCCATCCCCCTGGCAGCCCGAGCGTGGGGTTCGGCATCTCTCGGTCCCAGGGCCATGGCCGCAACGTGAAGGTGCCGTGGGCCAGCAGGCTGATCAGGTGCTGGATCTGGGCAAGCAGGTCCCTGGGGTCCGCCATGGGGGCAACGTGGTCGGGCGGGGAGGCGGTGGGGAATATCCGCGCCACGGATGGGAGAAAGCGGTGGAGATAGGGTGGGATGTAGAGCGTGTCTCCTGTGGATACGAACACCAGACCTTCGGTGTAAAGCTCGCCAGCGCTCTCATCCTCCGAGATATCACGGTCCTGCCACAGCGCCGACGGCGTGACTCTCCATCCGATCTCGTTGAGTCTCGATGCCAGGATCAAACGCGCCAGGGTGTCCCGCGCCTCGGGTGAAAGACGTGACACGGCATGGCGCAGACGTTCGGGGTCCAGGAGGTGTGTGGCCCATTGGCGTGCAAGGTCCACGCGGCGTCGCCCTTTGGGGGTCTCGCCCAGGGCAAGAATCAGCTCCTTGAGATCGCGAGCGCGCAGATCGGAGCGCGTGAGGTTTTGGGCCGTCCACTCAATGGGATCAACCTCCGTAGGAGGCCATGTGAACTCCTCGGGATCCATCGGCGGCAGAGGAGGTCCCCAGATGATATTCTCCTCCCGCTCGTGGATGTCGTCCTGTGTCGCGTCCATAGGTCCCCCGGTGCAGTGATGTGGCTCCCAACCGCTAGCGTGTCGAGGCCCACTGGGTGGCAGGCAGCGCCGCCGGGACCTCGTCCTCGTACAGGATCAGGTAGCGGTAGCCCTGTTCGGTGAGGAACCGCTGTCGGTTGGCGCTGAACTCCTGGTCGATGGTCTCTCGGGTGACCAGGCTGTAGAAGTAGGCCTGACCACCGTCGGGCTTGGGCCGCAGGATCCGCCCAAGCCGTTGCGCTTCCTCCTGGCGGGAGCCGAAGGTCCCTGAGATCTGAATGGCCACATTGGCGTCTGGCAGATCCACGGAGAAGTTGGCCACCTTGGACACCACCAGTGTGCGGATCTCGCCGCGGCGGAAGCTCTCGTAGAGCTTCTCCCGTTCGGCTACCCTGGTCTTCCCGGTGATCAGGGGGTAGCCGTAGTGGGCAGCGACGTGCTGGAGCTGGTCCAGGTACATGCCGATGATCAGGATGCGGTCATCCCGATGATAGGCCAGGAGCTTATCCAACACCTCGAGCTTGGCCGGGTTCTCGGCCGCCACGCGATACCGTCGTCGTTTGGGGGCGGTGATGTAGGCGGGGCGGCGATCGGTGGGCAGATGAATACGGATCTCATAGCAGATGGCTGGGGCGATCCAACCCTGACTCTCCAGATCGCGCCATGGCATATCGAACTTCTTGGGGCCGATCAGGGAGAAGACGTCCTCCTCCCGCTGATCCTCCCGCACCAGAGTGGCGGTCAGCCCCAGGCGGCGCCGGGCCTGCAGCTCGGCGGTGATCCTGAAGACCGGTGCAGGGAGCAGGTGAACTTCGTCGTAGATGATCAGCCCCCAGTTGCCTTGATTGAAGAGTGCGAAGTGCGGGAAGCTGTCCATCAGCATGGTCGAGGAGTCCGCTCGCGTGCCCCGCCTGCGGTAGGTGAGGATCTGATAGGTGGTCAATGTGACCGGGCGTATCTCCTTGCGCTGGCCAGTGTACTCCCCGATCATCTCCTCACTCAACGTGGTCTTATCCAACAGCTCCTCACGCCATTGGCGTGCGGCGATGGTGCTGGGCGTCAGGATGAGGGTGTGGGTCTGTGCTTTCTCCATGATAGCAAGGCCCACAATGGTCTTTCCGGCCCCACATGGGAGCACGATAACCCCGGCGCCCCCTGCCTCCGAGCCATTGGCCCAGAAGGTGTCCGCGGCCAGTTGCTGGTAGGGCCGCACCACGAAGGGTTGACCATCGTGCGTCGCCTGCCGCAGGCTGAAGGTCAGGGGTGCCCCTGGTGTATAGCCCACCAGGTCCTCGGCGGGATAGCCTGCTTTTAGGAGGGCCTGTTTGATGTGGCCTCGTCGGCTGGCAGGGACCTGGTACGTGTGCGGGCCGATGCGCGTGAGCAGATAGGCCGCCACCTCCCGCCGGTGCTCCAACTCCTGCAGCAGATGGGGCTCGTCGGTGGTGAGGCGTAATCTGGTCTCGTCGTGGGGATCAGGCGTCAGCCGCAGCCTGCCGTAGCGGCCCATGAGGTCGTAGACCTCGACCCTGATGTTGTCGGGCAGCGGGTAACGGGCAAAACGCTCGAGACCCGTGAGGATCTCATCGGCCGTCAGCCCGGCAGCGGCGGCGTTCCAGAGGGAGAGAGCGGAGACTCGATAGGTGTGGATGTACTCAGGGCTTTTCTCCAGCTCGGCGAAGCGCACCAGATGATCCCGTGCAGCCTCATAGGCCGCACTCTTGGTCTCTAACAGGACCGTTCCATCACTCTGGATGATCAGTGGTTTATCATCTATGTCAGACATTGTTCCATATTCTACCGTGCGTACGGGCATAGACAATGGGCTGATTTTAGCAGACGGCTTGCTTTTGTCTCCTCTTTTCCACCACTTTTGTGACAGTCTCGGTGGCATGCTTGCCCCCGGTGGGCATGGCCCCGTTGTTGGAGCAGGGCGCTAGTATCGCACAACTTCCGTTGTGGATTGCGGCACGTGAGTGCTGTCTTGCCGGACGAAGCCACAACTGGATACTCCGATAGTAGAGGTCGTGTCGCACTGGCGCAGCCCTGCCTTTGGAGTGCGGTGCCATCAGGTCAAAAGCGGCGACACGTCGCCGCACTCCAAACTCCATAGCTGGTCTGGTAAGTGCAGGGCGGGTTGTGCCCTGAGACCCAGGGGACGAGATATGCGGTCCGCACGCATGAGACTGTCACAGAGGGGGGGAGAGGGGGGGACTGTCACCTCTGTCATGGCCTCTGCCGCGGGCCACCACCGCAAGCGATGGCCCGCGTACTCCATCCACCCATCAAGGTGACAGTCACCCCCAGGATTTGTATACCAGAGGTCCAGAGGGAAGAGAAGCGCGCATCTTTTCCCCTGGCGCTTCCTCGTGGTATACTGATTGAAAGAGAATGT
>CAZHBB010000007.1:0-37561 GCA_964530185.1 uncultured Anaerolineales bacterium
CGCCGCTAGAAGCTCGGCTCCTATCCTGGCGGCCTCACCATCCCACAGATCCAACCGTCCTAATGCGTGCAGAGCATCCGTGGGGGTAAATGCAGCCCGCAGAGCAACCTGTCGTGCCACCAACCGCTGAACCCGCTCTGCGAGAAATGTACGAAAGGCTGCATCCTCCGCCAGCGCGACTAGCGAGAGGGGCTCGTGCTGGAATCTCTCCACCAGCGCCTGTTCCCAGCCATCAAGCCCAACCTCCGGCACACGTCGCGCAATGAGGAATTGCCCCACCCACCGCAACAAGGGGCGCTTCTTTAGCGTGCGCTGACGCTGTAATACCTCCAGCACCTGAGGATACGCCTGAGCCAGCCGGCACAGGGGCAAGACACGCTGCGGCCCAATCCTGATTGGGTGAGAGGCGCCCGGATAAGGAGCCCCCACCGGCTCAGGACTGAGATAGACATGGCTGTCCCCTCCAAGACCAACAGTGTGAACGTCCACAGCCTCCACCATGGTACGCCAGCGACCGACACGGGCCCCTTCAGGGTTGAGGCGGGGACGTCCATCCTGCAGCGCAGCAATGTCGGTCGTCGTCCCCCCAACGTCCACCACCCACACATCCTTACGTCCAGCCAGATGCCAGGCCCCCACCACACTGGCTGCAGGGCCCGAAAGGATCGTCTCGATAGGGCGTCGCAGCGCCCAGTCAGCTCTGACAAGCGAGCCATCCCCCTTCACGACCATCAACGGCGCATGCACGCCCCCAGCATCGAGCATACGACGTACGGCCAGGATGAGTCCCTGCAAGGTGGGGATCAATTGCGCATTGAGCGCCACTGTCGTCGCACGACGCATCGCATCCAAACGCGTGGTCAGCTCATGGCCACAGGTCACTGGCAAAGGCAAGCCGAGACTGTCCCCAGTCAGTGACTCAATCATGGCCTTGACGCGAAGCTCATGGGCCGGGTTGCGCACACTGAAGTAGCCGGAGACCGCAAAGGCAGCCACGCGGTCCCGATAAGTGAGGATCGCCTCCCGTACAGCCCTCTCATCCAACGGAGCCCGTTCTTCACCATCGAGAGTATGACCACCCTGCACGTAGACGACGTAGGGTGTGACCAACACCTCCTCAAACCGATATCGGCGGATCAGCTCACGATCGTAGCCGATCAGGATCAGACAGATTGGGCTGCCCTGACCTTCGACGATAGCATTCGTCGCCAGCGTAGTCGAAAGGCCAACAAGGGTGACCTGTCTGGGCTGGATGCCCTCCACCCCGCACCCTGCCATCAGCGCCTCCGGCTTAAAGATGGCCTGGATCGCCTCACCAATACCTAGAGCCAAGTCATGGTGCGTTGTGAGGCTTTTGGTTGCTGCCAGGACACGTCCTGATATCTGGTCGATCAGCACCGCATCGGTGTAAGTCCCCCCCGTATCAATCCCCAGCGCGATCTCGGATACCTGCATCGATAGCGTATCTCCTGGCCGAGAGGTCATCGCCCCAGAACGATCTAGAGCCCCGTCAGATCACCCAGCGGCGAGGAAGAGAGGCCCTGGTATGTTTCATCAAACATGAGCAAGGTGCTGCGCGTCAAATCCATCTCCGCAGTCGAGGCAACCGGCATCGGGTAAATTGGGACACGAGCACCGAAACGAACGAAAACTGGCATACGCTCCAAAGGCGACACAACATCGTACAACCACTGCGGCCCCTCGAGATGCTCTCCTGTCCAGAGGTCAACCCACCGACCGGCAGGCAAATAGACATCTCGCATGCCCTCTTCATTCATCACTGGAGCCACGAGGAAATGGTCACCGAGATAGTACGCATCGTCGATATGCCAGCATGTCGGATCCTCTTCATGGTGTAGGATCAACGCGCGCAACAGAGGTAGCCCGCTCACGCTGGCCCGACTCGCCTGCTGTGAAAGGTAGGGGATCAAAGCATAGCGCAGCTTGAGCCACTTCCGGACAATCCCGGCCACGGATGGATACTCATAAGGCTCACGCGGTGTCGTACCGTGGTATCGCAAGTGGGACGAAAAGACCCCAAACTGGGTCCACCTCACGTAGAGCACTTCGCTGGGCCAACTTGCCATGAAGTCCGGCAGGCCATGAAAGCCAGGGACGTCATGGCTCCAGTAGCCAAACCCAGAAAGCCCCAGGTGCAAACCACCCCGCAGCGAACCGGCCATACCATCCCAGGTGCACGAACTATCGCCACCCCAGTGAACCGGGTAGCGTTGGCAGCCTGCCCATCCGGTTCGGGCCCAGATAATGCCCTCACCGGTGACCTCCCTGGTGATCTCAAAAGCTGCCCGTTGGTAAAGAAGGCCGTAGAGATTATGGAGCTTGCTCGCCGACATGCCGGCAAAGTCCCCCCGGGGATCCACATCCTCGCCGAAATCCGTCTTAATCACAGAGGCACCCATCCTGAGCAGACGCGCCAGCAAGCCCTGGTACCAGCGCACAGCCTCCGGGTTAGAGAAATCGATCTGGCCCGCCACACCCTGGACCGAGAAATCAGACTCTGTCATGTCAGCCTGCTCCGGGCCCTTCAGAGGTGCCAAGTATCGTCGCTGTTTCGCCTCCTCCAACAGCTTATTGCCCGGGCCGATGTTCGGAGTCTGCCAGAGGCTTATGCGGAACCCCTTATCCCGCATCTCAGCCATGAATCCCTCGGGGTCAGGAAACCGCTCCCTGCTGAACTCCCATTCACAGACCCAGTCCTTGGCGAACCACCCTGTATCCAGGTGGAGCACGTCGCACGGAAAACCCTCCTCCCTGAGTCTCCGAGCGACCTCGCGCACCTCATCAGCGCTGTAGTACGTCATTCGACTCATCCAGACGCCATAGCTCCAGAGAGGAAGCTCCGGGGGGAAACCCGTGAGGCGTCGATAATTGTACAGCACACGCTCAACGGTCCCCCCACCAATAATGAAGAGATCGAGACGAGGCTCCTCCACCAGGCCCTGAGCAGCGCGCGTGGAGATGTCAGCCAGTGACAGCCGAACATGTGCTGAGGTGTGCATGAAAAGGCCATAGGGACGGCTCGAGAGATAGAAAGGCACGTTCTTGTAGGCTCGGCGATTGTTGACGCCCAGCGCATCGGTGTTCTCCAGAAGCAAGGTCCGTCCCGAAAGGTCCAGTTTGGCGAAGCGTTCACCAGTGCCTGCAAAACGTTCTCCAGGTTCGACATGGAAGCCAAAAACCACGCGATGTGGTTCCCCCGCACGTGCCACAAAAGCAATGGGCAATGCTTCCACTTTCTGTGGGAAGAAGTGATCATGCGCGGCAAGCTGCACAGCAGTCTGCCCATCCGGCAGGAGAGTTAACTCAAGCGTCTCCTGAGGCTTCGCCATCGCGGTGCCGCCCCAAGGCCGCGTCGGTGCATCGACTGTACGAACCAGAAGACGGCAGTGACCGTTCTCGTCCACAGCCCGCCAACCCTCTGCCGTCTGCTCAACGGCCAGCGGCTGGGGTTCTAAAGTTGGATCAAACGCCAGCATCGGGCTGCTGTCCACAGAATCCCCTGCAAAGGCCATCGAAAGACGCAGGATCGCGCCTCCCTGTGCATCTCCGTAGGCCCGTATCCGCAGATCAAACGTGCGCTGCGGCACATCGAGATCCGCCTCAGGACGCACCCCGCCCTTTTGGGCCTGAAAAGGTACCGACAACACGACCTCACCGGCGAGATGGGTGGCGCTCACTGGTTTGCAGGCCCGCCACAGGACATCCGCCCGCGCCTCCGGCAGGTCAAAGTCCAACAGATCCACCATGAAGTCATTACCCTGCTTCACGTCTGCTCCTTCTGCTCTGCAGGATAGGGTACCGGGGTGCTCATCCCTGCTTCGAGATCATCGTCTGGATCTTCTCAGCCAACTGTGCCGCTTCAGTGGGCGACAGGGCACCAATGCGGAACTCAGCATGGAACGTCCCGCCGGGTGGGATCCATTTGACGTTCCCCTTGGCCTGCTCGGCCAGGAATCCCTCGGGTTCGCAGGTGCCAGCCTCGACCAGCGCGATCGCGTCCTGGTCCGGTGTGCGCGAGATCCAACGGGTCGCCTTGGGCAACTGCTCTGGTCGGTGGCCTATGTAATCCGCCTGTCCATCGGGGTGGATCTGCATTGAATGTGCCCAACCCTCCTCATCAGCCAGGTAATCGATGAAGAAGACAGCCTCTGGATCAAACGCCATGCCAGGTGTCAACACATGATGCTTCTCGGGGTGACGGCCTAGCTCCTGGATAAACTCCACGTACCCGGGCCCTGGGGTGATGTGGGAGGGGATACTTGAGCGCACCCGCACATGTTCTGGCGTAGGCAACGCACTGTAGACCAGACGACCGTTGTCCACAGGTCGAAAGTTGACATGGGCAAGATAGAGGAGCACCTGGTCGGACCGCTTGAGATTGGTGATCGTCATAGACACCGAAAAGAGGGTGTGGCCAGCATGGAGTTTGACCAACGGCTCTGCCAGGTAGTTATGGGCGAAGGCCACGGTGTGACGATATTGCCCCCCCAATCCGATAAAAGGACCTTGAGCATCCTCACCAGCTACGACGTAGGCACTCTCATAGGGTGCGTTGGGAAGCTCACCGTGCAGAGGGTGCGTGTCCTTGGGGCCAGGTCCTCCAACACCAGTGATCCCACAGTGTTGCAGAAAGCCCCCAAAGGTATCCAGGAAGACCCGAGTAGGATAAGGTTGCTGGAACATGGACTTCATGGTGAGATTGCGCCCGTTGAAGGTCGCCGACCAGACCTGCTGCCCCTGGAAGGGAAGCAACACCAGCTCGCCCACATCGCTCGTCAGCCGCAGACCACAGACACCGCTATTAAAGCGGAACGTGCGGGCTTCCAGATGGCAACCGCGCACCTCGATCAGTTTCCGTTCACGGGACTCAAACATCGAGGGAGAAAGATGGATTACCTGTTCTGTGCTCATTGAGTAAACCTCCTTATGGTTCCCTACCCACCTGAGACGACAAGCCACAAAACCCTATCGTTGGGGTCGCTCACCCTAAGATGTGGATGTACCCCACAGTCTCCACCCGGCACATAGGTCTGTCTGGCAATGAACCGCTCAACTCCAGAGACGGTCATGAGACCGTTCGGTATTCCATCGATCTGTGGGCTCGAAATAACCTGGATGCTCGGGGTCGATGTGCTCCCGGACCACTTCCTCATTGAGGCCATCAAAACCCAGCCCTGGCTTCTCGGGCACCTGGATATAACCGTCCTGAATCAAGGGATTGGGAAGCCCGGTCACGATCTCATTCCATTCGGGATGGTCCACCGAGTGGTTCTCCAACACCAGGAAGTTCTCAGTAGCCGCGGCACAATGGACGCTTGCCATAGCAGCAACAGGCGAACCCGCCATGTGCATCGCCATAGCGATCCCGTGCTCCTGAGCAGCATCACCAATGCGTTTGGTCTCCAGGATGCCACCCGACGACGCCAAGTCCGGGTGGATCACCGACACCGCCCGTTTCTCAAACAGCGGCATGAAGTTTTCCTTGAGATAGATGTCCTCTCCAGTGCAGAGAGGTGTACGCACGGCTCGAGAGAGGGTGACATACTGATCGACAAACTGCCAGGGCAGCATGTCCTCATACCAGGCCAGCGTAAACTGATCCAAAGCCTGTCCCAATCGGATGCAGGACTCCAGACCGATGTGACCAAAGTGGTCAATGGCCAGCGGGATCTCGTAGCCGATCACGCTTCGTACATCGTCCACGTACTGACAAAGATAATCGATGCCCTTCTCGGTGATCTGAATGCCAGTAAAGGGATGCATGATATTGCGGCTGTGCAGCGTGTCAGGGAAACCGATGATCGTGTCGGGGATACCGCGCAGGTGATAGATCCCCAGGTCCATCTTGAGGAACTTGAAACCCTGCTCCATGCGTTCCTTGAGCCGCTTTCCCATTGTCTTACCGTCAGGTTCGGCATGCGTATCGCTGTAGATGAGGATTTTGTCGCGGAACTTACCGCCCGCCAGCATGTAAGCGGGCACCCCATAGGCCCGTCCGGCAAGATCCATCAGGGCCATCTCAATGGCACATACGCCCCCCGCCTGGCGCGCGTGGTGGCCAAATTGCTTGATCTTGCGAAAGATCTTGTCCACATTGCAGGGATTTTCACCAAGAATGCGGCTCTTGAGCATCAACGCATAGGTGCTACTGGCCCCATCCCGCACCTCGCCGTAACCCGAGATACCCTGATTGGTATCGATCCGGATCAAGGCACAATTCATGGGAATCCCTTTGAGGTGCACCACACGCATGTCGGTGATTTTCAACTGCGACGGACGCGAGTACTGATTGACATACTGCTCACTGATCTCGACCATATCTGCATTGCTCCTGTGAGGATAGATTGGTGCGACGCGCGGCTGCCCACGCGCTCACGACTCGGTAGATCCTAGCTTCTCCATCAGGAAATCGTAGGCACGTTCCCCGTGGATCCGATGCCGTCCTTCGAACACATCTAGTTCAACGTTGGCGCGAGCGCCGAAGAGATCGTAGACCTCTCGGGCCACGGCGATACTACGGCGGACCGCCGGCAGCGGGAAAATGGGGTCATAGGTCCCAGCCTCCACCAGCAGGGGCCGGGGGGCGATCAGACCTACCAGATCATACATCTCCCCAAACCGCCACAGGCCAGGGACGAAATTGCAGGCACAATGGCTCATAGCCAGAATGCTATCCCGAAAGGTACTGTAATAGCCGCTGATGACACAAGCTTTGATCCGCGTGTCGATGCAGGTCGAGAAGAAGGTATGCATCCCCCCACCTGAGATCCCCATAGCGCCCAACCGGCCCACATCCGCATCGGGGCGCGTCTCCAGGTAATCGACCAGTCGCAACCCATCATGCACACGTAGCCCAACCACAGATCCGCCCAGGTGAAAGGCCAACATAGCCGTATGGGCACACGTCGTGGGCACAGGCTGACCAATAGTCGTATTGAGATAGGAGAAATCGGTCTGACGCTCGCCGAAGCAGGAGATCTCGGGCGCGGCTACCAGGAACCCCCTTCGACATAGCGCCACACCGAAATCCCTATGGTAACCCTCGGGCGTATCGCGTTCTTCGCCGTCCTCCCAAAGCCCCACGATGTCCTTGACCCCATACCCGTGCCCATGGAAGGCCAGCATGGTCGGATAGGGTGGTTGTCCCTGCTTGGGCACAAGCACATAGACCGGCATAGAGGTCCACGCAGAAGTTTGAAGCAACCACTTCTCACGCACGTAATCTCCCTTGTCGACCCGCTCAATACACTGCGGAGCAAGAGGCGCGGAAGGAAGATCTGCGAACCCTATAGTCTCCCGCAACGCAGTTCGCACCTCCTCCTGCCAGATGCGTGCCCCACCTGGATCGGTGGGGGTGAACCGATAGGGAGCATCTTCTGGCCGATAGCGTTGCCACAGGGCATAGGCTGGCTGCAATGTCTCGATCTCTCGCGGGTCAAGAGCTTTCGTGCTCACCGGTCACTCCTTGCAGTGCGTGTGCAGGCCTCGCAAGTCTCCAGTCTAGTCACGTTCCAGTGTGAGGCAACACGACGACCATGCCGTAACAGACTCCATAAGCCCTTCACCCCGACAGCCCCATCCTGGGCTCAAAGACGAGGGGACATGATCGATGGGCGACGACACACGGCGCAGCATAGAGGGGTGCCTCTTTAAGTTCCTCAACTCCATAGGGAGGGTCACTGTCCGAAAGGTACGCGCCAACAGTGAAGGAAGCACATGCTCATTTTCTAAGGAGCCACGCAATGAGGTTTAGGACAATCGTCAAGATCACACTGATGAGAAGGGAACTGACAATGGGTACCGCACATGTCAGCCCGCGCTCAGGGTCCTCATAATAAATATCGCCCGGTAGACGTCCCAACCGGTTTAGGAAAGGCAACTTACCAAGCAAAAACAGAAGCACACCTGTGAGGGCGATCATGAGGCCAATCGCAATAAGCCACCGTCCAACCGAATCCAGTGGAAGCATCTTATCCCCCTCCAACAGCATTCACAGGCAATCATACCCTGGGTCGATGCCTCGGCAAGCATTGCCCTGACGGTATAATAGGGAAAGCAGATCACCCCTGCTGCCATGGCCATTGAAGGAGGAGAGATATGTCGGAGTTTATACCCACTGAGCATCCCCATCGCCGCTACAACCCTTTGACCGGAGAGTGGATCACAGTATCGCCGCATCGCACTAAGCGTCCCTGGCGCGGACAGGTAGAGAAGCCCCCCCAAGAGAACCGCCCGGCCTACGATCCACACTGCTATCTGTGCCCAGGCAATGAACGAGCGGGAGGCGCGCGTAACCCTCACTACACCAGCACCTTTGTGTTCACCAATGACTTCGCAGCCCTGTTGCCCGACACGCCCTCGGTACGTCATCATCCGCACCCCTTGCTGTCGGCCGAGACCGAGCGGGGCACGTGTCGTGTGATCTGCTTCTCACCACGACACGACCTGACGCTGGCAGAGATGGAGCCAGCGGACATCCGACGCGTCATTGACGTCTGGGCAGAGCAGGTGGAGGACCTGGGCCAGACGTACCGCTGGGTGCAGGTTTTCGAGAATAAAGGTGCGATCATGGGGTGTTCAAACCCCCATCCCCATGGCCAGGTATGGGCGGGGGACGCCCTACCCAACGAGCCAACCAAGGAGGATGTCCATCAGCGCACGTATTTCGAATCTAGGGGGCGCCCGTTGCTGATAGACTACGCAGAACTTGAGCTCGGCATTGGGAAACGGGTCCTGGTATCCAACCGGTACTGGCTGATCGTCGTGCCGTACTGGGCAATCTGGCCTTACGAGACCCTGGTCCTGCCACGCCGTCACGTGCTGCGCCTGCCAGAACTCACCTCGGAGGAACGAGCGGCGTTAGCCTCTGCCATGAAGACGCTCCTGGTCCGCTATGACAACCTCTTCGAGACCTCCTTCCCCTACTCCATGGGATGGCACGGCGCCCCTACGGATGAAGGTGACTACACCCACTGGCAACTCCATGCCCACTTCTACCCGCCGCTTCTCCGTTCAGCCACGGTAAAGAAATTCATGGTGGGGTATGAGATGTTGGCAGAGCCACAACGTGATCTCACTGCCGAGCAAGCTGCCCAGCGCCTGCGCGAATTACCTGATGTGCACTACAAATTGAGGAATCCTTGACTTCCCTCTTTGACGCTGGGGCGGTCCGTGCGGCGGCGCAGCGCCGCCGCACCACGTTTCCTCTTCCATCGGGCGATCTGCAACTTCCCCAAGCCAAAGACGTATTTGTAGGGTGGGAATCAGTTGCCATCTTGGAGAACAGCGGTAAAAAGAGGGCGCTAGGCTAGGGAGGAAACATGAGCAATAATCGATCTATCAGGCGTAGCGGTGAGCAGGCTTACGATGACCTTCTGGAGGCCCTCAGGGCATTCATCTCCCAGTTTGGGCTCGCATGGCAGTTACTCTGGGACTCGCGAGTCCCCCTCCTGACCAAACTCGTTCCAGTTCTCACGCTCGCCTACTTGATCTCACCCCTTGACCTCGTCCCTGATGCCGTGCTGGGTGCCGGCCAGGTCGACGACCTGGCCCTGCTGCTTTTGGGGGTCCGCCTCTTCATCGCGCTCTGTCCCCCCGCCATCGTCGATGAGTTGAAACGGGGGAGCACTCCCACGCGCCTGGAGCAGGTCGAAGGGGAGATCATCGACCTAGAACCACGCCAGCCCGCAGACTAGGGACTCGCACGCAGGCGCCGACGATCAAGGAGCTCTGGGACAGGGCTGATAGTCCTGCCCAAGGATCAGTCTCAGTTTGAATCCCGAACCGTCATCTCCTACGTACACCACGCGGCTTTCGTCAAGGCCAAAAGCCTCCTGAACCGCCGAGAGGCCCGTCCCCTTGGCATAATCGGCCAAGACCTGGATCATCGTATACTCGTAGCGCTGTCCATCCGACCCACCCACCACGGGAGTGAAGCCCAGATCCCAGAGACGATCCGCCGCGAGTAACTCCCACTGGGGGTGGGAGCTGCCATTGACAATCTCGATCCGCACGAATCCCCGCTGGAGCCGACTGGGAGCCGGGGGCAGCAGGGCCCGCTCGAGTATGGGGTCAATCTCCTCCCAAACAGGCAGGAAGACATATCCCCCAAAGTCTGTGACATAGGGGATGACCTGCTCTCGCCCTATGTTGACCATCCTTACACGAGACGGCTCGAGCCGCGCCGCCAGTATGCCCAGCTTAAGCATCGTTCCCCAGCCCAGATTGGTCTCCACCAAGTCACCATACTGCTGGTACAACGCGGGGAGCATATTGAGCACGCCTTCCTCCCGCGCCTTCCACCACATCGCTTCCAGCACCTGCTGCTGTCGGGCTTCGCGGTCGAAGACACTGGTCGTCTTACGGGATCGCGCATACCACAGCGCTAGCTTACCGTCCATGTGGTGTATACCGGGATCCAGAGCAATCTTGTGATACTCGCCCTGCTCATCGGGGTAGGGCCAGTAATCCTCGAGACGGCAATGAACCGGCATGTCAATGCCACCCAGGGCATCTACCAGCGCCTTCAGCCCCTGGAAATTGACCTTGGCGTAGTAATCCGCCGTGATCCCCAGGTTGTAGAGAAGTGTCTGGTTAAGGTAGCCGAATCCGCCTCCATCAAAACCATACAACTCACCGTACATATCCGCTGTGTTGATACGGCGCATCCCCAGCCCGGGTAAATAGACATACAGATCCCGTGGGATCGAGACGACGGTGGCCGAGGACGTCTCGGGATAGATGATCACATATTGAATGGCATCTGTATTCCAGTGTTGCCAGTCAGGACGCTGATCACTCCCCAAGAGGATAATCGTGATCGCCTGCTCGGGGATGATGAGACGTGGGACCGGTGTAGGGATCGGATAGCTGCTCGAAAGCACCGGCGTCGCCTCCAAATCCACCGGCATTGCAGTAGGGCGCGCCGAGGGTAGGTGGCCCCACGGCCCAAGAGGTACGGGCGTCGACGCGGGAAGAGGCGTAGAGGTAACAGGAGGAGGAGGTGTCGTTACCGTATTATGGGTTTGAGGACTTGGAGATGCATCATCGGTCGGCTCCTGTGGTTCCGGAGATGGTGGCATGGATGCCTGTGTCAGGATGGGAGTAGCCCCCAGATCCAGAGGGCTAAGCGCCTGGTGCGTCTCCTCTCCAGCCGGGACGACGGTATGCGATACGCCCAGAGGAGCCGCACCCAAAGCCGGCGCCAGACGAACAATCTGCACGACCAGGAAAAGCAAAGCCCCAGCCAGAATCAGACACAAGCTAACCAACGCCAGAGCCTGCCAGCGATCCTCATCCGTATGCACAACCCAGGTCCTCGATTATGATGGTCGTCAACTCTGCAAGTGAAGTGTAGGCGAGGAATGAAGAAGTGTCCAGCCTGCCGCGCTCAGCTATCCGCTGTACACTCAAACGCTGTCGAGCTCTCTCGGGTCTCTCGTCTGCGGTCATCGGTTGGCATACCATACCCCCATTGACGGGACAGCCCACGGCTGTATACTGGCCCCCGATATCGTGCCCCGAGACATGAGATGAACCAACCCGTGAAAGATCAACCCACAGCCTCTGGCGGTGATGCCCTCATCCGCGCCGCTCGGAACACCTTCGTCTCCTACGCCATCGACCGCATGCACGACCATAGAGCTGATGAGCAGTGGCTCTCCCAGCGCCTACGGGACGCCAAGACGCGCTTCATCATGCTCCGGCAGGGGCAGGTCCTGGCGGATGCGACGGGATCCGGCACCCTGCGGCTCCTAAGCGCAGCGCAAGTCCAGGAGGTTATGGGACATCCTCCAACCATCCATGGCACCATCTTCCTGGGTCAACTTCGGGGAGATGCCTACTTCTGCCTGGACGTCGACGATATTTCCGAAGAACATGTCTTACGAGCTCTTCCGGGCGGGACAGAAGGCGCCTTCGTCAGCCTTCGGGCCGCCGCCCAATGGCTGGACCGTGAGCAGGCTGCTCTGGCCGTACAGGCCAAAGCACTTCTTCATTGGCATCACACGCAGCAATATTGCGGCCAGTGTGGCAGCCCCACTCGGCGTGTGCAGGGAGGATACGCCCGCCAATGTACCCACGCGGCATGCGGTCAGCTATATTTCCCACGAGTGGATCCGGCGATCATCGTCCTGGTAACTTTGGGAGAACAGTGCTTGCTGGGCCGACAGGCTCGCTGGCCCACAGGCCGTTACTCCAACATCGCCGGGTTCGTTGAGCCAGGCGAGAGCCTGGAGAGCGCCGTCCGAAGAGAAGTCTACGAGGAGACAGGTGTAGAAGTGGCATCGCTCATCTACCATTCCTCGCAGCCTTGGCCTTTCCCACAGTCCCTCATGGTAGGCTTCATGGCGACTGCCAGCACTGCGGAGATCCATCTCCAGGACGGAGAGCTGGAGGATGCACGGTGGTTTACACGGGAGGCAATCGCCCGCGGTCTTCGTGACCACACACTGAGCCTCCCCCCACCCTATTCCATATCCTTTCATCTGATCGAAGATTGGTTCAACAGGGACAAATGCCCCCATTTACGCACATTGATGGATATTTAGGTTTCCTTCATCCTATCACACCGATAAATCAGTGGGGGCCGCTGAGGGGGAAGGCAGAGCGATGCTGGAGACAGCCGAGGTCCGATGGTTCTTTCATGGTCCAGTTCCAGGGTCCCTGCGCACCTGGTTCTACAATCTCGCTGACTATGTAACGCTGGAACCAATGCGGTGTGATCACTATCTTGTGCTGACGGAGATCGACTCCCTGGGTATCAAGGTGCGCGAGAACCGTGTAGAGGTCAAACAACGGATCCAGGCACGCCCGCCCACCGTCTTAGCTCCACAGATAAGTGGAAAGGTCGAACTGTGGCGCAAATGGAGCTTCGCACTCAGCGCTTCAGCCCTGGAACTGGAACCTGTGCCCAACGAGGACGGCTGGATCCTGGTCTGCAAGACGCGCCACATCCAAAGCTACACAGAGGGTGTCGACCGCCCGGCTCGATCCGCGGGGAAAGCGACCTGGGGGTACACATTTGAGCTGACCGAAATAACCCTGGGGTCACAACAGTGGTGGACGTTAGGATTGGAGGCATGGGAGGCCAAAAGTCAAAATCAACTACTCGATCGCCTCCACGCAGCCATTGAACACACCCTAGGCCCTGGCTCCCCCATACCGCTACCGGCAGATGCCTCCTACGGCTACCCACGGTGGCTGCAACTCACCCACCAGTGACCAAGGCCCTGCCCGCCGCCTGCGGGAGCGGACCAGTTCACTTCAGGATATAGTAGGTCCCCCGCTTCCGACCGATCTTGAGCAGAATACCCCGCTCCACCAGGTCTGCCAGGTCCAGACGCAAGGTCTCCGGGCTGACATCGGGGCAGAGGTCCTGATAGTCACGACTCCGGATGCGCTGATGCTGCTGGATGTAAGCCAGTGCCCTGGCCTGTCGCTCATTCAAGGTAAGATTCTCGAGTCCCTGAGGCATAGGTCGGCGCTGGCGCACACTGCGGAAGACCACCGTAAACGAGGCTTCTGACGCGCGGAACTCCGGGGGGGGATGCCCCGCCGCCACCATCTCCTCGATCATCAAGTCCACACCCATGCCCAACTCTTCGATGTAGCCCCATTGGAAGAGACCGCTGACAATCCGTGGATTGCGTGAGAAGTGCTCCTCGACGATGTTATCCAGGGTGATGTAGCCCGGTAGACCGCCGGGGCTGGAGATCTCCATGCGGTCAGAGAACATACGGACTTCGATGGCTCGTCCCTGGAGGCGGTAGTCACGGTGCGCCACAGCGTTGACCAACGCCTCTCGCACAGCAGTCGGGGGATAGACCCATTGTTCCTGCCGCTGAAGGCCACGCACGACAGCCCCGAGGTGGATCTCCTCCTGCACAATCTCATAGACACGCTGGATCACGTAGGCAAGCGGGCCTGTGACTTCGGCGCGGCGACCGTAACCCGCGCCATCCTCTCCACGCCGCACATGCTCCCCGGTGAACCGCACAAAAGTGACTCCACAGCGCGGTAAGAACGTCGTCGGATTCCGACCGAATAACAGCAACCCGGCGACCGTGGGGCGACCGTCAGGCAGCAGCCATCCCATATCGCAGAGTAAATCCTCTATGGGTCTGGTAAGAGGACGCCCCTGCCGCTCTTCCCATACGCGCATGAACTCTTCGAGCACCACGTCGTCAAGGTCCGACCGGCCAGCCCCGGGAACCGGCTCCGCCTCGTAATCGCCAAACGAGCGCGCCGCAACAATCTGCTGGACCTCAGCTCGCGAAAGCTCACGGTTCTCAGCCCCGGTGCGGATCACAACCCGGCCATCGGCCAGGACATGCAACTCCGGACCTCGCTGAATCCGGCCCACATAAGTGAATCTGCCATCAATCTCCAGTTGCTGCCATTCGACCATAACCGGGGGACGGCATTGCCGCTCCGCCTGCTCCACCAGGGCCGTAAAATCCTCAGGGAACACCTGGCCCGTCACCTGACCGTCCTCATCCACCCCCAGGTAGATCACGCCACCATCGGCGTTGGAGAAGGCCACCAACGTCTCTGCCAATTCCCCAGCATCGGGATCCGGCAGGAGAGCCACAAGCTGACCGGCACTCACTTGAAAGCCATTAGCCCTTTTCATGTCCTGTCTTGAGGTCTCAACCATAACCAGGCTCCTTACGTCACCGCTGGCACAACAGAGCCCCTTAAAGGCCTCCCCGCCCCTACTCTGACTCCCGCACAGGCTCTACCTGAGGCTCTTCAGTCCCCGCCGTGGCATCTGCGTCATCCCTCAGCCGCGCCACTGATGCCACGCGATCATCCTCCCGCAGGGCCATTACACGCACGCCCCGCGTGTACCGGCCCATCTCTGGCACTCGGGAAACCTCTACCCGGAGCATGATGCCGTTCTTCGAGATCATGGTGACCTCATCCTCTCTCCGGACTACACACCCGTCCACAACGAGCCCTGTCGTCTTGCTCACTCTGTAGGCCCGCACGCCCCTACCCCCCCGATGTTGAGTGCGGAACTCACTCAAAGGTGTGCAGCGGCCAAACCCACGTTGCGTCACCAGAAAGAGCTTGCCATCGGCCTCAACCACTTTCGCCAAAGCCAGGCGATCCCCACTCCCCAGGCGCATCAGTCGTACACCACGGGCTGTCCGCCCCATTGGGCGTACATCCTGTTCACTGAACCGCAAAGCCAAGCCCTGCTGTGACACCAGGATCAACTCGTCATGGCCTTTGGTGAGGCATGCCCAACCCAGCTCGTCACCGTCAGCCAGGCGGAGCGCAATGATACCACTGGGACGGACCGACTCGAACTCACGCAGCCATACACGCTTACCGACTCCACGACGGGTGACCAGAAACACGTAGCGAGCATCAACGAAGCTCGACACGCTGACCGCCGCCGTGACCCTCTCGTCAGCCACCAGAGGCAATAGGCTGGCCAGAGGCACTCCTTTCGCCGTCCGCCCCCCTTCTGGGATCTGATAGACCCGTAGGTGGTAGACTTTGCCCCGGTTCGTGAACAGCAGCATCGCATGATGGGTATCGGAGGCCACCATCAAACTGATGCCGTCCTCATCGCCGGTGCTCATACCGAGCACCCCACGTCCCCCACGGCGTTGAGCGCGATACGTGGACCACGGCACACGCTTGATGTATCCTCGTTGAGTCACCGTGACCAGCACCTTCTCCTGGGGTATGAGGTCCTCCTCATCGAAGGACCCGTCAAGGTGTGGCAAGATCTGTGTACGACGCTCGTCGGCATAACGCTCACGGAGCGCGAGCAAGTCTGTACGCACGACATAGCGTTGCTGGTGCGGTGAACTGAGGAGACCCTCCAGGTAAGCGATGGTCCGTAGAAGCTCTGCATACTCGTCCTCCAGCTTCTGCCGCTCCAGGCCAGTCAGACGGCGCAATTGCATATCCAGGATCGCCTGGGCCTGCATCTCGGTCAGGCCAAAACGCTCCATCAGGCGGGTACGTGCAGTATCCACGTCAGGTGACTCACGGATCGTCCTGATCACGGCATCCAGGTGGTCTAACGCGATCAGCAACCCTTCCACAATATGAGCCCGGTGTTGGGCTTTGTTCAGATCGTACTGAGATCGACGGATCAGGATCTCAATCCGATGGTTGAGGAAGATCTGCAGCAGACGTTTAAGGGGCATCATTCGCGGCACACCATCGACCAAAGCGAGAAGCTGGATGCCGAAAGTGGTCTGTAAAGGAGTGTGTTTGTAGAGACGGTTGAGGGTCCTTCGCGGCTGTGCCCCCCGCCTCAGCTCGATCACAATACGCATACCCTCCCGGTCAGACTCGTCGCGCAGGTCGCTGATCTCATCAAACTTACCAGCATGGACCAGGGACGCAATCCGCTCCAGGAGGCTGGACTTGTTCAATTGAAACGGGATCTCGGTGATCACGATGCGGAAGCGATGCCCCCCCATCTCCTCAATGTCTGCCAGTGCACGGACAACCGCCTGACCGCGCCCAGTCGCATAGGCCTGGATGAGAGGCTCAGCCCCCAGGATCTGCCCACCGGTGGGGAAGTCTGGTCCTTTGATGTAGGCCATGAGATCATCCACGGTGATCTCATCACGCCGTTCCCAATTATCGAGCATGTAAACCAACGCGTCGACCGTCTCACCCAGATTATGTGGCGGGATGTTGGTCGCCATGCCCACCGCAATACCGGAAGATCCATTGATCAGCAGATTGGGTAAGCGCGCCGGCAGCACGGTGGGCTCCTTGAGACTGCCATCGAAGTTCTCCGTCCAATCAACCGTGTCCTTATCGATGTCACTCAACAGCTCCAACGCGATGGGGGCCAGACGGGCCTCCGTATACCGCATCGCCGCTGGTGAATCCCCATCCACAGACCCGAAATTCCCCTGCCCATCGATGAGTGGATAGCGCATGGAGAAGTCCTGTGCCATGCGAGCCATGGCATCATAGACCGCACTGTCACCATGGGGATGATACTTACCCAGCACCTCACCCACAATACGGGCTGATTTCTTGTGGGGGGTGTTCGGCATTAGCCTCATATCATACATAGCGTAGAGAATACGCCGCTGCACTGGCTTGAGACCATCCCTGGCATCGGGTAAGGCACGCGAGACGATCACGCTCATCGCATAGTCCAGATAAGCGGATCGCATCTCCTGCTGAATATCGACGGACTTGATCCTGGCGTCAGACTTCAATACAGCACGCTCCTCTTCAGGTAATCTCAATGTCATAGTGAAACGTATGGCCCCCGACACGACCAACCGGTCAACCCACAGCGTCCATACGCGGCGGCCGCCTATACGTGACAGTAGAAGCTCATAGTAACCCTAAACTGCCATAGGAGATGGCAGAGGCTTTGTTATTATTATACCGCAAACCACCCAACTGACCCCTAACGCAGTTGGGCGCAATCCTCTCGAAGCGACAATCATTCCACAAGGGACATAGCGAGACCCTCTTCCCTGTCCTCCTTCTCCAGTTTTTGGGCAGGAGAAGGGGCCATGAATGGGGAACAAGGTTTCCTCGAGACAGATGCGAGGCATATCCAGCGCCAAGACTGACTTGATGCAGTGGGGCGGCTGTCAAAAGTGCGGCGGGGCTCCCATACATTCCCTCACCCCGGGGCGGACCAGTGCCTCAGAGGCTGGTCAGCCTGACGATCAACAGGTCGAGGGCTGTCTCAATCGGTATCTCACCGCACTTCACGGCCAGATCGGTGCTGGCCAATATACGATAGGCCTCGCGTAGCTGGTTCAAGGTGAAGCGGGGAGCCTGTTCGTGGATCTTGCCCACCACGAATGGGTTTAGCCCCAGTCGCTCGGCCATGGTGGTCTGAGGCACCTCTCGGTCCATCAGCCAGCGCACCTGGATCAGGAGCCGAAACTGACGAACGATCATCCCAAAGACACCCAACGGATGTTCCCCGACGTCTAGCAACTGGTGGAGATAAGTCGCCGCCCTTCGACGGTCGCGGTATCCAAGCGCATCCACCATACGAAACATGACATCAGCCGTATGCACGTAGGGGACGAGCTGTTTGACGTCATCCAACGTGATGCGCTTGCGATCACCAACATAAAGCGCGAGCTTCCGCAGTTCTTGGTCGAGCAACAAGAGATTATTCCCGATATTCTGAGCCAGGATTGCCGCTGCTGGCGCGTCAATCTCCTTGTCCAGGAGACCTGTCCGGCGGCGGATCCAGGCTGGCAGGAGCCGCGCCTTCGGCAATGGAAAGTGGTTATCCACGCCTCCCGCATGCTTCACTGCCCTCAGGAAAGGATGGCGTGCCGGAAGAGTTCGCGCTTCATCGAAGATGAGCCAGGTGCTCTCTGGGAGCTCTTCCAACACAGACGCCAACTCACGCAGTTCCTGCGCCCGTGCCACGGTCAGCGCGTCGCGCACCACTACCACCCGCACAGCGCCCAGGAATGGCAGTGCTCTGCAAGTCTGCCTTAGCTCCCCTGGCGAAACGGCCCCCTCGACGACTGTCAGGTTGACCTCGCGCAGCTCTGGATCGAGACCTGAGTCCGCCACAATGGCATCAAGCTTCTCGCGACGTTCCAGGGTATTCTCGCCATGCAGCAGGTAAAGCATGAACGCCCCCTCTACGCGTCTGCGGCCAGACGGGTATAGACCCGAACCCGGCGCCTACCTCCCCGTATGTCGGTGACAAATGAGACGACATCCAACTCCCCGAGGTCCGGACTGGTGGTCACATGGCTTTGGATCCATCGTCCGATCGGGCCGGCAAGGAAGAGCGCGATCACATTCAACAGCACGGCCTGCGGAAGGCGTTCCGCCAGCTTCCACCCCCAGCGCTGCGCCGAACGACGGCCGTCTCCATCCCCCCTCACCATGAGGAGATCCCCCATCCCGAGAAGCGTCGCCAGCGTCGTCAAACTGGCAGCGACGACAAAATTGGTCCCACAGCTCGCATGGATTGCAAGCTGCGACGCCCCGGCCCGAAGCTGCTTCAGGCCCTCACGAACCGATGAGATCACCTCTTCAGGGGCAATCGTGGAGTAAATCACAAACCCAAAACGGCCCGAAAATCCCATGATGTGGGCATCGGGATACCGCAAACTCAGCAGGTTGATCGTAGCATGCTCCAAAGCATGATTCTTACGAACGTGATCCAGTAGTGCTCTCAGGTCCATCTAGCTTGCTCCCTTCCGCTCCAGGTCACCCACCCCAACAGGAAACGCGATAAGGATCAACCGATTGGCGAGACTCCCGTAAGGATGACAGGTGACCAGAGTAAGACGCTCATCAGGCGTTTCCTGAATGTAGCGCGCATTCTCCAAACGTACTGAAAGAGGCTGCCCTGCCTCCCTCAAGATGTATTTCTCTCCGACACGATAGACATAAGTACGCCCATCCTCACTCTGTACGAAGACCAAATCGCCTACCTCGACACGATAGAGGTCACGGAAGACCTCCCCATTCGAGGTGTTGTGACCGTTGAGCACGGTGTTGCCCGGCACGCCCAGGGGTGCGGAACTTCGATGCCATCCCACGGCACGTTGATCGGGGACGGCCCAGACCGCCAATGTGGCGCCATCGACAACCTCGGCTCTCCAGCCTATGGGAACGATTGGCGCCTGCAAGTCTATCGATGGGATGCTGAGCGCCATCGGTACGCTCCCCTTAGAGACCGGTATTGCCGTGGGACTGAGGCGGGGCTGGGGAGAGACCATCCTCTCCTCACCTTGAGGCATCTCCGTGGGCAAGGAAGGCCCAACATCCACCAGAGTCCCTGTAGCCTCGGAGCCAGGCGTGGACCGTCCTTCAACGTCTGTCTTCTCATCCAACGTCACAGACAACGTCACGGATACCGGGCGCAAGGTATCCGTAGGAACCGGAGCAGCAGACAAGGGCGGGGCAGTAGGTATCCTAAAGGAGTAGAGTGACGTCTCGATGTAGGGTACAAGCTGAGAAGGGCCCATCACCCCGCCCAGCGCCAAGAGGGCGACGCCACCCAAGAGAAAGAGCCACCTCACACCTTTCATAAATCCAACGCACCCGTATTAGCTCCCGCGTCCGACTGTCGCACACGCCGCCTCCCCTACACCCTAGACCACATGATCCCCCAGGATCTTACGATAGATCTCAGGCCGCAAGACGCCAATATACGGCACATTACGATACTGCTCAGCAAAGTCCAACCCATACCCCATGACGAACTCATTGGGGATCTCGAAACCCACAAAGTCAAGAGGAACCTCGATCTCGCGGCGGCTGGGCTTGCTAAGTAGCGTGGCTACACGCACAGAGGCTGGCTTGCGGGCTGCGAAGTTGCGCAAAATATAGTCTAAAGTATTCCCCGTGTCGACGATATCCTCCACTACTACCACATGCCGGCCTTCGATGTTGGCTGCTAGGTCCAAGAGGATGCGCACCACCCCGCTGCTGGTCGTCCCCCGACCATAGCTGGAGATCTCCATGAAGTCAATCTCATGCCGAAAGGCCAGGCCACGTGTCAGGTCTGCCAGGAACATGAAGGCGCCTTTAAGAATACACACCAGGATCGGCAGATCGTCATCGGTGTACACATGGTTCATCTCCTCAGCGAGTTCCTTAACCCGTGCGCGCAACTGACTCTCAGAGATGAGGACCCGCTCGATATCATCGAACATGGACATCCTTGACCTCACTTTCGATAGACAGACTCTTTGAGCACACCGATATAGGGCAACGTCCGAAACCGATCCGCATAGTCCAGACCATAGCCCACGACCCACACATCGGGGATAGAAAACCCAAGATAATGGATCGGCACATCTACCTTGCGGCGTTCCGGTTTCGTCAACAGGACCGCAGTGCGCAAAGAAGCTGGCCCTCTCGCTTCGAATAGCCGATACAGATAGTGCAATGTGTATCCGGTGTCGAGGATGTCCTCCACAATAAGGACATGACGACCAGTGACATCTGCGCGGGTGTCGAGGATCAGACGCACAGACCCAGAACTCTCAACGCTGTCAGCATAACTGGAGACGGCAATGAAGTCCACGCGGTGGGGCACTGTCAGGTGCCGTGCGAGATCTGCCAGGAAGATAAAGGAGCCTTTGAGGACACCGACCAGCAGGAAATCCTCGTTGCGGATACCCTGATAGTCATCGCTGATGGCATCGGCCATCTCCTGCACCCGATGGGCGATGGTCGCCTCATCGAGAAGGACTCGCTCGACCGAATCAGGCAACGGGACTGTCATGCGTCTCATCCTGTCGCCCCTCGCGGCGGGGAACCTCATGATGTCGACGGCATCGGGCCTCGTAGACCTCGCTGGCACCGACCAAGACAATCGGATCATCATAAAAAGCGGGGTTACCGTCGATCAAACGCTGCGTCCTGCTCGCTGCCTGTCCACAGACCACACAGATAGCCCGCAGCTTATCGATCATTTCAGCGACCGCGAGCAATTGCGGCATAGGGCCAAAGGGTTCCCCGCGGAAGTCCATGTCCAATCCAGCGCAGATCACACGCTTGCCGCTATCCGCCAACTCCTGACAGAGATCGACAATCGCGGCTTCGAAGAACTGCACCTCATCGATGGCAACCACATCGACCTGGGGGTCAATACGACTGCGCAGATCCGCGCAGTCGCTGACCGGGATTGCCTGCAATTGCAGCCCATTGTGCGATGCGATGGCTTCCTCAGCATAGCGAACATCGATCGCTGGTTTGAAGACCTGGACCTTTTGACGCGCGATCTGTGCCCGTCGCAGACGCCGGATCAACTCCTCGGTCTTGCCGCTGAACATACTACCACAGATCACCTCAATCCAGCCGGATCCCCTCTCGTTCAGCATCAGGTTCCCTCACACGCTTCCGGAAAGCAAAACGAGGCAGGGAAAGTATTCCCTGCCTCGCCGATAGCTATGCAGCCTCCGGCGTCTCCTCCTCGGCAGGCGGCTCATCGCCCGGCAACACATACCCACGGGCTCGCAACGTCCGCTTAGTGTCCGCCAACGCCTTCAGCCCGAATCCTTTGATCTCAGTGAGCCCATCGTCACCCTTCTCGGCCAACAGAGCCAGGATATCCCCTACCTTGGTGATACCGGCCCCCTCCAGAAGGGTCTCGATACGGGTACCCAACCCCAGTTCCGTGACAGGCACCTCGGGAGAGGTCTTGGCTGCTCGCCTGCGCTCAGCCTCCCGCAGAGCCTCCTCGCGCGCCCGCAAACGCCGCAGGAAGCGATCTACCTGACCTTCAGTATCCACGATACGCTGCTCGCCCGTGAAGAACGGATGGCACTTGCTGCACACATCTGTCCTAATTTCGGGCACAGTTGCGCCCACAGTCCACGAGTTCCCACAAGCACAGACAACCCGTGCCTCTGGGTACCATTGAGGATGCAATCCCTCTTTCATGCCGCCACCTCCGGACCAGGGATGACGTTCACACGCTTCCGCCCGTGCACGACATCGTACATGACCACGCCCTCAACCAGCGCGTACAGGGTGTAGTCCTTCCCTACGCCAACGTTTTTGCCCGCTTTCAGATGTTCGCCCACTTGGCGGACCAAAATGTGACCCGGGCGCACGCGCTCGCCAGCATACTTCTTGACGCCTCGGCTCTTGGCGTGGCTATCACGCCCGTTTGTACCCGACGATTTCTTGCGCGCCATCGCTATGCTCCTTTTACAATCTCATCGATCCGCAGACGCATGTAAGTCTGCCGATGTCCCATGCGACGTCGGTAACGCTCCTTGGGCTTGTACTTGAAGATGCGGATCTTGGGTCCACGGAACTCCTCAAGGATGGTAGCTTTGACCTTCACCCCAGGCACAACAGGCTTACCGACCGTCACGCCCCCCTCGTCTGCCAGAAGATAGATCTCGTCTATTTCGACCTGCGTACCCACCTCATAAGGAAGACGTTCGACCACGAGCTCATCACCCACAGACGCTCGATATTGGCGTCCTCCTGCTTTTATGACTGCGTACACGTCCTGCCTCCCCTTTTTACACAATAGCAGCCGATCCCAGAAGGGTCGGCAGCCAAATTATTATAGCCTGAGCGTGTGAAATGTCAACCACTATGGCGTTCTCGCGTTCTCAGACAGCGACGCAAGGACCCGCGCCACTCGTTCCTCAATGGCCTGCCAATGAGTACCCCGCCAATAAATTTTACCACATTTCGGGCAGCGGCGAAATTGTGTCTGCGTCCGCAGGAGATAGGAAGGGAGCCGTAGCCGGGCCTGTTCAGGATCTAGCTGCACCAGCGCCTCATTACACCTCATGCAGCGAGGTGGGGTCCCCGGGGGCAACCGGCCAACCTCCCGGATCACCAAGGCCAACTGCCCGGCCAGATCGGTTGGCTCTACCAGGATGACACGCAGACCCGGACGATGGGCCAGGCGGTGGTCCCGGGAGATCAACACCCTTCCTTGGGAGCGAGCCACGTAAGCGACCTCAGCCTGCGAGCCCGCCACTTCCAGCACATCATAGCCCAGAAGCCTCAGCCAACGTGCCAGCTTACCTACCGTCACATCTGCACAGAGCCGAACTACCATCACCACCTCGCTTACCCGCCTTCCAAGTGTAGCACACCCTGGCGATCTGGGTACGTCACCGTAGGTGTTCACCACCCTCTCGGCGCGACGCTTCCATTTCTATCGCTCTCCTTACCACCGCCGACGTCCTCTGAGGTTGCGCTAGGCGCGCTTCAGAGTAGAAATTGAGAGCGGCTCTTGATTAGAATGTATGTTCTGGTATGATGTAAGAGGGAGCCTTAAAGCATGCCAAAATCGGAGACACGTTGGGTCTGCAGCAAGTGCCACTGGAGCTTTGCACGATACATGGGGCGGTGCCCCCACTGTGGGGCATGGGACTCATTGGTGGAGACCGTCATCGAACCGGCAACCGCCTCTTCATTCCAGGGCGCTGCGCATTATAGAAGCCCTGCCCCCGTTCCACTCAGTCAGGTTGAATTAGGTCAAGTGCCTCGTATCCCGATTCCGATAGGTGAGTTCTCTCGCGTATTGGGTGGTGGTCTGGTTCCTGGATCGGTAGTCCTGATCGGTGGGGAGCCCGGCATCGGCAAGTCGACCCTGCTATTGCAGGTCGCCGCTGTATTGGGGACTCCGCAACACCCCGTGCTCTACGTGTCAGGGGAGGAATCGCCACAACAGATCAAGATGCGATCTGATCGACTGGGCGTCCAGGGAGACCCACTCTACCTCCTGTCTGAAACCGAAGTCAGCGCCATCCTGGCCCGGGCCGAGGCCATGAGCAACACGCTGCAGGCCGTAATCATCGACTCCATCCAGACGACGCACACAGAGGATCTCACGTCGGCAGCTGGCAACGTCAGCCAGGTGCGAGAGTGTGCTGCCCGGTTCCAACGGTGGGCCAAGCAGCACGGCGTCCCCGTCTTCCTGGTCGGACACGTCACCAAAGAAGGCACGATCGCCGGCCCTAAGGTGCTCGAGCACATCGTGGACACAGTCCTTTATCTCGAGGGTGATCCCTTCCATGCCTACCGACTCCTGCGATGCGTGAAGAACCGATTTGGCGCCACCTCGGAGATCGGCGTCTTCGAAATGCGAGAGCAAGGTCTCCTGGAGGTCAAAAACCCTTCCGAAGTCTTCCTGGCTGAACGCATGGTGAACGTCCCTGGCTCGACAGTGGCGATCACCATTGAAGGCACCCGCCCCTTGCTGGTTGAGGTTCAGGCGCTGGCCAGTCCCACCAGCTTCGGCAACCCGCGAAGGACGGTCAACGGGCTAGATTTCAATCGTCTTCTCCTCATCACCGCGGTATTGGCCCGCCGCGTGGGGCTGCGCTTGGCAGAGCAGGACATCTTCGCCAACGTCGTCGGCGGGCTCCAAATTGAGGAACCGGCGGTAGACTTGGCCATCGCGGTGGCCCTGGCATCCAGTCTGAAGGATCGTCCTGTGCCGGCTGATCTGGCGCTGGTCGGCGAGGTCGGTCTATCTGGTGAGGTGCGCTCGGTCAGCCATCTAGAGATTCGCCTGAAAGAGGCTGCACGCCTGGGGTTCCGCAGAGCCTTGATCCCGCGCAGATTGAGCCGTGGTAGGATTCAGCACCCTCCCGGACTGGAGATCACGCAGATACGCTCTGTCCGTGAGGCCATCGCTGCGGCATTGACCCCAACCCCATCACCTGCATCCAAAGCTGGGAGCATATAGCCATGGTCAAACGTCAGTCCTCACGCCGCAGCCCAACCCGCAAACCTACCCGAGGCTCAAGCCGCTCCAGGCGCAGAAAGCCACGGCCCTCTCTCTGGCAGCGGTTGAGCCCAGACCAGAAGCTCGATCTGCTAGGATGGTTCCTTATCGCTCTCTCGGCATTGACGGTTCTGAGCATGATCTCCGCCGAACAGGGGGTGCTCACCCAATGGTGGATCACCCTGTTGAGCCAAACCTTCGGCTGGGGTAGATACGTGGTCCCCGTTCTCATTGGCGCCGTCGGGCTCTGGTTGGTCCTGCGCCATTTTGGCGAGAAGTTACCCCATCCAGACGCCAGTCAAATCACAGGCGTGATCCTGGGCCTGTTCACCATGTTGACCACCCTCCACCTCGTGGTCAGCAGAGTCTGGCCCCACGTCGATCTCTACAGTCTCGCCCGGGATGGTCTGGGGGGCGGGTTCATCGGCGCTTTCCTGGTGGCGTTGGGCACGGCGGCCCTGGGCTCCGCCGGGCTCATCGTGGCGCTGATCCTCCTCTGGATCGCCACCGTGACGCTCGTGGCCTCCGTCTCACCATCTGAAGCGCTGACGGCCTTCATCGAATGGCGAAGGAGGACAAGAGCACGCCAAACATTGGGACAATCCGCAGCCTCGCCAGAGGCCCAAGAGCGGCAGAAAGATCGCCCCAAAGCGATCATCCTGGGAGACACCGCCGACACCGAGGCCGCGCAACCTACCCCATCCTCTGCGCCCGCCATCCATGCTGGCGCTCGCCCTGGCAATGGTGAGGTGCACATCCCCCCCGTCGAGGTGGGAAGACAGACGTGGACCCTACCCAAGGTAACAGCGATCCTCGAGGAGGGCAGCGAGCAGTACTACAGCGAGGATCTGATCCGTAAGCAGGTCCGCATCATTGAGGAGACCCTGAGCAGCCTCGGCGCGCCGGTCAGGGTCAACGAGATCAACCAGGGGCCTGTCGTGACTCAGTTCGGCGTGGAGCCCCTCTTCATCAACAGCCGCAGTGGAAGACAGACTAAGGTCAAGGTCAGCAAGATCGCCAGCCTAGCGGATGACCTGGCCCTTGCCTTGTCGGCCCGGAGCATCCGTGTGCAGGCCCCGATCCCCGGCAAAGGGTTGGTGGGCATCGAGGTGCCCAATGAGGAGCCAACGCTGGTCTCCCTGCGAGACGTTATGGAGTCAGACAGCTTCGCACGCCTCAAGGGGCGGCTCCGCATAGGTCTGGGGCAGGACGTCTCTGGGCACGCTGTCGCCGCCGACTTGCGCGCCATGCCTCACCTCCTGATCGCTGGGGCCACTGGTTCCGGTAAGTCTGTGTGCGTCAACGCCATCATCAGCGCCTTCCTCTTACAGAACACGCCCGACACCCTGCGGTTGATCATGGTGGATCCCAAACGCGTAGAGCTGACCCAATACAACGGCATTCCCCACCTGTTGGCTCCGGTGATCGTGGACATCGACCGCGTGGTGCCCACCCTGCGCTGGGTGACCCGTGAGATGGACAGTCGCTATCGACGGTTTGCCGACATTGGCGCGCGCAATATTGACGACTACAACCGGCGCGTCCGAAAGACAGAACAGGGGATCCCCATCCCCTACATCGCAGTCATCGTGGACGAGCTGGCCGATGTGATCATCCAGGCACCGGACGAGGCCGAAAGGGTCATCTGTCGTCTCGCTCAGATGGCGCGGGCAACGGGCATCCACCTCATCATTGCCACCCAGAGGCCCAGCGTCGATGTCGTCACCGGTCTGATCAAGGCCAACTTCCCGGCGCGAATCGCGTTTGCAGTCGCCTCATCGGTGGACTCACGGGTGATCCTCGACATGCCTGGGGCCGAGCGCCTCCTGGGCCAGGGTGACATGCTTTTCATGCCCCCGGATGTGAGCCAGCCGTTACGCTTGCAGGGAGCGTTCGTATCAGACCGCGAGATCGAGCGGCTGATCGCATATTGGCGCACAGCCGCACTCCAGGCCTCTCAGGCTGGCGACTTGGGAAGGGAAAGCCCGGAGGAGACAGCGTTGGCGGCCGCGGTCACCCAGCCATCGCTGTTCCCCACTTTTGAGGGACCCCCGACGTCTCAAACCACACTCGGAGATGACCTTATGCCAGCCGCCGTCGAGATCTTCCTGGCGGAGAATCGCTGCTCCACATCACTCCTACAGCGCCGGCTCCGCATAGGGTACACGCGTGCCGCACGACTCATGGATACCCTGACAGAGATGGGCATTGTGGCAAACGAGGTCCAGGGCCACTCCCGCAAGGTCAACCGGGTGCTCGCCGAGAAGTTCCTGAATTCCCTTAACGCTGAAGGCCCCGCAGATGCAGAGGAGCCTCCATTCTAGTCACGCTGCTCAGGCCAATGGCCGGTGTTGCACCGAGATGGCTGCAAGCCATCATCTCCGGCGTCTCAGCTCACGCCACGAGACCTGACGTTCAGGGTCGGCGGGTTGGCGGACGAGCGTCCGGATAGCCTCCTCAATAACGGCAGCGTCCAGCTCGGGGTACTGCTCGGCCAAAGACCGCAGTTTGGCCAGGGCCTCTGGCGATGTCGACGAATCGATCTCGGCACTGAGTGAAACCAGAGCCAACAACAGAGCGTACGCCTGCGCATCTAACTCTCCATGGCCATGCTCCTGGAGCCACCGGTTCAGCGCAGCAAGAAGGGATGGATCTTCGCACTCAGGCGCCATTTGAGCCTCCTTCAATTCCATTGTAGCATAGGTCCAGACATAGTCCGAAGATTTAAGGAGACGACAGGTGATCAACGGAACCCCACCGCCGCGATGGCGGTTCTGGCAGGTCTTTGGCCTGGCGACAGCGATGGCATTGGCAATCACCCTGTTGTTCACCGCCTTTGGGTCAGGTTTCAACACTGAAAAATGGTCCAACGCGTTGTGCCTTTCGGCATTGGCACTCGGCGTCGCCAGCACAATACCCGTGATCCTCGACGTTGGCCGTGGTTTCTTGCTCATCGGACATATCACAGAGAGCAAAGAGGAACAGAAGGAGGCCTTGGAGCGAGACCATACTCAGCGTAATACTGGCATCATGTTCACATTTGCCCTGGCCCTGGCAGCCTTGCTGTTGATGTTCCTCAGCCTGGTGGTCAGCCTCCACTGAAGCGAACGAGCCCGAAGTATGGGAGAACAACCGAAGATACCATTTCGCAGCATCCAGGGATGGCTCTTTGACCTGGACGGCACGCTGATGGATACAGACGATGCCGCCGTGGCCTCACTGGCAGCCCGGCTCAGTCCTATCCTCGGCAAAGCGAGGGCCGTCAAAGCCGCACGACGGCTGGTGATGGCCAGCGAAACCCCGGGGAACCAACTCCTGGCATTGGCCGATACCTTTGGGGTGGATGCATGGATCTTCGCGCTTCTGGACCGGCTTAAGGGCCGCGCCCAGCCAACGTATCGCCTGATCCAGGGCGTCAAAGAACTGCTGGTCGAACTCAAAGGCCAGGGACACGCCCTGGGGATCGTGTCGACCCGTTCACAAGACGAGGCGCAGGCTTTCCTCCAGCAGCATGACCTGAGTTCGCTCTTCTCTGTCTGTGTCACCCGTGAAACAACCCACTACCTCAAACCACATCCCGAGCCGATCCTCTACGCTGTGACACATCTGGGACTGGAGCCGCAGGCATGCGCGATGGTCGGGGATACCCCGGTCGACATTCGGGCCGCCCGACGTGCCGGAGCCTGGGCGATTGGCGTGCTGTGCGGCTTCGGGGAACCCCATGAGCTCCGGCAGGCTGGAGCCCACCTGATCCTTCCCTCCACTAGCGACCTGTTGAAGTTTATCCAACGGGCACAAACTGGGGAAACAGGACTGGACACATCCAGACCTTAAAACGAAGCATCCGCTGGCATACCCGGCTTCAGTAGTCCTTCAGGGTTAGGGAGATCGATCTCGACAGCGTAGAAGGTATTTTGGCGCTCTTCCGCAGTAGTCACGTTCCGCGGCGTAAACTCAGGCTCCTCACCAATCCGGGTGACCAATCCTTTGAATACCCGATTCGGAACGCCATCAACCGTCACGGAGACCTCCTGCCCCAACGTCACCCACCCAATCCTGTTCTCGGGGACGTAGACATTCAACTGTACATGAGAGAGATCCGCCAGCTTGAGGATGGGGACAGCCGGCGCTGCCAACTCGCCGATACCAAGGATCTGAGCCACGACCACCCCAGCAATCGGACTGTACAGTGTGCTCCGCTCAACTTTGAGCCTCAGCAGGTCCACCTGAGCCTGGGCCTGCGCGACTTTCGCCTCCGCTACGGCCAACTCCTCGGCAGAGGGGCCGCTGAGGAGATCCTCAAGTTGTGCCCTCGCTACAGCCACCCCGGCCTCAGCGACGAGATATTGCTTTTCGGCAGCATGGGCTTGGGCGAGATAGCCCAAGGGCTCACCGCGGATCCAATAGAGGTAGTTCAGAAAGGTCTGAGCAGCATCCAGGTCTGACTCCGCCGCAGCCAGTGCTTCTTCCGCCGCCTTGACCTGCAGGTCCGCAGCCTGCCGTTCGACGGTCCCCTCTGCTTTCTGATCTCGAAGAAGCTGAACGCGCGCCAGTTCGGCTTTTGCGAACTCCACACCCTGGACAGCCAGATCTACCTGAGCCTTGGCTTCCACGATCTGACCATCCAACTCCTGTGGCTTCTCCACGAGGTCCTGGGCATCCTCCCACGCCAGCCGAGCGCCATCCCGCTGTGCTTCAGCCTGCGCCAGGGCAGCACGAGCCGCAGCCACCTCTTCAGGTCGCGGCTTGGCCTGCAGAGCCACATACTCTGCCCGCGCAGTCGCCAGTGCAGCCTCTGCGGTCAACAGCTCTAGCTCCCAGGGGGTCGCGTCGAGTGCAACCAGTGGATCCCCCCGGCCCACGCGGTCCCCCTCGTTCACCATCACCTGCAGAATCCTGCCCCCGAGCTCGCTGGCCACCCGCATCTCATAAGCCCGTATCGTGCCCGAAGCCTGCCAGCCAGAGGAGGACACCTCTGGCCTCGCCGTTCCTCCAAGACCACACGCGGCCAGGATCACTGACACCCCGATAAGTACAACACGATCTTTGAGAGTCATGCACCGACCCCCCTACTGACCCAAGCCACCATTCAGGAAACGCACATCGGCAGGCATTCCTGGCTTCAGAGAGCCCTCTGGATTGTCAACCCGGATATCCACTGCAAACACCAGGTTCTGACGCTCCTCCTTGGTTGAGACATTTCGCGGGGTGAACTCCGCTTCATCCGCTATATGCTCCACGCTGCCCGTGAAGATCTGGTCAGGGAAGCTATCCACGCGGATCTCAGCCGCCTGCCCCAGTTTGACGCGCACCACATCGGGCTCGGACACATATACTGTGATCATGAGTTTGGTGAGATCAGCCAACGTGAGCAACGGAGCTCCCTTGGCAGCCACTTCGCCTGGCGTGATCAATACCTCAGTGACTGTACCGGAGATCGGCGCGGTCACCGTGAACATCTCCCGCTGACGTAGCAGCGCCTCCAGGCCAGCGTGCGCCTGCTGGACTTTGGCCTCGACGACTGCTAACTCTTCAGCCGTCAGGCCTGTTTGCAACGCCTCCAGGTGCACTCTGGCCATCGTCACCTGAGCCTCCAGCTCCGCCTGGGCTGCCATCGCCTGATGCAGCTTGGTCACCAAGTTCTGCGGCTCCGCACGCACCGCGTAGAGATGGCCGAGCTGTGCCTCCAAAGCAGCGGCCTGCGCGGATGCGCTGTTCACTCCCACCCACGACTTCCACCACAGATTGGGCAACAGATGAGCTTCCAGAGGGAAAGCAACCGTCTTCCAGATATAGAGTTCATACGCCCCATCGACGAGATGCAGCTCATAGTCCCCATAGCTAAATGTGTGATCTCCGGTGGCAGGCAGATGATCCGCCCAATCCGACGGAAGCTGATCCCGGATCTCAGATGGGAGATTCTCCAACAGATCAGAGAGTGTCCCACGCCGCACAAGAAAACGATATCGCCCTCCCCCATCGAAGCGGGCATAGGCATCATCGAAGGCCCCTTTCGTGATCTCCACCGCGTCTTTCTGAGCCGTCGCCTCAGCCAGGCGGTGCTGGGCTGCATCCAACTGCTTTCGCACGACCGCGATCTGGAGAATCACATCCTGGGGGGTCTCGACCAGGGCCTGCGTATCCGTGACCGCCTGTTGGGCCGCAAGCAACCCTGTCTCGGCCTGTCTCAACTGGGCCTGCGCCACAGCGATCTGAGTAGGACGTGCGCCGGCGCGGGCCTGCCGCAGTCCCGCCTCAGCGGCCTCAACCGCCGCGCGGGCAATAGCAATCTGGGCATTGATCAAGGCCGTATCCAAACAGACCACTGGTCGCCCCACCTGCACAACTTCCCCCTCCTCAACCAGGACCTGTGCCACGCGCCCACCCAGCTCACTCGCCACTGTGACGTCATGCACCTGCACGATACCTGACGCCTCGAGCGTTCCAGCGGGCACTTCCCTGACCGCAGGTTCTTGCAGAGCCAGCCAGGCCACACCACCAACCAAAACGCCCACCGCAATCACCAACCAGACTGCATACTTGCGCATCGCCTGCGCACCCCTTTTCGCATCAGGTTATCTCCCTTTCACGGCAGAGATGAACACGTCCTCCAACGTCGGTGCAATCCATTCCACAGATACTACCTCAATACCCGCTCGCTGCAGCAAAGCCGCTATGGCGGCTTTGTAGAGCGCTGCATCGGGGACCACAGCGTGCACCTGAGCACCGTAGAGCGCCACCTCCTTCAGGGGAAGCGTGCCCTCCCTTTGCGCCTGCAGCAGGAGTTTCATCGCAGCATCGGGGTCGTCGGTCGTAATCTCCAACACCTGGCCTCGCATACGCGTCCTCTTCAACTGATCTGGAGAGTCCAACGCGATCAGCCTCCCACGGCTCAGGAACCCAACCCGCTGACAAAGTTCAGCTTCATCCATATAGTGGGTGGTCACAAGAACGGTCACACCTCGCTTGGCCATGCCATAGATCAGATCCCAGAACTCCCGTCGACTGATCGGGTCAACGCCAGCCGTCGGCTCGTCCAGGAAGACCACGCTAGGCTCATGAACAATGGCACAGCCCAAAGCCAGCCGCTGTTTCCAGCCACCGGACAGATTGGCAGTCAATACCCGCTCCCGCCCCACCAACCCGGCCATCTCCAGGATCTCTGCCTCTCGCTGACGAAGTTTACGCCCGGAAAGGCCGTACGCCTGCCCGTAAAAACGGATGTTCTCCCTGGCAGTCAGATCATGGTAGAGCGTAAACTGTTGAGACATATATCCCACGTGGGCTTGCATCTCCTTGGCTTGTGTCGCAGGATCATAGCCCAACACGAAAGCCTGCCCCGACGTGGGCTTGAGCAATCCTAACAACATACGGATGGTAGTGGTCTTCCCCGCACCATTGGGGCCCAACCAGCCATAGACCTCACCCCGCTGAACGTAGAAGCTAATATGATCGACGGCCGTGAAATCGCCGAACTTCTTGGTGAGATCTTGCACTACGATCGGATGTTTGGAGGGATCACCCACTGTCATCTGCACCATCCTCAGCGGTCCGGAGACGCTGCCGGCGGATAAGCGAGATAAAGGCCTCTTCCATGCGCGGTGTGATCTCACGCATCTGGGAACAAGTGATCCCCTGCTCCGCCAAACGGGCCTCGATCTCAGCGCGCCGTCGCACAACGTCATCCACGAAGACATGGAGCATGACGCCATAAGTCTGCACTTCCAGGATCCCTTCCATCGAGGCAACCAGATGTTTGGCAGCCACAAACTCCGAAGGGATGAACTCTAGCAGACGCCCTGGAACCATGGTCTTGATCACCGCGGGTGTATCCTGAGCGATCAACTTGCCCTCGTACATGAGCCCAACCCAGGTGCAACGCTCAGCCTCATCCATATAAGGGGTGCATACAAAGATCGTGACGCCTTTCTCCGCCCGTAGATAACCCAGCAGATTCCAGAATTCCCGCCGACTGACCGGGTCGACCCCTAACGTAGGCTCATCCAGCAGGAGCACCTCCGGTTCGTGCACGAGGCTACAGGCCAGGGCTAGCTTTTTCTTCATTCCGCCCGAGAGACGCCCCGCCAGGCGCCGCTGGAACTCGCTCAGGCCAGCGAACTCCAACAGCTCTGCAATGCGCTGGCCCTCCGTCGCCGTATCCACTCCATGCAACCTGGCGAAGAACTCCAGATTCTCCCGCACAGTGAGGTCGGGGGGCAATGCGAACTGCTGCGCGATATAGCCCACGCGATGGCGGATCTCATAGGCGTCACGCATCGAGTCAAACCCCAGGATCTGACTCTCACCTGCCGTGCGGCGCAGAAGGCCCAGGATAACCCGAGTCGTCGTGGTCTTGCCGGCACCGTCTGGACCAATCAGCCCATACGTCTCTCCCCGCCGCACCTGCAACGTGACACCGTCCACGGCTGTCACATCCCCCTGGCGAGTGTGGAAACGTTTGACCAAGTTCGTGGTCCGAATTGTGATCTCAGTGTCCATAGGTCGGTTGGTAGACTCCTCCCAAGTCTACCTGCCCCCGCCACAAGTCAAGCCAACAGGAGCGGTTCACCTTTAGGAAGGTCCCCTCCGCCGATGCCTGGTTTCCCCCATCTGGTCAAGTCAGCCGTGGCATCCATTGACCACACCATGGCCCTCGCTTTCGGAGAAGTCCCCGGTGACGAGCCTCTTGTCTCAGCCGAGGATACCGATACACTGAAGTCACCCTCGACGCCTGACATGCTCTCGCCCTATTCGACAGCAAAGTATGGGAGGTCACGTGATGTTCAAACGAGCCTTGGGTCGGGGGCTTATCCTCTTGCCCATCCTGTGGTTGGGCGCGTGCGGGACATCTGGATCGCCCAGCATTGTTCCAGGTCCCATCCCAACCTCTATAACAACGTCCGCCACAGCCGGCGCGGCAGTTACAGAGACACCACCCACAGCCTGCCACGACGGCGATCAATATAAGGCGGCGCGGCTGGAGATGGTGGCCAAGACCATCGAGGCGCGCGGCGTGAGTGATCCGCGCGTGCTTCGCGCGATGCGCACGGTGCCACGTCACTGTTTCGTGCCTCCCGAATATCTCGACCAGGCCTACGAGGACCATCCCCTGCCCATCGGATTTGGTCAGACCATCTCGCAGCCTTACATCGTGGCATGGATGACGGAACTCCTGCAGTTAAGCCCTGGCGATCGCGTCCTGGAGATCGGCACAGGGTCAGGTTACCAGGCCGCCGTGTTGGCGGAATTGGACGAAGTCGAGGTTTTTACCATGGAGATCGTGCCCCAGCTCGCCGAGACTGCCGCCACCAGGCTCCGAAGCCTGGGATATACGGACGTCCAGGTCAGGCAGGGGGACGGATACTATGGATGGCCCGAGCACGCTCCCTTCGATGCCATCATTGTCACAGCCGCACCAGATCATCTTCCCCAGCCGCTGGCTGAACAGCTCGCAGAAGGAGGGCGCCTGGTGATTCCCATTGGGCCACCGGGTGGATGGCAGGATCTGTGGTGCTTCACAAAAACCAACGGCGAACTACAAGCCAGAAACCTGGGAGGGGTTATATTCGTTCCATTCACCGGCGAAGGTATCGAACACCCCTCACAGCCTTGACCGCACTGTGGCATTGCACCAACCGCGGCATAGCAGTGCTATGCCGCCGTAGCTCACCCCACCAAGCAAAAGAACCCACGAGAAGCCGAATGAAAGCCCAAGGACAGCAGCTAGGATTGAAGCCACCACCGACATTGCCCCATTGACGGCCCAGGCCCACGGCACGGCCGCCCGTGACATCTTCTGCACACGTTGAAGCCCCACCGGGAAGGGCTGCCCCATGAGGAACCCCATCGGCGCCACAAGGGCGACTGAAAGGATGAGACGTATAACCAGAGGCAACCCCAACAGCGCACGCAGGAGCACGGGCATCCCCCACGCATAGAGCCCGACCAGCAGCGCAAGCACCGCCATACGCTTCCACAACTGCAGATCTCGTCCGTGCGAGACCATGCTGCCAACGCCTGAGGACAACAAGAGTGCGAAGAGCACTGTCGGCATGGCGAGAGCCGGCTGGCCAAGGAAAAGGACAAACCGCTGGATCAAAGGGACCTCGACCAACAGGTAAGCCAACCCCAAGAGCCCAAAATACGCCACTGTGGATGTCATGTGGGGAGTGACATCACGCAGACGGAGTAGCGTCCGCGTGCGCGCCAGCAACACCGGCAGACTCACCAGCCCTAACGCAGCAACCACGCCGAAGCCCAACATGGTCAAGAGCACAAAGTAACCCGCACCGCCAAAGGGTTGCCAGGTCCTACCCAGCTCTGCCAAAACCTGGGTAGCCTGCGACCACTTGAAGTAATGACCAAAGAACGGCCAATCATCCGTGGGAGGGCGCACATCATAGGGATAGCGACGGTACCAACGCTCTCTGTCCTCAGTATGGATGAGGTCCGTGAACAGCTCATAATAGATGGGAGACTCTAGCACATTGTGACGATTGACCTCCGTACCCTTTATGTCCGGCGCATAGACCAGGTCAAATGCCCGCGCGTCAATGAATTCCCGTACAATCCGTAACTCATCCGCGGTGAATGGCGCATTTTTTACCAGGAATGTCATCACACGGTAGCCACGGAAAGCGACGATCTGGCAACCTGGGTCCTCCCCTACAGATTCCAGCGCTGTAGCCACCAACGCCAACGCCCGCAACGACTCGCTGGGCGGGCGCTGAAGCCAACGTGACAACACAAGGAGGCCTCCATCGTTCAGATGGGCAAGGGCGTCAATCAGCGTCTCCACGGTATAGACATAGTCCTCACTCAGGCTGTAAGCACCAGAGCGGATCGGATGGTAGGGTCTGGCCAGGGCCAGGGTGATCACGTCGTAGGTCTCCTCGGTACGCGCCAGGTACGTGCGTGGCATCTCCACCACGGTGTGGACCCCAGGCGCATCGTAGATACCATCGGCTGCGCGGACCACCAATGGATCGGCCTCCACCGCCCACACGGTGGACGCTCCATTCCAGAGCGCCGCCCAGATCTCCAAACCGCCCCTGGGTTCCAGGATCAACGCCCGTCCTCCGCTGCGCAGCCGATAGGCCACTGCCGTCGGTAGATAGCCCAGGGCCTCAAGACCGTCGGCCGATCCACCGGTCAGGGCACTCCAGGGAACTTCAAGGACCGGGCTCAGATCATCGGCATCCACAAAGATCCCTCGTTGCCGCGGCAGCGGGCCTGAGTACCTGTAACTGAGCCCGGGAAGGGAACGAATCGACGGGCTAGCCACCAGATCTACCCGTGAGAGGCCGCTCCACGCCCGCAACACTACGCGGGCCTGGGGGACCTGCAGAGCGTAGCTCAGCCCTTTGTACGGCGAGATGCGCAAAGCCAGGAGCTCAGGTGATGCGAGCGATAGCCATGCCCCCACCAGGACGAGCATCACTGACAGCATACGGACGACACGTTGGACCGCGCCAGGGTGTCTCCGTTGCGCGGGATGGGCCTGCAAGAGAAGCAACGTCCCCACCCCACCAAGGGCGACGCTCAGCCACACGCCTCCCTCACCCCCCAGGGCGATAGGCACAAAGGGCGCTATCAGGCAGCCCAACGCTGAGCCTGCTAGGTTGACCGCATACAACAGGCCGATGTGAGCCGAGGGGCGGGCAAACAACCGCCCCACTACCATGCCGTTGCAGAAGAAGGGGAGAGAAAGCAGACCATAGTGGAGAGCCAGAATCCCAATCTGTCGGCGGTCCCAGGCAATGCTAAACGAGTCAAACGGCAGCCAGTTCATCACCACATACCCGAGGCCCGCGGCGATTCCAAAGCCGAGAGACCACCCGACACTGCCACTCCCAGGGCGCTCCAATCGCTCGGGCCACAACGCAAGCCATGTCCCGCTGGCCCCATACCCCAACATCGCCAGGCTGATGATCATGAAGGCGAAGTGGTAGAACTGCGCCACCGAGAACAACCGCATGAGTGTGATCTCATAGAGAAGCGTCGCCGCCGACAGGACACCCACGCTGAGCAACACAGAGATCCGCCTGTCATCCATGGTCAACCCCTAACCCGACGCGCATCACCACGATCGGGCACAGCTCGCCAGACCTCACAGGCAAGAACATCCAACCCCTATCCCAGACGGCGCAATGTTTCACGCTCCCTCAGCCCCTTTCTCCTGGCAGAAGAGGAAAGTTATTGAAATAAGAGGGGCGCGGGCGATCACAATAAGGTAAGAAGTCCCACGAGAGAGATCAGAGTGCGGTGTATCCAACTTGGTGGGAGGCATACCTCGTCGATCGTCGACGGATGCCTCCCCATACTCCTCGCCCTGAT
>CAZHBB010000007.1:37661-57938 GCA_964530185.1 uncultured Anaerolineales bacterium
GGAGGCATACCTCGTCGATCGTCGACGGATGCCTCCCCATACTCCTCGCCCTGATACCGAGATCACGAGCTAACGTCCCAACCCAGAATGCCCCTCAGCCTGCTGTGACATGGGTTGGAAAACGGTCATAATGACGCAAGTCCACCTGGCGCCCTCGCTGGGCCCACATCACGCCCTCGCATTCCGAGGGCAACCGCCCCTCGTCATAACACCTTCCCAGCGTATCGAGGAGACCATCCACATAGATTAGCTCATCGCCACCGTGCCCCTCGGACCGGATGAGGGAATCGGGGAACGTTATGATCTGCGTTGGAGGTTCCTGCGCACCATTGATACAGAGCGTGTGCGCCGAAGCCGCCGCCAGGCCACAGACGGGGCGATCCCCCGTCCTTACACACGCCACTGCCTGCCAGAGCTTGGCAGCCTCATCCTCATAGGGGTCGCCATAGACCCTCGTCCTGCCGTCGCGGAACTCCGCCTGCAACGGCCCTGCACCCCGGTCGTACGTCACCACTGCTCGCTCAAACTCGTAGCGAAGGGTCGGCCCGATCTCTTGATGGACCGGATGGGCCGCGTAGTAGAGGATCTCGATGCCCTCCCCCGTGTGACAGCGAATCGCGGCAGTATCATAGTTCTCGATCGGGTTAGCGCGGTAGAGCTCCGCCACAACGTCCACAGGCATGGCACTGCTCTCGACCGTGGCCCCTAATACATAGAAACAGTTGTGCAAATAGTGAGCCGTGGCGTTGCTCGCCGGGCTATCCAACACCCAGCGTCCATCACCGGTCTTGATCCGACCCGCCCAGTTATTCCGGTGATAATACGACCGAGTCCGTGGCCAGAGGACCTTCGTCCGCAGGCGTCGGGGACGTCCCAGCCTACCCGCCATCACGTCCGCCTTCAGGGCCTGAATCGCCGGGGAGAAGGACCATTGGTACCCAATAGCCACAAAACACCCAGACGACGCTTCAGCCGTCATCATCTCACGGGCCTCTTGAATGGTCGGGGCCAGCGGTTTCTCACACAACACATTGGAACCATGGCGTAACGCCGTCACGGTGAACGGTGCATGCAGATGAGGCGGCGCGGCGATCACAACCAGATCAGCGTGCCGCTCCCGGTAGAAGGCGCCAAGATCAGTGTAGATGGGAATACTCTCTGCCTCGAAACGATCCAGATACTGACATCCACGCGGATCGGGATCAATCCCCGCCACCAGCCGGCAACCATGCGCAGACTGCTTTTCAAAAAGATGTTTCAGATAGAAGTTCCCGTATCCGCCCAACGCGACCAGGGCGACCGTCACCTCATCCATCTCTTCATTCCTTACTCGCGATCTGGTTCAAGCTTGTCCAAGATGCGATCCAGGCGCACAACTGCCTCGTAGACAGCCCGGCCCGAGTGATAACAGACCTTCCACGGGTTGCCGATCCCTGGGACCAGGGGCGCTCCTTTCTCATCCACCAACGTCATCCATTCACCAAGGTCATGGTTGATCATGAACCGACGCACAAAATCCCAGGTCAGCCTGAACGCCTCCCAATACCGCGTGTCCCCCGTCAGTTCGAAAGCATCAAGGAACCCCACCAGTACCTCGGCGTTCTGCCAGAACTCCTTATCCCTCACCAGCGCAGGCCCGGCATGAGGTCCATCCCGATAGACACCACCACGGTCCCAGTCCATGCCATAGCGCAGTGCATGGTCGACGAGTCTTGTCACCAGATCTCGGTGAGCATCCGGCGGCTTACCCAGGACCTCGTCTGCACGCCTCAGTAGCCATGCCAGCTCGACGTTGTGGCCATAGGAGGTGGTATCCAGCGGGGCTTCCACAGAGGCCCCCTCACGGTCGGCATTCCAGGTGCGGCGGATCGCAATGGCAGGCAGGGGGTTGAAGGCGAGATCATACTGATTGCCGCCGCAGCCATTCTCCCAGTCGATCATATGATCCAGGATCACCTGGATCACCTCCTCGAGCCGTCGACGATGGACTTCCTTCCCAGAGACCTGAGCCAACACTGTGAAAGCCTCCAGCAGGTGCATGTGAATGTCCAGCGACTTCCTGTCGCCCGCACAGTATCCGCCAGGCGAGAGTTGCCAGTCTGGCTCGAGGTTCTCATAATAGCCACCCCGCGCAACATCAGCACAGTAGCGCTGCAGGAGGTCAAAGGTGCGGTCAGCGTAGTCCAGACCCTGGGGATCGCCAGTAGCCTGCGTGTAGGTCGCCAGCGCGTAGATCGCGAAGCTCTGACCATACACGACCTTTCCAGCATCCACCAGGCTGCCGTCACGTGCTACCTTCCAGTACCATCCACCCTGTTCAGGGTCCCAGAAAGACTTGAGGAAGAAATCCACCCCCTGGCGCGCATACTCCAGGTAGGGTGTACCCTGAGGATCTATGGTGTGGAACAGCGAGAAGGCCCAAATTAGACGGGTCTGGGTCACAATGTACTTATCTGTGTCCTCCTCGATCAGATTACCCTCGGCGTCGAAGCACGTCAGATACCCCCCATAGCAGGTGTCAACAGCGCGCGCCGTCCAAAAGGGCATAATGCCCTGAGTCAAATGCTCCCACATTTGTCCGCGAACTTCCCTCAGTTCCTCCTGACTCGGATGATCAACCATACATGCCCTCCATAGGTTCAGACCGTCAACTCCAACAGCCCGTGCCATGCCCCGCTGTCCTGGGGCATATCCACGCCGCTACCAGATCCTACCCGATTATAGTCGTGTGGTGTAAGTATGTGAAACATCAGCGCGCGCGAGCATCTGGGGTAGGACAGGCCCGACACGGGCGCCTCCGTGACGCCGCCCTCAGCTCAGGACGTCGCAAGGAGCAGTGACCGCTGAGCGAGACGTTGAATCTGTGTTGAACAAAGGATAATCGTGCCGAAGGGCAGAGCCGATCTCTTGTGTAATTAATGTGGGAAGAGCCACGTCACCCAGAGCGACCGTGTCTTGCGGGAAGTGCTCGAGGATGCCGGGGGTAGGGCGACATCAATGTCGCCCTACCCCCGAATGCCGGCATACAACGAGTCGCGGACGGCAACGCCTTTCGCTACCTGCTCCGCTTGGCACAGCTCGACACGCTTTTCTTTTGGAAAGCCATATCGCCTTCGGTACGATGTACCGTGACTCAAGCCCGGCAAGTGGCAATCGTGCCAGATGGTCTACAATTTGGGCCGCAGGTCACCGAGCGGCCGGCGAGACGACCCTGTATTGTCATGGACACGTAGCCCGAGGAGGTGAACAATGGGAGCGCAGCTAAAAGCAGGGGTTATCGGTCTGGGTATTCTGGGCAGTCAACACGCCCGATTCCTGCACCAGCAGCCAGAGGTCACAGTGACAGCCGTGTGCGACATCGACAGCGAGCGAGCCCATCAGCTCGCAGGTGAAGTCGAGGCCCGCCCATACACCGACTTCAAACTCATGCTCAAAGAACAGAGGTTCGATCTAATCGCCATCGCCACGCCTGACCCCTTCCACAAAGAGCCTGTCTTAGCGGCCATCAAAGCGGGTGTTCCCACCATTATCCAGGAGAAACCAATGGCCACCACAGTGGAAGATGCAGAGGTCATGCTCGACGCCGCGGAGAGTGCCGGGGCGCGCATCTTCGTGAATTTCTCCAACCGGGGCTCAGCATTGGACCGCGCAACATATTATGTCATTCGACGGGGACTGCTGGGCAAGATCGTCTATGGGGACATCAACCTGGACGACAATATCGTGGTCCCCACACGTATGTGGGGACCCAGGAGCAAGATGTGGGCAGCAGGCTCCTCCCCGGCGCACTTTCTCCTCAGCCACGTGGTCGACTACCTGCGATGGGTCCTCGGCGCGGAGGTCAATGAGGTCTATGCGATCACCCAGCGCAGGGTCCTGGGGTACACACCCGACCTTTACGATGCCCTCCTGAGCTTCGACAATGGCGCCCGGTTCCGGATCAAGGCAGAATGGATCAAGCACATTGACGGCCTGGTCGAGTTCTCGTTGTCTTTCTCTGGATCAGAGGGAACACTCACCCATATCAAACGGCCAGGGTTTGGCGAGGTCGCAGGGTGGCGCGCAAACGTGAGCGATCAAATGACACCCGAGGATCTCCTGGCCCACCAGGAACATCTGTTGAAGGAGGGCATCAATGTCCGTGCCCTGCTCCACCGCCCCGATCCCACAGCCGGGGCACTCAAGGCAGGAGGAGGCGAGCTGAAATACGGGCTGGAGGCCCTCACACTGCCCGAGGATTGGTGGCGGGTGGCCCGAGGCTTCATCGACAGTGTCCTGGAGAATACCCTCACCCCTTCATCCTGGGCAAGCTATGGTCCCCTCCCCACGGGCATAGACGGCCTCAGGCAGACTCAGGTCGTCTGTGCGATCGTGGAGTCGGCGCAACAGGGCCGGGTGGTGGACGTGAAAGCGTAAATCGTGCCGTCTGAGGGAGCCGCAACGATCCCTACTTCCTCGCTACAACGCTCACACCATCATGGGTGTTGCGGCCCCTCAAGAAGGGGCACAGACAGCCTGACACACCTCCTCAGGCTCTCTACTCCAGCAGGTGCTGTCTCACTCCCCACATAGCCGCATGGCGTCCATCCTCATGGCTCATCCCTCCACCCTGGCGGAATCGAGTCGATCTACCATGCCCAGACAAAGCAGCCAGTCGCCGTCACCGGGCGGGGTAAAGGTGTTCTTCCCACCGGTAAGTAGACTGGGCTCTCCCCATACACCCCGGCGGGGATCAAACCAGCGATACGAGCCATCAGGCATCGCCTCACGGCGCAGTACTACCGACGAGGCCACGGGCACATAGATCACCCCCAGTAGCCCATCCTCTGTCCTCGCCGCAGCGACGAAACGTCGCGGATCTTCCTCACCAGGCTGAGCCGCCAACATCTCAGGCGCAGGTCGCAATTGCCACCAGGGCAACACGTTGAAGAACTCACGCAGCACGCGCATGCTCTGTACCCCAGGCGTCGCAAGCCCGACACGCCAGGGAGCCACAGGCCCAATAACCTGATGGCCCTCCGGCACCTCCTCCTGCGCCGCCCAGACCCAGATAGGGTTCACGCCGTAGGTCACACCAGCGGTCGGCGACACCAACAGACTCCAATAGGCCGCCCGGCGCACCTCGTAGTCCGTGAACGCTCGCGATTCATGATAGGACGGGTGCATCTCGTAGTTGGGCTCCAGGTTGATGACAGGCAACGCGGGCTCTCGATCCCATTGCGTCGCCGGAGGTCCCATCACCAACCAACGCAAGTGCTCATCGGAACTCCCGTGACCACTCTGATATCCAATGATGTCATACCAGGGCTCGCCGCGGAAGGCATCGCCCACCCAACTCTGCCCGCAGGGATGCATCGTGATGAGACGGTCCCGCTCTCCGCCGAACACAGCGCGTCCGATGCGACACCACCGCTCGGTATGCTCACCCAAATAATGACCATCTCCACCGAGGATCCAGACGACCTGATAGGCTCCCCAGCGGGCAGCCAGGTAGCGGGCAAGACGGATGGCGTCCACCTCCGGGAGGGCTTCACCCGGGTCCTCCGGGGTCAAAGCCCAAAGCATCACAGGGGCCGCCACCAATCCGTGGGCATTGACCGCCGCGACCTTCGCATCTCGCCGCTGGAAGAACTCCGGATGCAGCCGGATGCGCTCGCCCTTACTGAACGCCCGCTCATTGCCCAACACCCGGTTAGCACCCCTCCATTGGGTGCACACGAATTGAATCACGGTGAACCCTTGGGCTACCCTCTGCGTGAGGTAGCGGTCCCAATCCTCCGCCGTGGCGCGCAACACACCGTTCCATGCTGTGTCACCCATCCAGAAGAACGGCGTCCCATCCTCCCACGCCAGATAACGGCGATTTTCGGCCAATCGCAGTTGGCCATGGCGATAGAGAGGGTTTGAGCCGTGGTAGGGATAGCATTCAAAGGTCCCCTCTCGGGCGTGCAGGCCGGTGTCATCTGAGCGCGAGCACACCGTCTCCCAACGCCATGCACCAGGCTCGTTGGGAGCAAACCTGACGCGCCATACCGTGCCGCCATCCCAAAACGCATCGACGACTCTCTGCTGGCCTGATGGCCCGGTGAATTCGACCTGGATGTCCACATCCCAGAACGGGTCCTGGTAGGTCAAAGCGCTCTCGAGCGCTATCTCCAGGACCCGCCCACGTGCGACACTTTCTGATCTCATAGCTCCGATAGTTCCACGCACCCAACTTCCGCCATAACTTTGCGAAGCGCGGCAGCCGCGACGCGCATCCCATCAGCCCCACTGAACCCTGTGCTATGGCCTGCGATCTTTAGGTGCGGTTCGAGAGCCAGAACCCCCCGGTACCCGCGCTCCTTTAGGCGCGAGAGCAACAGCGGGATCTGCCCATCACCCTCACCAGCCGGCACAACGTGTCCATCGCTGAGAACGGCATCCTTGATATGGACATAGCCGATGAACTCCCCCAGCATGGGCCAGCCGCGCTCTACCACCTGAGACTCCCCCACCTGGACGAAATTGGCCGAATCCCACAGGAAGCGCAAATGGGGACTGTCGATGGCCTCCACCACCGCCTTACAACGCGCCAGGGTATCGCTTACGATCCCTTTCTCATTTTCCAGCAGCAGGGTAAAGCCCTCCCGGCCTGCCAGATCCGTCAACTTCTGAAGGCGTTCGATGGAGCGTGGGACATACTGATCATAATGCGCATTCGAGCTTGTGTCTGGCGGATAGAAAGAGAAGATCCGGATGCGCCGGCAGCCGACGATCTCGCCTGCCCGGAATATTCGACGCAGATGGCTCATCTCCTGTTCGATGGGATCCATGATAGGTGACTTTCCAATGGGGCTGCCGATGCAGGCCACACCAATGCCATAGGAGGCGCACAGACGTCGCACCTCCTCCAGATCGTCATCATCCATGAACAGGACATTCTTACCCCACGCCCCCCGCAGGTCAAGATGGTGGATATCGAGCGCCTCAAGCGTCGCAAGTTGCTTCGTGAGATCCGGATCAATCTCATCGCCGAACGCACTGATGACAAACCCTGACTCTGACATCATCGTCCTCCTCACTCAACTCACTTCTTGGAACCGAACTCAACCTTGACACCCTGAGCGGGCATCCCCGTATCATAGTAACGGACCTCGGGGGCATAGCCATCCGCAGGACGCGGTCTGAACTGGCCCCGCCACTGGAGACGTCGACTCCTACGCCATGGACGGCGCTCCCATACCGGACCGCGGAAAGGATCACGCTTTTCATACATCCAATCCAGGAGTCGATCGTGCAGTGCGTTGCGGACATCGGCCAGGGCAGGGTCTTCGATGAGGTTGTGGAGCTCACCCCGATCATGCTCCAGGTCGTATAGCTCGTCCGTGTGCAGGAGGTTGATCACCAGCTTATAACCTCCGGCGACAATAGCCCGCACCGGCAGGAAACCTCCCCATGAGTCGTGCTCTATCTCATAGCGATGGAACTCCATGATGGCCGCCCGGTCCGCATCCTCCTCACCCTGTAGCTGTGGCACCAAGCTCTCGCCCTCCAGGATCGGTGGGACATCCAGGCCGGCCAACTCCAGCATGGTGGGGAGCAGATCCACATGCGTCACCAGCGTAGAGACACTGCGTCCGACGTCCCCACCCGGAGGCTCAATGATCAGAGGGATATGCGTGATCTCCTCATACATCGCAGGCCCTTTGCCCATCAGTTGATGTGCCCCCAACATATCTCCGTGGTCCGAGGTGAAAATGATGTAGGTGTTGGCAGGCGCCAGGGCATGCACGGCATCAATCACTCGTCCAATCTCCGCATCCACAAAACTGTTACACCCGAAGTACATAGGATGGCGGATCGTCCCGTTCCTGACACGTCGCGCAACATCCATCGAGGCCGCCCACTCCCGGTGATGCGCTGGTTTTCCCTCCAGGGAATCAAACGCCGCCGGCCCAATGGGATAATCGTACTCCTGGAACATTTCCACATAGTCCGGTGGTGCTGTAAACGGATGATGAGGCTCGTCATACGACACGACCAACACAAAAGGCCGATCCTCACGCCGCTGCAGGAAGTCAATCGCCCGATCACTGACACGGTGAGCCCAGGTGAACTCAGCCCGGATGTTATGGGCCCGCAGATCCTCGAGCGAGTTAAGCCCCTGGCGCCACAGGTGGATCTCCTCCTCGGTCAGCTCACCCAGGTAGCATCGGCCATCGTACCAATAGGCTGGATCCCACCCATCAGGGCAGATCCCGGTCCCGAAGTAGTCGTGGCCATCTAGGTGCCATTTCCCCACGTAGGCCGTGTGATAGCCTCGATCCCTAAATCGCTGCCCCATGGTCTTGATGTTACTACCCAACGGAAGGTTGTTGGTCCACGCGCCAGCCGTATGGGAATAGATCCCGCTGAAGAGCGCCGCCCGGGCAGGCGTACAGAGGGGACAGGTCGAATAGGCACGCTCAAACTTGATCCCCCGGCGGGCGAGCGCGTCGATGTTCGGGGTCCGTAGCTCAGGATGCCCGTAGGTCCCCACAATGTTTGTGGCTTGGGTATCCGTCATGATCAGGACAAAGTTCGGTTGATCTGCCATGCTCTACCTCACACACTCTTCTCACAAGGTTCCTACAAGGCTATGATGAGAGTCACGGATAGCGAAGAGAGGCCACATGGTCGCAATCCTCCCCCGGACGCAGCGGGTGGAGGCAGAAGCTGTAATGATAGGCCCGTGCCGTGAGCTGATACTGAGGCAACACCCCAGGGCCGCAGCTTGCACTGCCAAGGCCAGACTGCGCCAAGTCAATATTCAGCACGATGTCCGGCTGCCAGTTCAGTTCATAGGTGTGGGCGGCTCTCGCTAATGCCTGTGCGGCAATATGATGCGCACTGACTTCCAGGATAGGCATGCCCACGACCAGGATCCCGTGTCCCTCGTCATCCTGCAGCGCCGCCCAACGGACATCCGTCTTGTTGCCGAACTCCTGGGGCTTGACATAAGGCACATACTCCCGCCGGACCGTGCTGCGATAAACCCCCACAGCCGCGCCCTGCTTGCGATCGACGTAGCTCTCATGGGGGCCGCGTCCGTACCAGGTGAACCTCTCGCAGGTCTGCGGCAACACCATCCTCACCCCAAGCCGGGCCAAAGGAGGCAGATCCTCGCTGATGTCTACATGGTGCTCCACCTGCACATCACCGGTCCCATAGACCGAGTAGCGATAGCGGGTCACGACACCAGGCACGCTCGTCGCCATGGAAGCATCCACCTGCACCAGATAGGGTGTGATCTGCTCAGCATCCAGCGTCAGGAGATGTTCCTCCAGCCGATCGAGCCCGGCTTCCTCCCACAGCGACGCCATTGAGCGGGCATCATTGTCCGTGGGCGCCCGCCAGAGGCTAAGCACAGGGCCCTCGACAAGCAGTGAACGTCCCGCACAGGTCCAGTGGGTCAGTCGACCAGTCTCCCGGCTGAAACCCAGTCGGAAATCCCGTCCCTGGATCCATAGATATCCGTTGGCATCGTCGAGAGCCAATCCTGGCATCTCGCCACAACTGACCGCCGTGGGTCGAGTCTCAACTGGCAGTCTGAACTGAGCCCAGGCGACCTCGTGTCCCTGGGGCAACAGGGAAGTGGCCTCTCTCGTCCTGAAGCTGAGCCTCAGCCAGACCTCGGAGCGTCCCTCCTGTGGCTCTGGCAAAGTATAGGGCACACGAATGGTCTCATCCCGCCCAGGCGGAGTCGTAAGAGGGGACAAAACCCCAGACTCCAACACCCGCCCGTTGCACATTACCGACCATGAGATAGCCAACCCGCTTAGATCGGTGAAAGCGTAGCGGTTGGAGACCCGCAGATGCCCCTCGTGCAAGTCGAGCGGTGTCACCTCGACTGGCTCCAAGACCTTCTTGTACTCCCATAGAGACGGATGGGGCACGCGGTCCGGCCAGATCAGGCCATTGATACAGAAGTTCCCATCGTTGGGCTCATCGCCGAAGTCACCACCATAGGCATACCACGGTGTGCCGTCCTCTGTCTTCTGCAGGATCCCCTGATCCACCCAGTCCCAGACGAATCCTCCCACGGCCCGTGGATATGCATTGATGATGTCCCAGTATTCCTTGAGCGCTCCAGGGCTATTGCCCATGGCATGGGCGTACTCACACATGATCACCGGCCGTTGCTCGTCCTTGTCCGCGGCATGCGCAGCCAGGCTTTCAACTGTAGGATACATCAGCGAGATCACATCAACCTCAGGCTCATCATAGGCCGGATGATAGTGCACGAAACGCGTCGGATCATGCGCATGCACCCACTCCGCGCAGGTCCGGAAATTGGGACCGTACCCGGCCTCATTGCCCAGAGACCAGCCGATGACGGACGGGTGGTTTCGATCGCGCGCGACCATCCGCTGCACGCGATCCAGAAAGGCCTCCTGCCATGCTGGGTCCTTCGCCGGACGGTCCCAGACCCCATGGGACTCGATATTGGCCTCATCCAGCACATAGAGGCCATATTCGTCGCACAGATCGTACCAGCGTGGGTCATCCGGGTAATGACAGGTCCGCACAGCGTTGATGTTGAACAGCTTCATCAAACGGATATCCTGAACCATCGAGGAGACCGAGACCGTATGACCGGTGACAGGATCATGCTCGTGGCGATTGACGCCCTGGATACGAACAGGCACCCCATTAACCAGGATCTGCCCGTCCTTCAGCTCGACTGTGCGGAACCCAACCCGAGTGCTTTCTACATGCCGCACCGTCCCCTGGCGGTCGCTCAACCAGAGCACCAGGTCATAGAGCACCGGGTGTTCAGCGGACCATTTCGCCGGGTCCTGTACAGTACCTCGTAGCGTCACCCGCTCGATGCCCCCATGAGCGATCTCGGGTACCGGTGCGTCACCCTGGCTCACAAGCCGTCCCTCGCGATCGTACAGCTCGAACGCAACCTGGTATCCAGAACCCAACTCACGGCCCAAGTTGCGCACAGCAACCTGAATCTGCAGCTCCGCGTCGCGGTAGTCTTGGTCCAGTGCCGTCACCACACCGAAGTCCCAGAGATGAACATCAGGCACGGACCAGAGCATAACATCGCGATAGATCCCGCTGAGCCGCCAATAGTCTTGGTCTTCGAGATAGGACCCATCAGTCCATCGGTAGACCTCAACCGCCAGCGTATTGCTTCCCTCATGGAGATATCGTGTGATGTTGAACTCAGCGGGCAACCTGCTACCCTGGCTGTACCCCACCTGATGCCCATTTACCCAGAGATGGAAGCCGGAATCCACCCCTTCGAAGCGGATGAAAACCTGCCGCCCCGCCCACGTCGCGGGTACCTCAAAGGATGTACGATAGCACCCCGTGGGATTATCCTCATGCGGCACAACGAGTGGATAGTGGAGCGCTTCCTCCGGCAATGCCCGCTCAGATATCTTGCCCGAGCGATGCATCTGACTGAATGCCTGTGCAAACCGCGAGTCAATGGGGAAAGGATAGCGGACATTGGTATAGATCGGCCTGCCATAGCCCTGCATCTGCCAATTACCGGGCACCGCAACGAGGTCCCAGTCTGTATCATCATAGTCCATCGACGGGAAACTCTCGTCGACAGCTCCTGGGCTATGGTACCAGCAGAAGCGCCACGATCCGTTGAGAATGTGTAGATAAGCCCCTCTCAGATCCCGTTCCCGAGCTGCTAGCCGCGACCGATAGGGAACAAGCGAAACATGAGGGGGTTCTCGGTCTCTTGATATGACCAAGGGATCATCCCAATCAGGCCGCGACGAACTCACACGTTGTACCTCTCGCATCTTAACCTCTCGTATCTCACTCAGAGTTCTCCAGCAACTCGAGCATGATCCCCAAGACGGGTTCACTATCAACGTAAGTGTACATACCGCCCGTGTAATGTCCCTGTTGGATCACCGGGATCCCCTGTTCCTCCAGGAAAGCTGTCACTTTGGGCGTGTCCTTCACCTGGAAAGCTATATGGTGAAATCCTTCCCCTTTCTCATCCAGGACCTCTTGCCAGACGCTATCGCCCCCCAGAGGCTCGATGAGTTCGAGTGTGACCTGGCCCAGATTGAAGAAGGCGAGCTTGGCCGCAGCATCGGTGGGCTTCCCCCGATAGGTGCCACGGGCCTGTTTCGGATCGGTGACTCTCACCTCCGGCTTCGGCAGCCCCAGAATACGACTGTATGCGTCAATGGCCCGTTCAATATCCTTCACGACTACCGCAATTTGGGTCACCACGTGGGTCCCAAGACCTTGCTCCGTCATGATTTGTTCCTCCAGTGATTATGAATCTGATGGCCCTGCGTAGTTACCCTCTCGCCTCCACACATCCAGGATCAGCTCATAGCGCTCCAATCGCATGCCGGTATACACACAGTTGCTCGTAGAGAAGATATAGCGTCCGTCGGGCATGCCATGCCTCAGGGCATAGCGGGCGGAGGCGATGACCTCAGCATCCGTTCCCGTGTCCATCAGGCCACAGTTGACATTGCCGATCAGACAGAGGGCATCGCCACAGATTCGCTTGACCTCGGCAATGTCCACTCCGCCCTGGGGGTCCAACGAGTGGAGCGCATGAGGATTGGCCTGAATCAATTGATCCAGAATCGGCATGATGTTGCCGTCTGTGTGCTTGATGGTGTAGAACCCCAAGGCCCTATAGCCTGCTATGAGACGACTGAGATAGGGGGCAACGAACTCAGAAAACTGGGATGGGCTGAGAAAGGGGCCTGTATTGAAACAGTAGTCGCTACATAAAGCGAACCCATCGAGCCCACCATGCTTCCAGATGCGCTCCGCACGGGCCAGGGTTTCATCGACCCTCCTCGCAGCCTCCCGCTTCAGGCCCTCCGGATCGTCGACCATGCGGTAGGCAAATGCCGCCATGTGATCCCCATCGGGGATACTGAACGTTGCATCGCCATGCAACATCAGAAAGTAACGATCTCCACTCCGTTCCCTCACCAAATCGATCAGGCGCAGGGTTTCTTCCTCAGTGTTGGGATTTGGATGAAGGAAGATCGCGCTGTGTTCATAACGCTCGGCCGTGGCGATGTACAGATCCGCCATATCTACCCTATGGCACTGCCGCTCATGCTCGCTCATCTGCATCCACTGATGATAGCTGCGATGGCTCGGATGGACCTTGCCGAAGGCCTCCATCGTCAGGAAAAAGACAAGTTCAAAGTGGGGCACCCGGCCCACCAACGGGCGCCCCTCCAACGCAGCTATGAAACGCTCTCGCGGCGTGCCTCCCCGCAGCGGGATTTGCCCTGATGCTTCAGACATAAAACCTAATCACTCCCGAAGGATTCGCTCAATCGCTTCGAGCTCTTCAGCACTGAAGGTCAGGTTCTGTGCTGCAGCGGCGCTGTCCTCGATCTGACTGACACGGCTGGCCCCCACCAGCGCAGAGGTCACCACAGGGTGACGGAGGATCCAGGCGATCGCCATCTGCGCCATCGTCTGGCCGCGCGCCGTCGCGATATCACGCAGCTTGCGTACCTTAGCCAGCTTCTCCTCGGTGATATGCGAGGGACGAAGGAAACCATGGGGCTTTGCCGCTCGCGAGTCCTCGGGGATCGTGCCACCGAGGTAGCGGTCCGTCAGCAGCCCCTGCGCCAGGGGCGAGAAGCAGATCGCCCCAATCCCCTTCTCCTCCAGCACGTCCAGCAGCCCGTCCTCGATCCACCGATTGAACATGTTATAGGAGGGTTGGTGAATCAGACACGGCGTCCCCAAAGATTCCAGGATCTCCGCCGCCCGGCGGGTCTGCTCCGGGTTGTAGTTCGAGATACCCACATAGAGCGCGCGCCCACTGCGTACTGCGTAGTCCAATGCCTGCATAGTCTCCTCAAGAGGTGTCTCAGGGTCCGGACGATGGCTGTAGAAGATGTCAACGTAATCCAGCCCCATGCGCTTCAGGCTCTGGTCCAGGCTTGCGATGAGATACTTACGCGATCCCCACTCCCCATAAGGACCAGACCACATTTTATAGCCTGCTTTAGTGGAGATGATAAGCTCATCGCGATAAGGATGGAGATCTTTCACCAGCACCCTGCCCAGCGTCTCCTCAGCCGAGCCCGCTGGCGGCCCATAGTTGTTGGCCAGGTCAAAATGCGTGATACCAAGGTCGAAGGCACGCAGCAATATCGCGCGCGCATTCTCAAAAACGTCCACACCACCAAAGTTGTGCCATAGCCCCAGCGAGATGGCCGGCAGCTTCAGGCCACTCCGGCCACATCGCCGATAGACCATCGTATCATAACGGTTGTCCTTTGCTTGGTACACCACTAGAGTCACCCCCATATGTTAGAGTAAATGTCTCTTCAGAAATGCCACAACCGCGGGATAGGCGACCAGTTTATTCTTCAACTTCACAATCCCATGCCCCTCATCATCGAACACCAGGAACTCCACGGGCACACCACGTCGTCTGAGTGCAGTGACAAGCTGCTCTGCCTCGCTCAGCGGCACACGGGGATCATTGCGCCCATGGATGACCATCAGAGGTGCCTCGATCTGATCTACATAGTGGATGGGCGCGATGCTTTCCAGAAAGGATCGATCATGGGTCAGGCTGCCGTACTCCGCCTCACGATGGGCCCGACGGTAGTCACTGGTGTGCGCCAGAAAGGTCGCCAGATTGCTGATGCCCACGATATCAACACCAGCCGCCCAAAGCTTGGGATAGGTGGTGAGAGCTGCCAGCACCATGAACCCGCCATAGCTGCCACCGTAAACGGCGATGCGTTCCCCATCGATCCCTGGCTGGCTCTGCAACCACAGCGCAGCGTACGCCAGATCGGCCACCGAATCCATTCGTTTCTCCACATCATCGAGATGGCTGTACGCCTTGCCATATCCCGTGGAGCCGCGCACATTGGGGGCCATGACCGCAAAGCCATGATGGAGCAGATACTGCACGAGGAAATGAAACTGCGGTCGGAACTGCCCTTCGGGTCCGCCATGCACCATCACTACAGCAGGCACGGGGCCTTCCGTGTCCACCGGTCGATAGAACCAGCCGGGGATCATGCGGCGCTCTCCGGGCCGCACCTCGTCGAACGTCGGATAGTGGACCAACTCCGGCACTACAAACGAAGTGGTTGGCAGCCCCCCGTGGGACGACCGCGTAGCAGCCCATACCACGTTCCCATCAAGATCCCACACGTAGATATCCGTCGTGCGCACAGAGCTTGAATAGGCCCAGGCCAAAGCGCGACCGTTGGGAGTGAAGACAGGTGCTCCCCCAACAAGCACACCCGGCTTCGGCAGGACGTCTGGGACTGCTCGCGTCTCTCCCTGCTCCAGATCCAGCAGGAAGAGCTCGTCCACTCCGTCCCGGTTGATCGCGTACGCCAACTGGCTCCCATCCGGTGACAGAGCCATGGCACTGCAATCCCACTCCTCATCCCCCAGAGTCTCCAAACTCCCATCGCGCAGATCCAGGCGACACAGGCGCAGGACATCGCTATCCAGGTCGGTGACCAGGTAGAGGGCAGTGCCCGAAGGGTCATATGCCACCCAACTGAAGCGCCCCGGTTCGGGGGATGCCAGAATTTCCCGTGCCTGTCCGGAGGCCAGATCGATCTCCAGTAACGCGTGATCAAAGGAGCTGGTCGTGCGCACCGCGATCACACGCCGTCCATCCGGAGAGAAGGACATCTGAGCCAGATACCCTGTGCTATCGTTCTCAAAGACCAACCTTGCCCCACCGAAGGTGTCCTCACTCGCCTCCTGGATGTAGAGGTCGAAGAAGGCAGGGTGACGACGATTGGCCGCGAAACAGATACGCCTGCCGTCGGGCGACCAGTTCCCCCACAAGTGCATCGCACCTTCATGGCCCTGAGTCAACCCCACCACTTGGGCCTCTGCCCTCTCAAGAAGAAACAACTGATGTCGCTCATTGCCACCGACATCCTGCACGTAAAGCAAGCGCTCGGCTGTCGGGCAGTAGGCCACCCCGCTGATCCGGTCCCGCTCAAAGGTCACCGCATCCGGCCATAGGGGTTGATGCCGTTCCCAGTCCAGCGACACCTCCCATACCTGGGGCACGCCCGTGATATCGGAGAGAAACGCGATCCGCTCGCCATCAGGGGCAAAACTGGGACCATAGGCCTGACGCACATTCAGGTATCGTTCAATAGGCCATGACATAGACCTTCCCTCCTTCTAGCCGACTACCGAGAAAGTGCCCTCAAGCCCCTCATAGGCGTTAGGCCCCACCCAAACCCGGAACATCCCAGGCTCCACCCGGTATCTGAGGTCAAGCCCGTGGAAGCCCAATGCCTGAACTGGCACGCTGAGACGAACGCGTCGGCTCTCTCCCACCGCCAGCCAGACCCGAGTGAACCCCTTCAATTCGCGCACCGGTCGTGTTACCTCCCCAACGAGATCTTGCACATAGAGCTGGACCACCTCCTCGCCAGCACGCTGACCCGTGTTCGTCACCGTCACCGAGACGCGCACCGTGTCATCCAGGCCCAGTTGAGGGGTCTCAACCTCCAGGTCGCTGTAAGTGAAGCTCGTATAGGTGAGACCATAGCCAAAACCATAGAGCGGCAGGGTCGATTCGTCCAAGTATTGGGATTTGTGCTCGCGGTTGAACTGGATGACGCCTCGTTCATGGACCGGGCGACCAGTGCTCTTGTGGGCATAATAGACAGGGATCTGCCCTTCAGCCCGCGGGAAGCTGATAGGCAGCCTACCGGCCGGGCTGACGCGCCCTAACAGGATCTCGGCGACGGCCCGACCCGCCCTGATCCCACCGTGCCACCCCAGCAGAATGGCCGGAACATGCTCCGCCATCCAGCTCAGGACTAGCGGCCTGCCGCTCATGACCACAACCACCACTGGTCGTCCGGTGGCCACAACCGCCTCCAACAACTCCTGCTGTCGGCCGGGCAGGCCAAGGTGAGCACGCGAATGAGCCTCTCCACTCATCATCGCGCTCTCCCCAAGTACCAACACAGCGGCCTGTGCGTGTTGCGCTGCACGCACTGCTCCAGCTATATCCAGATCCTCATCCCCCTCGATTGCACACCCCTTCACATGGGTCAGCACCACCTCAGAGGGAAGCACCGCCTGGAAACCCATCAGGACCGTTTCCACATCCTCTGGACGACCATCGCAGGCCCAACATCCCAGAAGATCCTCCTGATCGTCAGCCAGAGGCCCTATGAGCGCAATGGAGCGGATGTCCTCGGACAAAGGCAACAGGTCCCCGGCGTTCCTAAGCAGGACCATTGACCTGCGGGCCATCTCTAACGCCAGGTCCTGGTAAGCAGGCTGGAGTAGCACCTGCCCCTGGAGCAACTCATCAGTGTAAGGATGCTCGAAGAGTCCCAACATGATCTTGAGACGGAGGACACGCCGCACTGCCTCATCCACCCGCGCCAGGGGGACCATTCCCTCTTGCACCAGGTCAACGAGGTGCTGACTGTAGGCGTGGCTCATCATGTCGATGTCCTCACCAGCAAGCACAGCCTTCAGAGCTGCCTCCCGCAGATCCGCAGCCACACCGTGCTGGATCAGCTCACCGATGGCGTCGTAGTCGCTCAAGACCACACCTTCCCATCCCCACTCGTCACGCAGGATCTGACGCAGGATGAAAGCATTGGCTGACGAGGGCACACCTCCGATCTCGTTGAACGACGACATCACGGTGCCCGCGCCGGCATCGAACGCCGCCTTAAACGGAGGCAGGTAGATGTCACGCAGGGTGCGCTCCGAGATATCGACCGTGTTGTAGTCCTTGCCTCCCTCGGCAGCGCCATACGCTACATAGTGCTTGGGGCACGCTGCGATACGTCTGCCGCCCGCAAGCCCCGCGGCCTGGAACCCCCGCACCCGAGCCTCGGCCATGAGACACCCCAGAAAGGGGTCCTCTCCAGAGCCCTCCGCAACCCTGCCCCAGCGCGGGTCACGCGCGATGTCCACCATCGGCGCGAAGATCCAGTCCGTGCCAGAAGCGGCGGCTTCATCGGCCGCCGCACGCGCGGCCCGCTCCACCAACTCCGGATCCCACGTGCAAGCCTCTGCCAGCGGGATAGGGAAGATCGTACGATAACCATGGATGACGTCTGTGCCGATAAGCAGGGGAATACCCAGGCGCGATTCCTCCACAGCGACACGCTGGAGATGGTTGATCCGGGCCACGTCCCAGACATTGAGCAGTGAGCCCACCTGACCCGCGCGGATGGCGTCCTCGAGGGCCGCACCTCCCCAATGCGGGCCGACCTGGTTCATCTGGCCCACCTTCTCCTCAAGCGTCATCTGGGCCAGTAAGGCATCCACCTGGGCCTCGACCTTGGGATCCACTTCCGTGTAACGATAGACGATCTCACTCACAGTGACTCACCTCCTCAGGACATGCTGCTGTCCCGAACGCATCAGCTCAACTGTACCCACTCACGATCTGCCGCGAGGGCCTCAAAGCGGCGATGTAGCTCCTTCACCACAGACGCTGACAAAGGCAAGACGCTCTGCACCCACTCAATATTCTGGAGCAGGTGATCGGGGTTCCGGGTGCCAACGATGCACGTGTCAACGGCATCGTGAGCCAGCGTGAAGCCCAGGGCCAACAGAATCCCATTGTCCGGAGCCCCCTCAATGGGGCCCAGCGACTGCATGGCCTGCGCACGCTCGAAATAGGCCGCCGCGTACTCGCTGGGAGCCCGTTTGGCACCCCAAGCGCCATTGGCGATGGGGCGTTTGGCTATGATGCCCATGTTCTGGGCCTTTGCCGGCTCAAACAGGAAGAGTCGCGCATTCTGATCCACCAGATTGAAGCTCGTCTGGAGGGTGTCAAAGAGGCCACTCTTGACGGCCCACAGTGCTGCTTCGTTGTCCCCGCTGTAGCCGATGAAACGGACCTTGCCAGCACGCTGGGCCTCCTGCAACACCTCGATCACCTCGCCGCGCTCCAACACCTCAACGCTACATGTATGAAGCTGCACCAGATCGAGGTAGTCCGTACGCAGACGCCTCAAACTGCGCTCAATGCTGTCACGGACCGTCTGAGCCGTCCACGGTTCTCCCTGATAGCCCTCCACCACATGTCCCGCCTTAGTCGCCAGAATATACTCCGAGCGTCGGTGAGACACCGTCCGGCCGATCAACTCCTCGCTGTTTCCATAACAGGCTGCCGTGTCAAGGAAGTTGATCCCCTGATCGAGCGCCAGGTTTAGCACCCGCGCTGCCTGCGCGAGGTCCTCCAACTCCAGGGATCCGATCTCCGCCAGACCGAAACCGAGACGTGAGACCTCCAATCCCGTCCTTCCCAGCACACGCTTTTCCATCTTCCGACTCCTCATGCCACCAAGTCATCCTCGTCCACCCACGGTAAACCCAACTGCTTTGTCAGAAATGCCACCACCAGGGCGGCTGTCCAATGATAATCCCGTATCGAATCCATCTTGACCCGGATATCGTAAGGCTCTCGATGGGGCCCCTTGCGATCACAGGCGGGCGGAGGAATCTTATCCTGAGCGTCATAGAACTCAAACACCACCCCGTAGCGCTCGTAATATATATTCACATATCTCAGCATAGTCTCGATCAGCCCCTCAGCAGCCTCTCGACGCCCGTGGTGCATCAGGCCCAAAGCCACAAGATAATCATAATTGATCCATGTCGCGCCTCGCCACATGTCAGTACTCCATGCCGGATCATCCAGCGACACGCTGGGGATCGGGAAGACTGCGCCAAACGTGCGCGGGTTACCCAGGTGCTGCACCAGAGCCGTCACGTGCTCAGAGGGAATGCTGGGAAGCAGAAGTGGAGAGAACCCCGAGACCGCCTTGACCCGGGAGAGACGCCCGTCAAACAGGCGATCACAGTAGATCCCCGCCCCTGCAGACCACAGCGACTGATAGATCCGAGCGGCCATGACCGCACTGCGCGAGCGCCACTCCCGCGCGCGGGTCTGTTCACCGAGCGCTTCGGCAATCCGCGACGCAGCCAGCATGTCCAACGCCTGAAAGGCGCTGAAGTCCACCGCATCCAACAGGAGTGCCTCGTCGAAGCGCGGCGAGTTGTCCATGCCCGATTCACCCGAGCGACAGGTGGGTGAGGCCTCAATGTGCCATTCCAACAGATCGTTATGGTTGCGATCGCGGTGTTGGAGGTTCCACATCAGATAGGATTCCAGATGTGGCAATGCATAGCGCAGGCGCTGACGGTCCCCAAGGTGCGTATAGGTCTGCCACACCCCCCAGGCCAACAGAGGCGGCTGCGTGATATCACTTGTCGTGCCATCAACATGCATACAGTGAG
>CAZHBB010000008.1:0-2782 GCA_964530185.1 uncultured Anaerolineales bacterium
CTTACCGTCCTCTGCCGGACCGGACGGGCCGATGGCTAATGGCCTATTCGAGCTCAGGCACTCACCGGCTCGGGTTCAGCAGAGGCCTCAGGTTCTTCCGCCGGCTCCTCAGACTCTAGCTTCTCCTTGGGTGGAAGGAGCGCATGTTCTAAGACCTCTTTCACATCATCCACGAGAACGAACTCCATCTCCTCCTTGACCTGGTCTGGGATCTCATCCAGGTCAACCTCGTTGAGCTTGGGCAGGATGATCTTACGCAGCCCAGCGCGATGTGCGGCCAGGATCTTGAGCTTCACCCCGCCGATCGGCAGCACCTGCCCTTGCAGGGTCACCTCACCCGTCATACCAACGTTGGGATCGACAGGCCGACCTGACAAAAGCGAGACCAACGCGGTCACCATCGTCACGCCTGCTGAGGGACCATCCTTAGGCACGGCCCCAGCAGGGACATGCAGATGGATCTTGCCGTGACCTTTCTCCAGTCGGATCCCCAACTCCTCAGCATGCGATTCCACGTAGCTCAACGCGATCCGGGCGGATTCACGCATGATGTCGCCCAATTGTCCAGTCAGGATAAACTGATCATCTGACCCAGGCATCGTCGCCGCTTCCACGAACAGCACCTCACCACCAGTTGGAGTCCAGGCCAACCCCGTTGCGACACCAGGACGTTCAGTTCTCAGCGCTGCCTCGAAACGATAGCGCGGCTTCCCCAGGTACTCACGCGCTTTATCCGGATCCACCACAATAGGTAGATCCTCAGCGATACCCTCTGCGATCAAAGTCGCGACCTTCCGACATGCTTTACCGATACTGCGCTCTAGTTGACGCACACCTGCCTCGCGGGTGTAGTCCCGGATCATAGTGCGAAGCGCATCATCCGTGAACTCGATCTCCTCTTCCCGCAGGCCATTTACCTTGAGCTGTCGCGGCACCAAATACTGCCGCGCGATGTGCAGCTTGTCATACTCGGTATAACCGTCGATCTGGATCACTTCCATACGATCTAGCAACGGGGCTGGGATCGTGGCAGTCGTGTTGGCTGTACAGATGAACAGAACCTGACTCAGATCGAAGTCGACGTCGAGGTAGTGATCCCGAAACGCGTGATTTTGTTGAGGATCCAGAACCTCCAGCAACGCGGAAGAGGGATCCCCTCGCCAGTCCGATCCAATCTTATCGACTTCATCCAGCATGAAAACCGGATTCTTCACACCTACACGCTTGATCGCCTGCATAATGCGCCCAGGCATCGCACCGATGTAGGTGCGCCGATGCCCGCGGATCTCAGCTTCATCTCGCATACCACCCAGGCTCATCCGGGTAAACTTACGACCAAGCGCACGGGCGATAGACTGGCCCAAAGAGGTCTTGCCGACTCCCGGTGGCCCAATGAGCGCCAGGATCGCCCCCATGCCCTCGATCCTACGCCCTTGCAGGTCTGTCTCACTCTCCTCGTCCAGGCCGCGCTCCTCACGCAGCTTGCGGACCGCCAGAAACTCCAGGATGCGCTCTTTCACATCCTCCAGATCATAGTGATCCTCATCCAAGACCTTACGCGCATTGGCGATCTCCAGATTGTCCTCGGTCATTTTTTGCCAGGGCAGCGAGGTCAGCCAGTCCAGATAGGTCTTGATCACCCAATACTCAGCCGCCTGTGGGGGCATCTTCTCCAGCCTGGACAGCTCACGCAAGGCTTCCTCTTTGGCCTCATCGCTCATCCCGGCCTCTTCGATCTTCTTGCGGTATTCCTCGACCTCTCGACTGGCCTCGTCATCCTCACCCAACTCCCGCCGGATCGCGTCTAATTGCTGGCGGAGGTAATACTCACGCTGGTTCTTTTCGATCTCCTCTTTCGCCTTCTCCTGAATCTGCTGACCAATCTCCCGCACTTCCAACTCGCGCGTCAGCACACGGATCAGGAACTGCATCTTCTCGGCGAGATGATCAGCCTCCAACAGCTTCTGCGCATCCTCCATGCTGATGCGCATGTTGGACGCGATCAGGTAGACCAACAGGCGCGGGTCGCTAATCTGCTGGATGAACCGGACCGCCTCATCGGGGAACTGTGGGATCAGCTCTGCCAGGCGTGTTGCAATATCCAGCAAGTTGCGCCGGAGAGCCTCCTCCACCACTGAGCCCTCAATGATATCTGGCATTAGCTCGATCTTCGCCTTCAGATAGGGCTCTTCGGCCACCCACTCCACCACACGGAACCGCTCCAGGCCCTGCACAAAGACGGTCAGTGTCCCATCATCCGCCTTCATGACGCGATGAATGATCGCCACCGTCCCCACATCATAGACCTGTGTCGAGTCAGGGACCTCGATCGCCGGGTCCTTCATAGCGACCAGACCAATGATCCTGCCAGTCTGGTCCGACTCCTCAATCAGCTTGATGGAGCGCGGAATCCCCACTGCCAGTGGCATCACGATATACGGAAAAGCCACCGTATTGCGCAGCGGAAGAATCGGAATCTCCTCAGGAACCTGAGAGATTAATTCCTCTATATTTTGATCCTGCGTATTAAACCATGGTAACATAGTCTCTGTCCTCCTGACGGAACCAACACACGGCTCCGGCCCACACGTTGTACTTTTGATCCCGCACTCGCTGGATACTTTTATCGCTACGCGATTATAACACACGAACATTAGAGAAACATAAGTGCTACGTTATAGGCAACATTAGCGCTCGAGATCCCCCTTGCGGGGCTTACACCGCGCTGCTCGACGCCTCTTTCCAAAGCATTGGGCAGGAGTGCGTCTCAAAGAGAGCATTT
>CAZHBB010000008.1:2882-35225 GCA_964530185.1 uncultured Anaerolineales bacterium
GAATCTCGTGTCAGAGGACCTCATTACAGTATAATCAAGACGTGACCTCGAGGAGGTGCGCATTGAATCCTACTCTGATCGATACACATGCACATCTGCAACATCCCCGCTACGCCGAGGATCTGGAGGCTGTCTTGGCACGAGCTGGCGAGGCCCACGTGACCTCGGTGATCGTGCCAGGCACCCATGTGAGTGACAGCGAGAGCGCAGTTCTGTTGGCCGAGCGGCACGATGGAGGACCCTGCCGCCTCTACGCCGCTGTGGGCATTCATCCAACAGAGGCACTCAACGTCTCCCAGGGAGATCTGGACAAACTACGCGCGCTGGCGCGCAGCCCTCACGTGGTCGCGATCGGGGAGATTGGACTGGACTACTATTGGCCGCGGGTGGAAGACAGAAAGTGGCCCTGCCCCTCCCCAGAGGAACAAAGAGCCGCTTTTGAAGCCCAGTTGGCGTTGGCGGCAGAACTGGATCTACCCGTGATCATCCACGACCGGGAAGCTCATGAGGACGTCTACCGCATCCTGGTTGCCTGGAAAGCGGCCCATCCCAGGGCCAAAGGAACACTGCACGCCTATGCTGCGGGACCTGACATGCTTTCGGCCTTTCTGGAGTTGGGGTTCTCTATAGGGCTCGACGGCCCTCTCACCTACAAGAAGGCCTCAAGACTTCAGGAGGTTGCCGCAAAGGCGCCCCTCGACCGTATCCTCTTAGAGACAGATGCACCTTACCTCACACCATCGCCTCACCGTGGCAAGCGCAATGAGCCTTCCTACCTGTGGCTGGTGGCCGAGGCCTTGGCCCGGATCCGCACGACCCCTGTGGCGGAGATCGCCACCATGACAACACTGAACGCCTCTCGCCTCTTTGGACTATGATCTGCATGAAGAGCCCACGCTCTGTCATCGTCCTCCAGACTCACACTGGGAGGATGGCGGGGCGACGCCCCCCATGACGGTTCGATCATCGCATCGGGAACATTGTGAACGGTGACGACGACTGTGTGCGTTTCGGGCTCCGATATCTGCGGTATAATTTGGGCCATAACGTCGCTTTGGGGATGTACTGTGAGTTACAACGAAACGCCACTTCAATATCGTCGTCTGTTAGGCCATGAGCTGACGGTGGTGCAAGATCTGATGCTTGCTGAGTGCAGCAGCATTCCCTTACCGCTGCGCGATGCGGTTGAGGCCCTGGTTATGGGGGGCGGGAAGCGTCTGCGGCCAGCGATCGTGCTGCTCTTCGCCCATATGTGTGAAGCCGATCCAGACAAGGCACTGACAACCGCTGCGGGCGTGGAGATGTTACACACGGCGACCCTGGTGCATGATGACCTCATCGACCACGCGCGAACGCGCCGCGGCATTGAAACACTCAACGCTCACTGGTCAACGCCAGCGACCGTCCTCACAGGTGACATCGTCTTCGCTTTGGCCGCCAAGCTTATCGCCCGCAGCGAAAATCCCCTGCTCGTCCAGCGCTTCGCGGAGACCCTGGAGGTTATCTGCACCGGTGAGTTGGAGCAGCTCTTCGGGCGACATCAAGGGTTACCAACCCTTGAAACCTATTATGCCAGGGTCTTCGCCAAGACTGGGTCCCTATTCGCGCTGTGCGCACAATCGGGACCCATTCTGGCCGGCTGTGCCGATCAGCTCGTGGAACAGGCGTATCGCTTCGGCGCCCTGCTGGGCCAGGCATTTCAGATCGCGGACGATGTGCTGGACTTCGTAGGAGACCCCCGCACCATGGGTAAGCCAATAGGCTCTGATCTCCGAGAGGGCATTGTCACGTTACCCGTCATGGAATACATTAACTCTCACCCAGGCGATGACCGGGTACGTGTCATCTTCGAAAGTCACAGCGATGAAAGCACCATACACGCGCTCGTCGAGGCCATCCGCGCATCGCATGCCCCAGAACGGGCCATGGCTCGTGCGCGCGCACACGCTGAGGAGGCCCTCACCCTGATCCAGCGCTATCCTGAGTCCCCCCAACGGGCCGCAGTTGCTGAGATCGTGAACTTCGCCGTCCATCGCCATGTCTGAGATGCCCAGATCCCCGTGCTTGTCCGTCATCATCGTGAGTTGGAACGTGGGAGAGCTCCTGCTGCAGGCCATCGACTCTCTGGAGGCGACTTGGCAGGGACCACGAGAGGATCTGGAGATCATCGTTGTAGACAACGCCTCTACCGATGGTACCCCCGAGATGCTGCGGACCAGCACACAGGATGTACGGCTTCTAGTCAATCGGGAGAACCGCGGATTTGCAGCCGCCAACAACCAAGGTCTGACCATCGCCCGGGGACAGTATATCCTCCTGCTTAACTCAGATACCCGGGTCAGGCCGCAAGCCCTGCGACGGCTGGTCGCCTACCTGGAGACGCACCCTGACATAGGACTGGTAGGGCCCCGGCTACTCAACGAGGACGGCACCATCCAGCCCTCGCGTCGTCGCTTCCCCACCCTGCCTATCCTGTTCCTCGAGAGCACATGGCTGGAGGGTCTGCTGCCACGCAAAACTTTGGCACTGTATTACGTGGAGGACCGACCGGACGACATGCCCCAGGACGTCGACTGGGTCACCGGAGCTGCCATGCTGGTCCGCCGAGAGACTGTCGATCAGGTCGGTCCACTCGACGAAGGGTTCTTCATGTACTCCGAGGAACTCGATTGGTGCCGCAGGATCCGCGAGGCTGGCTGGCGGATCGCCTATGAGCCAGCGGCTGAAGTGGTGCACTACGGTGGGAAGAGCAGTGACCAGGTCGTCGCTCAGCGCCACATCTATTTCCAGTCCAGTAAAGTCTATTACGCATACAAATACCATGGGCGCCTCGTAGCCAGCTTATTACGCGTCTGGCTCCTGGGTCAATACGTGGCCCAGATCGTCATTGAAGGCGTCAAGTGGACTCTGGGACATCGCAGGCCATTACGCGCACAGCGCGTGCGCGCCTATCGACAGGTGCTGGCAAGCCGCTTGCGAGGGCCTCGGGGGCCCGACCGAACAGCCCATAAGGCTGAGGAGGCCCGGATCTGACATGGCCCACGGAGATATGGGCGGCAGTTTCGCCAGTGGCCATCCCACACAGACGAAACCCTTCCTGTTGTGGCTCGCGCTGCTCGCGTTGGCCGCTGGATGTCTTCGCCCAGCCCTAACTCCGGAGCCAGCGGCCCACTTCAACGGTGACAAAGCCTATACATGGGTCACTCAGCAGTGTGACCTGGGGTATCGCATCCCAGGGACCGAGGCACACCGGCGCGCTGGCGATCTCATCGTGGAGACGCTGCGCTCGTTGGGCTGGACTGTCGACGCGCAAACGTTCACTTACCGGGGAACACCTGTGCGCAATATCCTCGCCTGGCAGGGTAACGGCCCTGCCATCCTCCTGGGGGCGCACTATGATACCCGTCCACTGGCAGACCGCGAGCCCACCGACCAACCTGTACTCGGTGCCAATGATGGAGCTAGTGGCGTCGCTGTGCTGCTGGAACTAGCCCGGACCCTGGACATCGCACGCACCGGGCACACAGTCTACCTGGCCTTTTTCGATGCCGAGGACAGCGGTGATCTGAATGGTTGGCCCTGGATTGTGGGGTCAACCTATATGGCTGACCACTGGGGAAGCAATGGCGAACCCACGCTAGACGCCGCCATCATCATTGACATGATCGGAGACGCCGATCTCAACATATACCTGGAGCGCAATTCCGACCCTCTCCTGAGCGCAGCCCTGTGGGAAACAGCCGCCGGGCTCGGCTTCAGCGAGGTGTTTATCACCGAGTATCGGTACGCCATCCTTGACGACCACCTCCCCTTCATTCAGCGCGGCATCCCGGCCGTCGATATCATCGATTTCGACTATCCCTACTGGCACACCACCCACGACACCCCAGACAAAGTTTCGCCCAGCAGCTTATCCGCTGTCGGGCGAACATTGGAGACCTGGTTGGAGGGGAAAGAGTGATTATTCAGGATGCATATCAAGCCAGTTAGGTCCTACCTCGACATCGATCTTCAGTGCCACTTCCAACTCAAGAGCATGCTCCATTGCCTCGTGCACGACCCGGCTCGTCTCCTCAAGCTCCCCTTCCGGCACTTCCAACACTACCTCATCATGGACCTGGAGCAACATCCTTCCTCCCAGGTTCTGCTCACGCAGCATACGATGCAGACGAAGCATCGCCAGCTTGATGATGTCCGCGGCACTCCCTTGGATGGGCATGTTGATCGCCATCCGCAGGGCTGCCTGGCGCTGATTGCTGGAAGCGCGGCTTCCCTCTCGCAGTTCCGGGAAGTAACGCCGCCGATGCAATAGAGTCTCCACGTATCCTCTCTCGGCCGCCTCGGCCTGGATGCGCTGCATGTAGTCCCGTACGCGGGGAAAACGTTCGAAATAGCGATCAATGAAAGCCTGAGCCTGCTCCACCGGAATATCAAGCTGCCGAGCAAGACCAAATGCACTCTGCCCGTAGATGAGTCCGAAGTTCACTGCCTTCGCCGTGCTGCGCATTTCGTAGGTGACGGCATCCAAAGGCACCTGGTAGATCGCTGCGGCCGTAGTAGCATGGATGTCTTCGCCACGTTCGAAGGCCTCGATCAGTGCAGGGTCCTTTGAGATGTGGGCCATCACTCGCAGCTCGACCTGGGAATAGTCTGCGCTTAACAACAGGCAGCCGTCCTCCGCAACGAAGGCCCGTCGGACCCTGCGCCCCTCTTCGGTGCGGATGGGGATGTTCTGAAGATTGGGGTTCGTGGAGGAGATCCGCCCCGTGACTGTCCCGGTTGGATTGTATGAGGTATGCACACGCCCGGTCTCCGGATTGACCAGAGAGGGCAGAGCGTCAACATAGGTTGACTTCAGCTTCGCCAACTCCCGATAGGCAAGGATGTCGTCAATAATAGGATGGAGCCCGCGCAGATCCTCTAGCACACTCGCCCGAGTGGAGTAGTGTCCGCTTTTCGTCTTTCGTATGCCTCGCGCCGGAAGCCCGAGATCCTCAAACAACACCTGGGATAGTTGCTGCGTGGAATTGATATTGAAAGTCCTCCCGGCCCGCTGGTGGATGCGTGTCTCGAGCGCAGCCAGGCGCTGGGAGAGCTCTTCAGAGAGATTGTGGAGCCAGTCGAGATCGACCTTGATCCCCCTAAGTTCCATATCCTTGAGCACGTGCAAGAGCGGCATTTCCAGATCCCTGAACAGCGTCAACTGTTCACGTTCCCTCAGCTCTGGCTCAAGCATGTCGGCCAGGCGGAACGCGATATCTGCATCGGCGCAGGCATAGGGGACCACTGTATCCAGCATCACGTGATCCATCGTGGTTTGATTCTGGCCCTTGCCAATGAGATCAGTGATCTCCGTCATCTGGACCCCCAGGCGTATCCACGCCTGGCTCTTCAATCCTAGAGCCGCATCTGGGTTGAGGATCCACTCAGCGACCATCGTATCAAAAAGCTGACCTGATACAGGCAGGCCGAATCGCTCCAACACCTTCATGTCGTACTTCAAATTGTGCCCGCGTTTCTCAATCTCCGCATTCGCCAGGATCGGAGCCAGGTGTCGCTGGATGGTCTCAAGATCCAGGGGCCGCTGTCCTCCCTCTACCGCCGGCGCCAGCAGCGGCAGGTACCATCCCATCTGAGGAGCGTCTGTGAGCGAGATGCCGACCAATTCTGCACGCATCGCATCGAGTCCGGTGGTCTCAGTATCGACAGCGACGGCGGCCGCTGTCGAGAGCCGAGCACATAAGTCACGGAGCTGAGCTTCATCCACCACAGGCTCATACTCCCCAAGGGACCGAGAGGCCACACGGCCTTCCTCCTCTCGCTCAAAGAGCAAGAGCTGATGACCCTGTCTATCCTCCGAAGCCTCACCTAACACGGGGATCCGTGCGACCAAAGACCGGAACCCCAGTTCCCGCATCAGAGCCATCACACGGTCCCGATCAAACCCTTTCCCCACACGCGCTGACTCCAGGTCAAGCTCCACAGGAGCATGGCGATCAATCGTGGCCAGGTCGCGGCTCAGGTACGCATCCTCCCGTCCCGCCACCAAAGCACGTCGATAACGGGACGAGAGGTCCTCCAGATGAGCGTAGAGTTCGTCCAGCGTCCCATATTGCTTCAGCAGCGCAACTGCACCCTTTTCCCCTACACCTCTAACACCTGGGATATTGTCCGAGCGATCCCCCATAAGCGCCTTCAAATCGATGAGTTGCTTCGGTTCCAGACCATATTTCTCTCGCACACCATCCAAAGTATAGCGGATTGTATCTGAGAATCTTCGCCCGGAGGTCAACACCGTGACGTGTTCGTCAACGAGCTGGAGTGCGTCGCGGTCCCCGGTCACGATCACCACGTCCAGTCCCCGTTCCGCGGCCTGCTTCGCGAGTGTGCCCAAGAGATCATCCGCCTCATAGTCATCCAGCTCCACGATGGGAATACCAAAGGCCTCTACCAGTTCACGGATACGCTCCATCTGCTGATGCATCTCCTCCGGCATCTTCTCCCGATGTGCTTTATAGGCCTCATACTTCGCTACACGAAAGGAAGGACCCTTATCAAAGGTGACGATCACATAGTCCGGCCTTTCCTGTTCCAACACCGTCAACAGCATCTGCATGAACCCAAATGTAGCGTTAGTAGGTTCGCCGGAAGGCGCGCTCATCTCCTGTGGTAGCGCATGGAAAGCTCGATAAGCCAACGAATGACCATCGATAAGGACCAACTTCTCACCTGCCATAGGCACACTCCTGCAATTGAGACCTTACGAGAAGAGACGAGAACAGGGACCTAACTCGAGGGCCCGTCCTCGCCTCTATTCTAGCACGATCCGGTCTGGACATCCATGCGGACTCAGGCCATCATTGCCACTATTGGGGAAGGATGGAGGTCATGGACGCGGCGCACACTCCTTCCACAAAGCCCCTCTCCTGATCCTTGGGCCGGAGAAGAAGGCAGAACATGAAAATCTCACAATGCCACCCCCACAACATCGCGGTGGGAGGGCTGTGGGCCATGGCTGCAGCTAGCCACTCGAGGCTAATGCCGCGCGATAATCAACCCTGAGGGAGTTCGCTCCTCTGAGTCACCCTTCGAGATAGGAGTTTCTGGCTGAGATGGCGCAGCCTCTGCCGAGGATACTATTCCTTGAGCACGAGCTCGAATCTTGGCCAGTCGTTCAGCGCCATCCTCCTGACCCTGCTCCCGCAGCGACTGTTCCAACGTCTCCAGGAACTGCAGAAACTCTGGCGTCAACTTCCCCCGATTTGCGTCCAGGACTGCCTGAAGCTCCTCGTCACTGGTCGCTGCCATCAGGCGTCGCGCCAATGCCACCTCGGGTGGCATGGTGCTCTCGATTACCCGTTCGACCGCTTCAGCGAGACGCTGCAATGCCTTCATGGCTTCGCTGTCACCCCGATCCTGGGCTTCTCTGAGCTGAGCGCCGAGGACCATGAAGAACAGATCATCCAACTCCGAGAGATGGCTACTCGCCAACCGATAGGGATCCTCGCTCGCCACAAGTCGCGTCAGTAGCCGCGCACGCTCAGACAACCTCTCCTCCCCTGCCCGCACAAGCTGATCGCGCAGGTCCAGAATTCGACGTCGTAGCGCCTGCAACCGCTCCCTTTCCTCAGTGGAAGAAGCTGCCTCGATCTTGGAGACTAACTGCTGGAAGAAACGATAGTCCATGAGAGGCAATCCACTCTGGACCAACATCTCGACGGTCTCATCATCCGGTGCGTCCGTGAGCGCCTCCAGAAGGCTCTCCTGTGAGGGCTGGTCCGCGAACTGACGTAGCACCTCAGTACGGCGCGCCAACCTACGTCCCAACTCGGTCTCCTCCACAAGATAGTCGCGAAGCGCCTCAAGCTTCTCCGTGTCCTGCCCAGAGGCAGAGGCCAATTGCAGCACGTACTCCAGGAATGCAAAAATCCCTTCGTCCACCAGTTCAGCATTCTCCGCCAACAATTGCGGCCAATCCTCTTTCTCCGCCTCCAACAACTTCGCAACAAGCTCTTGCTGCCTCTGATTCCGGGCTAAATCCTCTTCAGAGATCCCCTCCAACTCAAGCACGCGCTTGATAAGAGTTTCCAGGTTGATGAAGGTCTCTGGCTGCAGGAGATACCCCTTCCGTTCTTCCACTGGCATGGCGTCCATAAGCTGACGCGTCAAACGGCCAGCAACCTTCTGACGCTCTACTTCGTTGGCACCAGTTTCGACGGGGAGATAGAGCAAGGCAACCTCTTTCTCCGGATCATGGTAAATGAAGGGCAGGTTCAGTGCCGCCGCAGTGCCACAGCGGGGACACACGACCATGTTGACAGCGCCCCGCAACAGGCGGCTCCTCACTGAAGGGTCAACACGCACATCCAGAATCTGCTCCACCGGAGTCTGAAAGCGTGTGCCACAGGAGGGACACTGAACGGTTGCCAGGTATCGTGATGGCATAAGATTCTCCTCACTCTCTTTTCTCTCGCATACAGCGACCGCCTCCTGCCAGACAAGAGCGCGGTCACCATGTGCACTAGATACTCATCATGGCAAGAATACTAAGTTAACCATCCACCATTATACCAGATTCTCCTTGCGCCAGAGGACCAAGTCCGTCTGGCGAGGAAGGGCCACGAAGAACGTGGAGCCTCGCCCTGGAGCGCTCTGCACCCAGCATCGCCCCCCATGAGCCTCCACAATCGCCCGGGTCAGATAGAGACCCAGGCCGGTGCCTGAGACAGCGCGGGTCTCTGGATTCTCAATCCGGTAGAAACGGTCAAAGATGCGTTCCTGTTCATCAAGGGGGATCCCCACGCCCTCATCCGAGACAGAGATCACGACCTCAGTTGGCGTGGCCTGACCACGCACTATGATCGTCCCGCCATGAGGGGAATACTTCACCGCGTTGGACACCAGGTTGTCCAACACCTGCTCCAAGCGCCGGGGATCTCCACGGATCGTTGGGAAGTCCTCTGGAAATTCACACCGCAACACATGACGATCCGTCTGGCTCTGGTAACGCTCGACCACCCGTCGGGCAATAGCTGACAGATCGACATCTCCAATCTCTCCAGAGGGAAGTCCCCCAGCCTGCAGCCGCGACGCATCCAACAGATCATCCACCAGACTGGCTAATCGATCCGCCTCCTGGACGATGTCCGTAAGCATTTCAGTGACCAGTGCAGGATTACGCCGCGCCTCGGGTCGGAGCAGAGTTTCGGCATACCCCTTGATAATGGCCACGGGTGTCTTGAGCTCATGGGATACCACAGAGATGAAGGTGTCCTTCAAGGCATCTGCTTCTCGGTAGCGTGTGATGTCTCTCGCGATACCAATGATGTTCAGCAACTGCCCGCGGCGTGTCATCAAGGGCGCATACGTGATCGCCAGAGGTACCCGTGTGCCATCGCGGCGCAACAGCTCTCCCTCGACGTACAACGTCTGCCCCTCCTCCGTCGGCCAACCCTGGGCCACAGCGTCCTCCAGGGTAAACGCCGAACGCTTTTGGGCCCACACGATCACCTCTTCGTGAGGCCGCTCGAGCACCTCCTCAATCGCCCAGCCGCTCAATGACGCCAAAGCACGGTTGAAACGCTCGAAACGAAGGCCGGGGCTCAGCACCATGATGCCATCTGCGCTAACGTCTAGCAGCGCGTCGAGCCGCCGTCGCTCGGTGACTACCGTTTCATAGAGCCTGGCGTTATGCACAGCGATGGCCGCATAATCTGCAAAACTCGCCAACACCTGATGGTCATCGGCCGTGAAACGCACACTATGGGAACGGAAGACCAATACAACACCCAGTAACTGACTCTCAGCCACCATGGGCAGGGCCACGACCTGGCGCAGCAGCAGCCCTGTATCCTCAGCAACCGCGGTGAGTCTCTGTGCAAGCTGTGGGATGACAAACTCCTCGGTGCGGTCAATGTCAGGGATATCATCCACCAGGGGATGAAAGGCATCAACCAGGGCAGGCGGCAGGCCATAGCTGGCCCAGAAATCGAATCCGCCATCGTCGCTTTTGAGCGCAATCAGCCCTACCTGGCCCTGCAACATATCCACGGCCGCCTGCAGAATCAGGCGCAGCACCGCGCGCAGATTCAGACGCGAGACCATGGCGCGAGCAATACTCAGTAGATAGTCTCGCTGTCGAATCCGATAGTCGTACAGATCAATTGACATAGGTGAGCATCCCCCTCCAGACACCCCTGGAAGTCATCGGCCAGCCTTCAGAGTTTAGCCTCCGCACAACTCAAGGCCTCATCAAACAGAGCAAGGGCCTCCTCAACATGCTCGGTTGAAACATTGAGGGGAGGGACAAGACGAACCGCGCTACGGCCGGCCGGAAGCAACAACAGGCCGCGACGGAATGCTTCATCCAAAAGGCGGGCCCTGAGCTCCGGGGCCCTGCGCTTGTTCTCTCGATCCCTCACCAGTTCCACCCCAATCATCAATCCCCGCCCTCGCACAAGCCCAATAGAAGGATGACTAGGGATCATCGCATTCAAGCGTTGCTGGATAAGCTCTCCCTGCAGGCGCGCGTTCTGCATCATACCATGCTCGATCAGGTCCAAAGTGGCCAACGCTGCTGCACAGGAAACGGGATTTCCGCCGAATGTACTCGCGTGGGCGCCCTCCGGCCACTGCATCAGGTCACGACGGGCCAGCATGACCCCCAATGGCATACCCGACGCGATTCCCTTGGCGACGGCGACAATATCCGGCTCCACTTCTTCATGCTGCACAGCGAACCAGTACCCGGTACGGCCCACGCCTGTCTGCACCTCATCCACAATCAGCAGGATACCATGGCGGTCACATAGCTCGCGCAAAGCCCTGAAGAAACCAGCAGGAGGAACAATGTAGCCACCCTCTCCCTGTATCGGCTCGATGAGGATTCCTGCGACCTCGGTCGGAGGAACTTTATGTGTGAAGACCACCTCCTCCAGATACCGGATCACGGCTTCGCCCTCAGCGCGCGCAGAACCTGACAATAAGGGCCGATAAGGATCGGGATACGGCACATGGATGACCGGAGGCGCGAAGGGGGCAAACCCCGCGCGATGTACCGTTTTGCTTGCTGTAAATGCCAGAGCTCCCAACGTACGCCCGTGGAAGCCACCGAAAAAAGCGATGAAGTACGGACGCCGAGACGCAAACTGGGCCAGCTTGACCGCTGCCTCCACAGCTTCAGCCCCAGAGTTGGCGAAGAAGACGCTAACCGGGCCTGACATCGGCGCGATCCGGGTCAGATATTCGGCTAACTCAATCTGCACTGGATAATAGAAGTCGGTGCCCGACATATGAAGAAACTGCTCCGCCTGCGCTTTGATCGCCGCTACGACCTGCGGGTGACTGTGTCCTGTAGATGTTACCGCCACCCCACTGGTGAAGTCGAGATATCGACGTCCGTCGACATCCCACACTTCAGTGCCCCGACCTCTGGCCATTACAAAGGGATAGGGTCGTGTATAGGAAGGGGACACAACACGCTGATCGCGCTCTACATAAGCCCGGGCCTGCGGACCAGGATACCACACCATAGCTTCGTCCTCCTGTTACCAACACCCGCCACAAGCCCCCTCGCCAACACAGCTTCCCTTCTATGGCTGGTAAAACGTAAATCCCCGCGCGACGTCCAGTGCAACCCCGCTGAGAAGTTGTGGGAACAACCCCAATACGGTCAAAGCCACAACTAGCCCGACGATAAAAGCAAGCACCAGGGGATCATCAGCCTGCGTCTCTATCTCCCCACTCTCCTGGGGTCGACTCAGCAGCAAGCGGGCGGCATTGACCAAACCCATCATCACCCCAACGCCGCTGAGCAACGCCAGAAGAGCTTGAGCAGTCCCTTGACTTATGAGGATCCTGTAGAGCCCCCAACGAGCCGCGAATCCCAAGGACGGCGGGAACCCCGCCAATGCCATACCGCCCATCATGAACGCCAACGCACGCCATGGCATTTGCCAGGCCCCACCCCCCAATCGCCGAGCGTCATCGTCCCCACGCCCCAGGCGTCGCAATCCGTCGAGGCCCAGCATCATCAATCCCAAAGCAAATGGCCTTGCCATCAAAAGCAACAATGCTACCGTCACACCGGCTTCCCGACGCGTCCCCAGAGCGACGAACATCGCCCCGTTGTCGGCTAGCGTCGCATAGCCCACGATTCTGCCCAGCCGTCGTTGTCCCGCGGCCAGCGTCCCCCCAAACACCATCATGAGCAGCCCCACACCTGTCAACAGAGTGCTGAAAGCCGCCTGCTCGCTCAACCACGTGTAGGACTCAAGATAATCCAGCAGAAGAAACCAAACCGCCCCGAGGCAAACCGTGAAGAGGAAAGTGACCACAGGGGGTGAACCATCTTCCGTTACCGTCGTCAGCCACGCCTGAAAAGGGACAGCACCCAATAGGACACCAAAGGAGAAGACAAAGAGCAGGGTAGCCGTCTGTAACAATCCTCTCTCACCGGGCAGCACCTCATACTGCGCAAGCAAGAGTTGAGCAATCATCAAGCCAGGCAACGCCAGGCTTGTATAGACCATATATTGCAGGCCGCCTTTTACTCCCCCACCATACGTAGTGCCATCGCGCATCCTGACCGGCTCATGCAACGGGAAAATCATAAGCAGCGCTGCCATCTCGATCAGCAACGCGGCAAACACCACCTGTCCCACCATCAGAGCAACGAACAGGAGTGCAAGGGAGGCCATCGCCACGGAGAAGAAACTCGAGCGCAACATCAAGCGCCATGTCAGGATCGACAGTAGAGCGCTCGTGGCAGCCATGAACACCATGGGCAGGACATCGACGGGCTCGATGACAAGGAAACGGCCCCGGACGTTGAGGGGAGCTTCGAGCAAGACGTCAAACCACGGAAGATGCAAGACCTGGTCTAGTGGCACAACAAGTAGAAGGACCACCACAGCCGAACTGGTGACCGTCGCTACGAATGCCGCCACACCCGTCCACCGCCTGACCAACAACAATATTACAGCCACAGCCAGCAGCGCACCGACAATGAAGAGCGGCCCTGGTATGATCACTGGACAACCTCGGTCACTGTGAGATAGGAGGTGACAAGCCCAACCAAGAGGTTCACCACCATGAGCACGCCACTTACCAGCAGACCTGGGTCTTGTGCCAGGTAGAAGATCTCCAGAGCGGAGAGTAAATTCAGAACACCAACACCGACTGCGCTCGCGTCCTTCTCTTCCGTCCCAAAGAAAAGAAGCGCCAGAATAAACAACATGATGCAGGCGAGGCCGAGCTCATCGGTTACGTATGGAAGCACCAGCCGCTGAGCGACAAGCTGAGCTACCACCGTGGCGGTAGCCAATATGACCACGCGAAAGGGCAGGTTCGCGGCCCAGCGACGTGTGATCCCTCCTTTTCCCCGCAGTGCGTCTGTGCGCACACGGGCGCTGAGAAGCAGCGAGCCAGCAATCATCCACCCCACAATAATCTTCATCATCGCCATCTCAGGCCGGTTCTCAAAGACACGCAGGAAGAGGATGCCGACGAAAAGATATTGCACGATCAGCGCGAGGAAACGCACTCGCCAGGCTGTGATCAGGTAGATGACCCCGCCCGTGAGAAAGATGCCCCAGGCTGCCGGCAGAGACACCAACTGCGAAAAACGCTCAAGCCAAGATATAAATGTCATGAGAACCCGCGTGCCACCATCCAGATCAACAGCAGGATCAGAACCGACCAAAGCACCGAGCCACTTCCTTCCATCACATCACCAACTGCACGGAAGACGGATAGCATGTTCTGAGTACCATTCCACAACACGCGATATAGCCACTGAAGATCAAGGAGATCGATGAGCAAGGCCGCCCTATGGGAGCCCTCCAGCATGCCCCTCCCCCAACCCGCGAGGAGCGTTCCCACGACCACGCCCGTCATCCAGACTGCCAAGGGCGTATACCCACGGATCGGTAGCACTCCCATCCCCCACCACGCAGCGACACAGGGAACGAGGATCAAGATGAGCACACCCGCTATGAGCGGAAGCCAGAGGTGGGGCCATGGAGGGCGTCCATCGCCGGGAGGAGCATGGCGCACAGAGGCCAACACAGCAGCCCAGGCAAGCGCCAGGGTCATCCCCGCAATCCCCCAAAGCCACCAGATCCCTTCCACGACGGGAAGTGACACGACGTGTGACAACGGTGAGAACGGCGCTCCAATCAACAAGAGGATCCCCCAAAGGGTGGGCCATCTCAACGGATAGACGGCAGCGTTGGAGGGCCTTGCCATCGTCACAAGCGCCATGCCAGCGAGCCAAACACTGTGACTCAACAATAGGGAGGCAGGATCCTCCAGCGCTGTGGCCCCAGTGATCGCCAGCAGAAACAATGCATACCCTGCCAGATAACGCGCCCGGGCGGCCTCCACACCTGTGGCTTTGATCGCCAGCCACATAGCCGACACACCTCCCCACACCAAAAACCACGTTGGGAGGGTCAACTCTCCGGGGAGAAGCAGTATCCTGTATAGCAGCGCCATCCCTGTGGCCGGTTGGAGAAGCCCCACCAGGGCAAGCAGCCGAGACTGCCCTGGCCCTTCCGCCCGCCCGACATGAAACGGATAGAAGCCCAAACGCATGCCCGCAGCTAACAGCAACAATTCAACCATACGTGAGGAGGGCTTCATGAGCCACCAAAAGCTACTTGTACCACGACGTGCGAGGAAAAGCGAAAGCGCCCATAATAATACTGTGGTCGCACCATTCACTGAGATGGCCCACAGTGCTTTCTCGCCCTCAACGCGATCAATCAACCGGCCAAGGAACCAAAACGCATCGAAAACCGTCCACGTGACCAACAACGTCAGGATAGACCCCGATGCCAGGCAGAGCCATACCACGCTCCAGAGCAGGATGCCCAATACGCCAGCGAGCGACACCACGCTTCCCCGCTCTGAGGCCAGCAACCACGCTGCAGCAGCCAGGACCGCACTTGAGAGCAATACAACTCCGAAGATCGGCCTGTCAATTTCCAGGACAATCCATCCATCGAGGACGCTACTGGGTGACCAGGCTGAGAGCACCATCCTTCCAGTCATTGCATGAAGCAGCCACGCCAATGGCAGGCATGTGAGTGCCACAGCCACCAGGAGCTTGCGCAGGACTGAGGAACGGATCCAGGAGCTCAGGCCGAGGAGCAACAGGCCGCTGCCAAAGCCCAGGGCGATGAGAAGCGGATAGCCATAGTAGGTCATAAGCGACTCCGGTGCTCGATTCTATCACGGAAGAGCACCAACACAAACGTACCTGCACGGGTCATTGCCCACGCGGGTATTTTGCCCCCATCCCCAGATCCACCAGTGAAAACTACGAGCCACAATGCCCTCTACGGTGAGACACCAGGATTGAATGCTACCACAGTCAGCGGCGCATCATAGACGCGAAAGCTCTCATCGAGTCGGGGCAATCGTATCGCCCAGCGCACGCCGCAGCGTTCCGCCAGCGTGTCCCCTGGAGAGGGTAGAGCTGCATCTGACAGTGGATCGTCGGTAAGTGCAAAGGGCCCAACAACCGGGCAGCGGGTAAACACATGCACCTCCCACTCAGCGAGCACCTTGCCGTAGAGAGATAGCAGGTCGGCGTACCGATCTGGTTGCCGCGCCAGAGCATTGACCGCCCGCCTGCTGGCGATGACCAAGACGTGAGCCTGATCGAGCGTGTGCTGCACGGCAGCCACCTCGGATGGTGTGTCCGCCTCATACACCGAGAGGGGATACAAGACATAGGATCGTGCCTCCGGTAAGGGGACCGGAAGCGGATGCTCCCAGGCCTCCACAGCCACCACACCGCGCTCAGGCACCCGTTCGTAAAGCCAACGAGAGGCTGTCAGCCACGGATGCGGCGTCCGGTATACCCCAACCTGTGCCATCCCCATAAACCCTGTCACACTGAGCACCAGACCGATCGCAACTCGCCGTTCCACGCCGTTACGCACTCTTAGCAGGCCAAAAGCTGCCCAGGCCGCTAACCAGGGATAGAGAGGCAGCATATAGCGCGGGAACTTCACCCACAGACTGCCAAAGGCCAGGAGCACCAGACCTGTCCAGGCCAGGTATAGGGAGCGGCTCCTTAGCCTTCTGGAGTGAAGCCGAAGCAGCGCGAAGAGAGCGCCGCCGAGACCTGCCACGGTCACGCCCGGCCCCATTCCCCATAGTGCGATCTGCCAGAGTGGATAGAGCAAAGGCAATGTCCCATAGTACTGCTGAGTGTAGGGCACAATGTACCTGCCGCCGACAAGCGCCCCCTGCACCAAGGCGCCCCGCCAGCAACTGACGGGCGTCAACATAGCCCAGGGAGACCCAAGCCCCAGAGCGAGCAACGATGCAAACACAAAGGCCAGCCCCGCTCTCCCCACGCGAAGGATGCTCCGCATCTGCCAATCCTCGCGGACAGCCATGGCAAGGAGGACCCCCCACGCCAACACGGCAGATGCCTTGCAGGCCAACGCCAACCCACACATCGCTCCGGCCAAGCGCCAGTGGCGCTGTGCCGCGGCCAAAATAGCGACAGTGACCAGGAGAGCCATGAACGGATCCACTGTGTAGAAATGGGCCTGTTGGATCGGGAAAGGGGCAAGAGCGAGAAGGACAGCCGCCAGCGGCCCCCCCCATGGCCCTGCAACGCGCGATCCTGCAGCCCCCCCTGCCACAACCAGGAGCACGCCAACCAACGCGGAGAGCAAGCGTGCCGCGAACAGAGAATCTGCGTCAGGAGACGCTATGGCAAGAAGCTGGATCAGAGTGATTGGGAAAGTCCCATAAGGAAAATCTGGCGCGGCTGCGCAAGGGCTACGAGCCAAGGGTGCCCGCTGAGCGACATCAAGCAAGAACCGTTCATCCGGGTGTGCCGCAATGCCCCCATCCCAATCTGGACGATACAGACGCAATCCGGCTGCCAGGATCAGGATCCCTAACCAGGCGAGCCGAATGCGCCACCCCCATGAGTCCTGGCTGGTCATGTCATGTGCGTCATAGCAGGCCTGTGGGGCGTCTCAACTCATGAGGCGAATGACCAAGCCTTCGTCCCCGCGGAGTTCCAGGTCGCTCAAAGTCACTGGGCCTTGCCGATCCATGCCAGTGGACACCTCGATACGCCCCGCCCCACCTATGTCACTCAGGTCCAACTGATGCTTCCTTGAACCGAAGTTGAGGACCACCAGGAATCGCTCCCCATCGCCGCTGGAACGCACGTAGGCGAAGACATCCGGCCCCGGCGCCGTCACCGACGCATATCCCCCCACAGCCAGGGCCGGCTCGCGGCGACGTAGCCCAGTGAGTGCACGGAAGAGACTCAACATCGACCGCGGATCCTGCTCCTCAACCTCCACGTTCACACTCTGGTAGTCCTCCGCGACGGGCAACCAAGGCGTGACCCCTGGCTCCGTAAACCCCGCGTTGGGACTGCTGTCCCACTGCATAGGCGTACGCTCTGGATCACGGCCGACTTCATCCGCTATCTCAGGTTGATTGAGTGCCGGCGGATCCTGGATGAACTCGGGGGGGATCCGCACGTCGTGCATACCGATCTCATCCCCATAGTAGCACGTAGGTGTTCCCCGAAGAGTCAATAGCAACATGGTCGCCACCCGAGCCTGCAAAGGCCCCACCCGGCTCGCAATCCGATGCCGGTCATGGTTGCCCAGGACCCAGTTCGGCCATGCTCCCGGTGGCAAAACCGCCTCATAAGCATCTACGGCTTTCTGCACCACCTCTGCCCGCCACGGCAGATAGATCAACTGGAAGTTGAAGGGCAGGTGACACTCATCAAGGTGGGCGCCGTAGTACTTCACCAGTTCCTCGTTGGGCAGATAGATCTCGCCTACCATCATCCTCTCATCATAGGCGTCCAACACCTTGCGCATCTCGCGAATAAGGGCGTGCACGCCCGGCAGATTGGCTGTATAGAGAGGGATCAAACGATCACGCTCTAAGCCCCCCGACCATTGAGGATTGGGAGGATTGTCGCGCAAGAGCTCATCCTTGAGCATCAGCCAAATCACGTCCACCCGGAAACCATCGACGCCTCTATCCAGCCAGAATCGCATGACATCAAGCATCGCTGTCAGGACCTCGGGGTTCCGGTAATTGAGCTCTGGCTGCTCCTTGCAAAACTGGTGCAGATAATACTGACCCGTCCGCTCGTCGTACGTCCACGCTGAACCACCGAAGAAACTAAGCCAGTTATTGGGCGGACCACCGTCAGGTGCAGGATCATGCCAGATGTACCAGTCGCGCTTCGGATTATCCCGACTGCTTCGGCTCTCCACGAACCAGGGATGCTCATCCGAGGTATGATTAGGCACCAGGTCCACGATCAGCTTCATGCCCCGACGGTGCACTTCAGCCAACAGGAGATCAAAGTCCGCCATAGTACCGAACATGGGATGGACGTTACAGTAGTCGGACACATCATAGCCAAAGTCATGCATCGGAGACGGATAGATGGGAGACAGCCAGACTGCGTCAACGTTCAAACTGGCAACATAGTCCAGACGTCGCATAATCCCTTTCAGATCGCCAACACCGTCTCCGTTGCTGTCCTGAAAGGAACGCGGATAGATCTGATAAATGATCCCCTTCTGCCACCAGCAGTAATCGCGCTTCACTTTTGTCTCTCCTCATCTGAGCAATTCCGTGCTACTTCCGCAATATAGATACCGAACGGCGCCACCTCTAGCGCACCGAGATCATGGGAAGCGTGCAGCCCCGAAGGGTACAGCACACGCTGCACCGTCCCTACGCTGTCCAGTTGTAGCACATGTGTCTGGTCACTGAAATTGAGAACCACGAGGCACTGCTCTGACGGCACTGTGCGCAGAAACACCAGACAATCCTGATGGTCAAGCAGCAGAGGTTCATACTCGCCCGTTCTCAACGCCCGGCATCGCTTGCGCAGTCTCAACATTTCTTGGTAGAAACTCCACAGCGAACCAGCATTTCCCATTTGCTCTTCAACGTTGACACCCCGCGCGTAGTTGCTATGCACGGGTAACCACGGAGCGACCTCGGCAGGGCAGAACCCGGCATTGGGCGCGTTGCGCCATTGCATGGGGGTTCGATAACTGTCACGGGTCATCTGTCGGGCAATGTGGAACGCCCTCGCCTCTCCCAGACCACGTTCCACCGCGAGATGATAAATCCGTAGCGCCAGGGTGTCCCTGAACTGGCTCAAGTCATCAGGAGGGCGGTTCTCCATACCGATCTCTTCACCGTAGTACAGAAACGGCGTCCCCTTCAGCGTGAGTACGAGCGCCAGCGAGAGCTGTGCCAATTCCCGATCGTGTATTCCGTCGCCAAAACGGTTCCAGACACGGGGCGAATCATGGTTGCCGAGGGTGTTGCACGGCCAGGCGCTAGGCGGCAAGGCGCCCAGGCGTTCAGCTTGGTTGGCACGGACAAAGGGTGGCGTCAGTCGCTCGGCTCGCATGAGCGGGAAGTTAAACACCAGGTGCAACTCATCACTCCCATTCCCATAGAAAGCAATGTCATCGCTTTCGCCCACTAACATGCGGTTGGGATACTCATCCACCACACAACGCAGTTCCTTCATCAGATCGTGCACTTCGGGTTGATCTACCTGATGCGCGAAAAGCTTCCGCCAGCGCGCCAGAATCACCTCACGGGCGGCCACGTCCCCGGGAGGCACCACCGCCAGGGCCTGCCAGATTTCCGCCAGCGCCATCTCGCTCTCGTGGTCGCGAAAGTCCGGATCCTCAAAGATCGTCCCCACAGCATCCAGACGGAATCCATCTACGCCGAGATCCAACCAGAAACGCACGGCATCCCACATCGCCTGCTTGACTTGTGGATTGCGCCAGTTGAGGTCCGGCTGCTCCTTGAGGAAATAGTGGTAGTAGTACTGATCAGTGGCAGGATCATATTCCCACGCCGAACCTGTGAAGAACGACTCCCAGTTGTTGGGTGGCAGTCGCTTGCCATGCGGCCCAGTCCGCCCGTCACGCCACACATACCAGTCCCGGAAGGGGTTATCCCGCGATGATCGGGAGGCGAGGAACCACGGATGCTGGTCCGACGTGTGGTTGAGCACCATATCCAGGATCACCCGGATGCCACGGGCGTGCGCCCCCTTCAGAAAAGCTCTGAAGTCCTCAAGGGTGCCGTACTCGGGAGCCACACCTGTGTAATCACTGACGTCGTAGCCGCAGTCCACCTGGGGGGATGGGTAGTGGGGAGATAACCACACTGCGTCTATTCCCAGTTCCTGCAGATAGTCGAGCGCATCTATCATGCCCTCGAAATCACCAATGCCATCACCATTCCCATCTGCGAAACTCCGTGGATAGATCTGGTAGAACACCGCTTCCTGCCACCAGGCATAGTCTGACATCGCCGACGCTCCTTATGTCATTCTTGATTCGAAAGGCGAGGGGTTACTCCTCACTCACCCTGCAGCGCAAACTCCACCGCTTCATCGAGCCTACAAGTGGCCAACCCAATGACATGGTCCGCAGCACCGTAGTACAGGTAGACCGTTCCATCGACCACCGGATTGGCGCAGGAGAACACGACCTGGGGTACATCCCCACGTAGCTCCCACAGCTCCTCCGGCCAGAAGATGGGGGATTGAGGACGCCGCAACACTTGGGACGGATCCTCTAGATCCAGCAAGCACACTCCCCAGCGATAGACATGAGCCTCATCATAGCCGTGGTAGAACAGCAACCAGCCATGGGGCGTCTCGATAGGCACGCCGTTTCCCCCCACGGTCAAGCAATCCCATCCAAAGGGGTTTTCGGGGCGTGGGCCGAAAACCTGCTTCATGTCCTCCTCGCGCCACGTCCGCAAGTCATCGCTGTAGGCCAGCCAGACGTAGGGCCGACGACGGTGCAGCGCCACGAAACGACCGCCAATCTTGCGGGGAAAGAGGATGTGATCTTTGTTATCTTCCCCCTCTACGATCGGCCCCAGGACCTCCCATGTCAACAGGTTGTCGCTCTGTGCCACCATGGGAAGGATCCCGCCTCCAGCATGCGTGGGCGGCCCCTGCCCACGGTACACACGGCCATACGCCGTATACGTCATATAGTACTTATCCTCGATCCTCACCACACGTGGATCCTCCACACCTCGGGAGTCAACTGCACTGGCAGGCTCGAGGATCGGCTCTCGGAGTCGATTCCAATGCACCCCATCCTCACTTACCGCATAGCCTATCCGGCTAATCCAATCCAGTCCCTGAGCGCGATAGAACATGTGAAAGAGCCCATCCGCATAGAGCACACCGGGATTGAACACGTTGTAGCACTCCCAGGTGGATGCCGGATCGGGCATCATGAGTGGTCTGGATGCATAACGGCGCAGTTTCATCAGTCATCCTCCTTTAGTGCCAATGCCTGACTTCGAACCCTTTGCGTCCGAATACAAGGGCTTGTCCACGGACAGGACGAACATCTGCATCGCCCAACCCCAACAGCCTCAGCGGATTTTCGTAACCCAGGGCTACAAGCTGTCGTTCCTCGAGCAGGTTCAGCGACGCCAGGAAGTTCATACAGGACACCATGGTGGCTGTGGAGCCGACGAGGCATTGTTTGTCTGGGTTGTAAAGGCGCCCCGAGGGCTCCAGAATCGCGCGATTCCCCAACACCTGGTACTCACCCGGAGGGAGACCGGCCACCGGCGATGCATCACTGACAACCACCGTCCTCGTGACCCCTTTGGCGCGGAGCATCACTTTGACGACCTCGGCCGGCAGGTGGTGTCCATCGGCGATGATCATAGCCGTGAACTCGTCGGCCGCCAGCCCGGACCAGATCGGGTTGGGATGCCGTGGCAGCAGGTTGGGCAAACCATTACCAAGATGAGTCAGGGCTGTGGCACCTGCCGCAGAGGCTTGAGCCAGAGTCGTTTGGTCAAAGAGCGAGTGGCCTATGGAGACCCGGACCCCTCGTGATACGGCAAACCTGATCAAGGGGAGGACACCGGGCACCTCGGCTGCAACTGTCAACAGCCGTATAGCGCCATCTCCCCACCCTAGCAACTGCTCCAGTTTGCCCACATCGGGCTCCACAACGTAATCCGGATTGTGAGCGCCCACAGCCCCGGGCACCGAGGAGATAAACGGTCCCTCGACGTGAATGCCCAACACGCGCCCACGGAAAGGCTCCTCACGGGCCACTTTAGCGATCAGCGGGAGGTTCCGTTCATATACGGGCCAAGGGCTGGAGATCACAGTGGGCAGGAAACCTATGGTGCCCCGCTCGATGATCGCATGAAACGCATCGCGCAAAGCCGCTGGCGTCAGGTCAGGGCTCGAGAAGTTCACCCCCATGAAGCCATTGACTTGCAGGTCCACGAAGCCTGGCAGCATCGCTATGCCTCCTCTACAATCCAATCTGCCAACCGCTCGCGGTCCAACAGCATGGCCGCTGGCGTATCGATGTAGAGATCGCATGACGGATGTTGTTGCAGGATGGAAGCTGGTACCAGGTTGGTGACGGGTCCTTCAAGGGCCTTCTTGAGCGCCTGTGCCTTACGCGCATCGGGCACCGTGCACACGATGGTACGGCTCTTCATGATCTGACGGATCGTCATCGAGATCGCCTGTTGCGGGACCGAGGCTAGGTCAGGGAACCACCCCTCGCCAAGTTGCTGCCTGCGACAGGCCTCATCCAGGGTCACCACAATGTATGGATCCTCAACCTCGAAATCCGCTGGCGGATCATTGAAAGCCAGATGGCCGTTCTCACCGATACCGATACACGCGACGTCGATCTCCCGGCCCTCGAGTAGGCGGGCGAGACGTCGACATTCCTCTTTCGGATCTGGCGCTTCCCCATCGACAAAGTGAAAGGCCTTGAGTCCCTTCACCTTGTCGACGAAACGCTCCTTCAGATAGCGCCGGAAGCTGGCTGGATGCGAAGCAGGCAGTCCGATGTACTCATCCAAATGGAACGCGGTAACCCGTGACCAGTCCACATCCTGCGTGACGAGGGCCTCCAGCATCTCGAACTGACTGGCTCCGGTAGCCAGTACCAGCGTCGCCTCGCCCTTTTGGGCAATAGCGGTGTTCAGTTGGGCAGCGGTCTGAGCGGCCGCCGCAGCCCCCATGGCTTTCTTGTCTTCAAAGATATGAATCCGCATCTCACCATCCTCCTCACAACGTGATCCGTGACATACAAGGCAATGCTCCTACAAAAGAGAGACCGATCCCGGTCATCCCCATTCAAACGGCACATCCCCTTCGAGAGAAGCCGAAGCAAATATGGTTGCGCCCTACACCCTCACCCCCTGCACCACAGACACATCCCAGCTCCGCGGTCCGATCTCGACTTTGTAGGTCCTTCCGTGATAGATTAACCGGAAAGCCAGGCGACGCCATGAAGGTGGCAGGCAGGGAGCGACACACACGCCCTGCTCCGTCAGCCGAACCCCAGCGAAACCGAAGACCACAGCCTGCCACAGTCCCCCCGCTGTGGCTCCGTGAATCCCATCGGCAGTGTTCCCGCGGGCGTCCTCGAGATCCGTCCGTGCGGCCAGCTCGAAGTAACGCTGAGCCTGTTCAACGTCGTCCATGCGCGCAGCGAGCGCGGCCTGAATCGCCGGCCCCAGCGACGAGCCATAAGTCAAGTCTGTCCGAGGGGTATAATAATCCCAGTTGGTCCGTACAATGCCCTTGGGATACAGCTCCGGGTGTAGATAGAGCAACATCAGGACGTCCGGCTGCTTCAACACCTGGCACCGATTTGTCTCTTCAATCCCCAGAAGAGCCTGCAGCGAGGTCGTCCTGGGCTCATACATGTCAAACGCAACCTCTCGGAGGGTATAGAAGCCGTCAAACTGCTCGATCAGACCAGTCGCTTCATCGTAGTTGAGCTTGATCCTGTCCGCAATATGTTGCCAATTAAGCGGATCATCCGGTCCCAGCCCAAGTCTTGCTCTCAACGTGTCCGCTCGCTCCGGAAACCGCGCCTCCAGCCAGGCCATGATCGCCACACCAGATCGCAGGTTCCAACGCGCCATGGCGTTGGTGTAGGCGTTGTTGTCGACGTGCTCATGGTTCTCATCGGGCCCGATGACGTCACGGATCTCATAGACCCCCAACCCTTCGTCCCACGAGACACGCGAGGCCCAGAAACGTGCGGTCTCCAGAACTATTTCTGCCCCGTAGTCCCGCATGAACTCATCATCGCCTGTAGCTTTCCAATAGCGATCCACGGCATAAGCCACATCTGCGGTAATATGTTGCTCTATGTCGCCACACCAGATACGCACCAACTCATCGCTCTGCGAACTCTCGACCCAGACCGGTACCCATCGCGGCGTGGTCTCGTCGCCCGTGGCTGCGCTTTCCCACGCATACATGGCGCCTTCATAGCCTTGTGAGGCCGCCTTCCGCCGAGCCCCATCCAGCGTGTGGTAGCGATACATCAGCATCCGGCGGGCCGTCTCCGGGTGGGTGTATATGAAGAACGGCAGCATGAAGATCTCAGTATCCCAGAAGACATGTCCACGGTAACCCAACCCGCTGAGAGTCTTGGCCGGGATACTCACCCGCTCATCGATGCGAGGCGCAGCGATGAGCAAATGGAACAAACTGAAGCGGATGGCCCGTTGTGCCAGGTCGTCCCCCTCGATGATGACATCGGATCTACTCCACAGAGCGTCCCATACCGCGCAGTGTGCCTCACGGAGCATTGTATACCCCACACCCGTAGCCCTCTGCAACTCCTCCAACGCGGAGTGAGTGACATCCTCGGCCTCGCGGGAGGTAAACACACTGATGACCTTGGTAGCCATCACGGTGTCCCCTGGGACTATCCGAGTCACCGCCGTCAGACGGGGATACCACGGGCAATCCTCAAAGCCGTACTCAACGGCGGACTTTCCTACCACGTCGAGAGAGGCGGCCTCCGCCACTGTGGTGTGCGTGTGGCGAGTCGCAAGTGTCAGGTAGGCCCAACGCCCCTCCCCAGTGCCACCCTGGTCGACCCAATGCCAGTGCCGAAGCCCATCGTTGTCCACCATGCCATCGAGCCCCGCATTGAAGGCAATGGCGCCCTCATAATCGGCTGAGGTGACCTGTACCCGCACAGCCATCACATGTGGATCCGCCATACTGACGAAACGCTCGAACTCCACGTCAAAGGTATGACCGTCCGGGCCCCGCCACCGCACCTGACGGGTCAGAAGACCGTGTCGCAGGTCCAATCGCCGGCGGAAGTTCAGGATCTCACCCTGGTCGAGCCGGAACCGATGATCCCCTAACCGGATCTCCAAAGCCAGCCAGTTGGGTGCGTTGGCCAACTCCGTGTGCACGATGGGTGCGTCATCATAGACGCCATGGATCAACGTGAGTGGCTGCGCTGATGGATATCGCTCCTCAAAACTCCCGCGTGTGCCAAGGTAGCCATTGCCGAGGGTGAACAGGGTCTCATAGCGCTGGAGATGCTCAGGGCAGAAGCCCGCCTCCTCGACAATCCATGTATGCATGGCGCTTACCTCCCACCTCCCAAAGAAATGACCGCTCGAGGTTGCTCTGAGCTCACCAATTCCAGTATAGACCAGCACCATAGCGCGCCAAGTCCACAATGGGAGTAGCGTCCATCTTTTGGGTCAGAGGCTCACAGAAGCCTTCTCACTGTATCACCACGTTGGACGCCGCTCGCATCTGCCTCGCAAAGAACCTCAGCCCCCCATTCACCAAGAGCAGGGCGGCTCAAAGAGATGATACCGGCTACACCGAAAGAACTGTAGCTGCCATGTAGTGGAACCGGCCTATCAAAAGGGGGGATCTATCAGGAGACATCTTCAGATATCCTGCTCCAGGAGTGGCCTGCGGCTGGGAATAAGGAACCAACAGAGGACATAAAAGTGGCGCACCTCTCGCGGTGCGCCACTTTTCGTCACTGCCCAATTTTACGACAACGATAGAGATCGGTCACTCAGCCCGATTGCGGATGGCGGCCTGAGCCGCCGCAAGACGAGCAATGGGGACACGGAACGGCGAGCAGCTCACGTAGTCTAGCCCGGCGCGATGGCAGAAGTCGATAGACTTGGGCTCACCGCCGTGCTCACCACAGATGCCAATCTCCAGATCTGGATTGGCTGCTCGACCCTCCTCAACACACATCTTCACCAGACGCCCCACACCCTCCTGATCCAAAACCTGGAAGGGGTTCTCGGGCAGGATACCACGTTCCACGTACTGCAGCAGGAACTTGCCCTCTGCATCGTCACGGCTGTACCCGTAGGTCATCTGGGTCAGGTCATTGGTGCCGAAGGAGAAGAACTCCGCGTACTGAGCGATCTCACTTGCGGTCAACGCCGCCCGTGGCACCTCGATCATCGTACCGAACATGTACGGTACTTCGATGCCCTCCTCTTCCATGACCTGCTTCGCAACCGTCTCCAACTTCTCACGCTCCAGCTTCAGCTCGTTCACGACGCCAACCAGCGGGATCATCACCTCGGGATGTACGTCGATCCCGCGCTTGGCGCAGCGGCACGCCGCCTGGAAGTACGCTCGGGTCTGCATCTCTGTCAGGCCTTTGTACATGATGCCGGCACGGCAACCGCGCAGGCCCATCATTGGGTTGACTTCCCACATACCCTCAACAATGCGGAGCATCTTCTCCTTCTCATCGAGTTCAGCCCGCAGCTCATCCAGTTTCTCGAAACTGTTCGCGTTCTTCAGGATCTCCAGTTTCAGATGATACACGTCATCAACAAGTTCCTCGCGAGAGGGCAGGAACTCATGCATGGGCGGGTCGATCAGGCGCATGATCACAGGCTTGCCGTCCATGACCTCGAAGATGCCCTCGAAGTCCTGCTCCTGGAAGGGGAGCATGTCATCAAGCGCCTTCTGCCGCTCCTCATCCGTCTCGGCGATGATCATCCGCACCACGGCATCCCGTGCCCTGGGATCGAAGAACATATGCTCAGTGCGGCACAATCCAATGCCCTCTGCACCGAAAGCCAGCGCCCGCCGGGCATCCTCAGGGTAGTCTGCGTTGGTGCGCACGCCAAGTGTGCGGATCTCATCAGCCCAACTTAGCAGCGTGATCAGCTCAACCTGCTCCTCATAACGGCTGGCGACCAACGGCACAGCTCCGGCATAGACCTCACCAGTGAAACCATCGATGGAGATGGTGTCCCCCTCTTTGATGACAGTGCCATCAGGAGCCGTGAACATCCGACGGTTCGTATCGACCGAGATCTCACCACACCCTGCCACACACGGCAGGTTGTTGCCACGGGCCACCACCGCGGCGTGAGAGGTGGCTCCGCCTTTCTGGGTAAGGACGCCCTTGGATACCAGCATACCCGGTACATCGTCTGGGTTGGTCTCCGGACGCACCAGGATCACATCCTCCCCCTGGGTGGCCCACTCTTTAGCTCGTTCAGCGGTGAATGCGGCTTTGCCCACAGCGGCACCAGGTGAGGCGTTGAGGCCCTGGGCAATGAGATGCTTCTCAGCATTGGGGTCGAAGGTCGGGCGTAGCAGTTGATCCACGTATTCAGGCTCAACACGCATGATCGCCTCTTCCTTCGTAATGATCCCCTCTTTCGCCATATCGACCGCAATCTTCACTGCAGCCGCGGCCGTGCGCTTCCCGTTCCGAGTCTGGAGCATCCACAGCTTACCGCGCTCGATGGTAAACTCCATATCCTGCATATCCCGATAATAGCGCTCCAGCATGTCGACGATGCCCAGGAACTCCTTATAGACTTCAGGCATCAGCTCTTCCAGGCTGGGGTATTTCTCGCGGCGCTCTTCCTCCGAGATGCCCTGGCGCTTAGCCCACTCCCGCGAGCCCTTCAGGCTGATCTGCTGAGGGGTACGGATGCCGGCGACCACGTCCTCACCCTGCGCGTTGACCAGGAACTCTCCGTAAAGATACTCATGGGCCCCCGTGCTTGGATCGCGGCTGAAGGCCACACCCGTCGCGGAGTCATTCCCCATGTTTCCGAAGACCATGGTGCAGATGTTGACAGCCGTCCCCCAATGGTGTGGGATGCCCTCGTGCTCTCGATAGGCGATGGCGCGCTCACCGTTCCAGGAATCGAAGACCGCGCGGATCGCCAGATCCAACTGTTTGTACGGGTCGCTTGGGAAGTCCTCTCCAAAGCGGGCCTTGTACATGGCCTTATACTCGTTCACCAGCCATTTGAGCCCCTCAACGCTTACTTCGGGATCGGTCTCGACCCCCTCTCGTTTCTTGAGCTCGTCCAGCTTTTCCTCAAAGTATGATCGACTGTAGCCCATCACGATGTCGGAGAACATGGTAATGAAGCGCCGATAGGCATCGTAGGAGAACCACTCGTTCTGGGTCAACTTTGCCAACGCAGCCCGTGTGACATCGTTCAGGCCCAGGTTGAGGACCGTGTCCATCATACCAGGCATTGATTGGCGGGCACCAGAACGGACAGAGACAAGCAGCGGGTTCTCTGCATCACCGAACTTCTTACCGGCCTGCTTCTCTATATCCCGCAGTGCTTCCAGGGCCTGTTCCCACATCCCCTCCGGGAACTCACGCGTCCGCATGTACTCCACACAGGCCTCAGTGGTGATCGTGAAGCTAGGAGGAACCGGAGCACCTGCCTCTGTCATGGCCATCAGGCCCGCGCCCTTGCCACCAAACAACGCCTTCATCTCATCCAATGTAGGCTCGCGACCCAGGATCTTTGCGTATTCCTGCTTGCCGTTACGAGCTAGAAAAACCCACTTCTTTGTCATCCTCGTCCCTCCAGAATTCTGCTCGAAATAAACTCGATTAAGTATACAACAAAGAAACCAGGACGCAAGATTTCGCTAATCCTCGCGCTCGCCCTGGTATATCCTATTGCCAAGCCCCCCGATGCAATGGATTACAACGAGTCAGGGGGCAGTCTCCACAAATCGACTTCCCACCACCCTCCGCTGGAGCACATACCAATCGGGGAGCGTTGCGAACCGGTCGGAGGGCTCCATAAGCGGGCCAAGTTGCACACCACTGACCCTTCGGTCAACCGCATAGGTATAGACCGGTACATACAGTGGAATAGCGGGCAACTCCTGCATGAAGAGCTGCTGGAACTCCTTGTATAGACTCAGGCGCTGTTCTCGATCCACGACCATCCGAGCTTGTTCCAACACCTCACTGATACGCCTGTGACGGAAGCCTGAGTAGTTTTGCCCCTGGCCCGGCAAGGCCTGAGTCTCATGCCAGAAAGGATACATATCTGGATCACCGGGGATGATCAGATGGGCAAGGCCAGCCTCATAAGTACGCGAATCCAACACCCCGCTCAAGGCCAGCGGCGGGACCGAGGAAACGGTGACCGATAAGCCGAGGGTTCCCCACTGCACAGCAATATCCTGAGCTACTGCATAGTCTATGGGGTCATCCGCCACAATTAGAGAAAAAGCCAGGGGCTGCCCATCTTCGTCCACCAGCATACCGGCGTCCGATTTCTGCCAGCCAGCTTCAGCCAGGAGACCCAGCGCACGCTCTTGATCAAATTCGTAGGACGGAACTCCCTCCGTGGTGTAAGCCCAAGTACCGGGAATTAGTGGGGTCGCCGGCAACAATGCCTGCCCCATCAGCACCTCGTCCACCAGGGCCTGCCGATCCAAGCCATACATAAGGGCCTGTCGCACCCGCGTATCCCCAAACGGCACCGTATCCGTGACCAGAACGTTGAGGTAAAGCATAACCATCTCTGCAGTTGGTGCGGAATATAACTGAAGATCAGGCTCCGCTAACACCTCAGGGAGTAACTCGACAGGGATTCGGGCAATGCCCTCCACCTCACCATCCCGGTAAGCCTCCAGCGCCGCTCGCGCCGTAGGGAAGAAACGGAAAGAGACACCATCCAGGTACGAGCCAGGCCCATAATAGCGCGGGAATCGCCGCAATGTCACCGACGCGACATGTCCCGACACCCTCTCGACATCCGCCAGTCGGAAAGCACCGGTACCAACCGGGCGCTTACTGAAATCGCTCTGAGCCAGTTCAGCAGCGCTGACATGCTCAAGCAAATGCACCGGCAGGATACCTATAGTCGTGTAATCGAGGAAAGGAGCATAAGGCTCAGGAAGCACGAAACGAACGGTGTAGTCATCAACTCGATCGACCTCGATCGACCGCCACAGACGGCCAATGTCGGAAGGGCCTGGGAACTCAGGGTCTTGCAGAAGCTTTACAGTGTAGATCACGTCATCTGCAGAAAAGGGATAACCATCATGCCACATCACATTGCGATTGAGCTTGAAGGTATAGGTGATACCTCGCTCATCCACCTGCCATCCCGTCGCCAGGTCTGGCACAACCTCCCCCCGCATATCCAGGTCTGTCAGGCCGCTGAACACAAGAGAGACAACATCAGCCTCGGCATCGTTATAGAAACTCAACAGAGGGTTAAACAGTTGAGGATATCCCTGGACCGCCTCCACATAAGTTCCCCCATGGGCAGGCCGAAACTCTGTGGTATAGGTCGAAGATGCATAAGCTAGCACAGAGGCCACAACCAAGAGACCGATCCCGATCAGTAGAACCTGCCAGCCGATGCGCCGAAACATGAAGGGGCTCTCTACGCCGAGCTAGATCCAGCCCAGAAAGAAAGGGAGCAGGCGTTCCTGCTCGCCTGACGTTGAGGTCAACGTCTCATCCTGAGACAAGAAGATTGACAACAGCGATCAGAAAGAACAACACCGAGGTGATCACCGTCAGTCGCAGGATTAGAAGTTCGGGACCTCGTCGACGACGAACCAAACCGGATTGGGCTCCACCAAACGGGCCTCCTAGACCACTGCTACGCACTTCCAACAGGACCAGGGCGATGAGCGCAACGCTCAAGATGATCTGCACGACGTTCAGATAAGTCTGCATGCTGTTTCCGTTTCCTCCGTGAACACTCCGCACGATTATAGCATCGGTTCACTCAATGGCAAAACTTCGGGCAGGGGTCAGGCCCCAATTCTCCTCGCACGATGACCACGCCATCTCTGAGAGGAGATTAGGGCCGTGGCAGGACAATGCAACGCTACGGTTCTTCCCCCCTACTTCAAACTGTCCACTGTAGCGCAGCGAATCTGACTCGACAGGATAGACGCCGCCAAGGAACACGGCACTTCCTTCAACCCTCACCAACGGCAGGCGACTACGGCCAAGGGACACTCTGTCAGCCTATCGCATGCCTTCAGATGATCCGGTCATAGAACAGCGGTAGCGGCTCAACCGGCTCTGACGACAGTCGGAGGGCATGGCTGACCCGCGAGGCTGCCCGTTCAGCCTCCTTCCCAGACCTGGCGTGCACGGTGAAGAGGGGCTGCCCTTTCTCAACCCGATCTCCCACTTTGACGTGCATCACCACTCCCACTCGATGGTCGATTGGGTCTCCCTTTTTCTCGCGGCCACCACCAAGCATCACAACCGTCATGCCCACTTGATCCGCTGCAACCGCAGCCAGATAGCCATCCCCTGCCGCCTCCACGGTCTCAATCACGGGAGCGCACGGGAACAGGGAGACATCGTCGACGTAGGATGGATCTCCCCCCTGCGCCACAATCAACTGTCGGAATTTACTCAGCGCACGACCCGACGAGATCATCTCACCCGCCAGAGCTTCTCCCGCCTCTAGATCCTCACACATGCCTCCCAGATACAACATATCACCCGCAATCCGAAGGGCATGATGGTACAGATCCTTTGGTCCATGGCCTCGCAACGTCGCCAAAGCCTCAACGACCTCCAGGCTGTTACCCACCGCATGTCCCAGAGGTTGATTCATGTCAGCCAGATGGGCCGCGACACGTCGGCCCACTTCACGTCCAATGCGCACCATCGCCTCAGCAAGAGCCCTGGCTTGCTCCAATGTCTTCATGAAAGCACCCGAACCGACTTTGACATCCAGCACGATAGCGTTAGCCCCGGACGCGATCTTCTTGCTCATGATGGAACTCACAATCAGCGGAAGGCTGGGAACCGTGCCGGTCACATCGCGCAGCGCATAGAGCTTGCCATCGGCTGGCGCCAAGCTCAACGACTGACCAGAGAGCACAATGCCGATCTCCTTGAGCTGATGTTTAAACTCTTCCACGCTCAGGTCTACCCGGAATCCAGGGATCGACTCCAACTTATCCAACGTTCCGCCAGAAAAACCGAGACCACGTCCCGACATTTTGCCGACAGGCAGTCCAGCAGCAGCGACGGCCGGCACAGCCACCAGGCTCACCTTGTCGCCCACCCCACCAGTCGAGTGCTTATCCACCACCACCTTGGCGACGTCGCTCAGATCCAACAGTTCACCAGAGTGTGCCATGGTGAGCGTCAGATCCCGCACTTCTCCGTCCTCCATCCCCTGGAAGAAAATGGCCATGAGCAAGGC
>CAZHBB010000008.1:35325-44312 GCA_964530185.1 uncultured Anaerolineales bacterium
CTTTCCTGGCGCCAGCCTGTCCTCGACCAAATCTTTGAACCAGACAACGGTGTCATCGAGTTGGGTATAGATCAGTCCAAGTTCTGTCGGCCGCTCTCCCTCTAAACGCTCTTCGGCAAGCGCCACGATGCGCCGCAACGACCGACGCCGACTGCGCACCTTCTCCAGAGGTTCAACACGTCCATCGATGATGCCCAACACCGGCTTCAGATTGAGCGCCGTCCCCAGAAGACGCGCAGCCCCTCCGATCCGGCCACCACGATACAGGTTCTCCAATGAATCCACTGCGAAAATAGTGTGCAGACTCTCCTGGCAACGGTTCAACAGGGTCAACGTCTCCTCCAATGTCTTGCCCTCACGTGCCGCACGGGCCGCCACCAAAACTTGAAGCCCCGTTCCCATAGAAACCGAGCGCGAGTCCCAGATCTCGATATGCAAATCCGGTCTAAGCGACGCCAGCGACTCGCGCGCCTGATGCGCTGAGGAGATGGTGCCACTCAGCTTACCTGAGATGAAGACCCCCAACACAGTATCAACACCAACAGCATCAGCCGCTTCCTGAAAGAACTTTGTGAAGGCACCGACAGACGGCTGCGATGTCTTTGGGAGCTCTGGACGTTCCCTCAACCAGCGATAGAAAGTCTCTGGGTCAATAGTAACGCCCTCGATGTACTGCTCGTCTCCCCAATGGATACTGAGTGGGATGATGGGAATCCCATACTCTTCAATGACCTCCGGCGGCAGGTTCGCAGTACTATCTGTTACCACCACTGGGCGACACATGGACGACCTCCCTGATCTGGCACCTGGCCACATTAAGAACAGATAACTATGGTTAAATTCATTTTACCCTAGACTGTGCTCAGAGACAATGACCGGCGACATATCTCGAGTTGAAAGATGGGAGGTCCAAGCCACCTTCCATCGCCATAATTTTCGTCGATCGGTGGCGTATAGCGTAAAGTGTGGTAAAATATGTTCATAAATATGAGCAATTTGAGTATCCAACGAAGCCTTCGTCGCTCTGTCAACAAACGACCGCCCTCGGAGACGATCAAAGAGTGGATCAACCAACGGCCTGGTGAACAGGGAGCAACGTGACCAAAATCCTAATAGCAGACGACGACATAATCATGCAACGCCTCCTCGAGACCTTGATGAGCCTTGAAGGAGATGAGGTCGTCGCCGTCTCACGTCCGGAAGAAATTATACCGATGGCAGAGCGGGAGAAACCAGACCTCATCCTGATGGACTTTCACCTCGCTGGAGGCAATGCCCTGGACCCGCTCGCTGCTCTGAAAGCGCATGAGATGCTTCGGGGTATTCCTGTCCTCGTGACCTCTGGCATGGATGAGGAAACCCGTTGCTTGGAAGCCGGGGCCGATGGGTTCATCCTCAAGCCTTTCCGTCCCTCTAATTTGTTGGAGAGGATGGGAGAATTGCTAAACGACAGAGGACCAAAGAGACAACAGCCGTGCCCATCTGACCTAGATGCGGACACAGCCTCAGATTTAGGAGATTAGATCAATACATGGGAAGAAGACGTAAAAGACAACCGCGCACGTCAGCCGAACACTGGTATCGCGCTGACCTGCATATTCACACACCGGCCTCCGCGGACTACCTGCAGGAGGGAGTGAGCTACCTCGACATCCTCCAGCAAGCTGAACGCAAGGGTGTCGACATCCTGGCATTCACCGACCACAATACCCTCGCCGGCTATCGCCGCATGGAAGAGGAGATCGAGAAGTTAGAACTCCTGGAACAGTTGGGCCGCTTGACGGATGAGGAGAGAACCAGACTGTCGGAGTACCGTCGGCTGCTTGACCGTATCCTTGTCCTGAAGGGGTTCGAGTTCACAGCCACTTTTGGCTTTCACATTCTCGGGATCTTCGCGCCGGAGACGCCCCTCAGGGACCTGGAGTTTCTGCTGTTGCGCATGAACATACCCACAGACAAACTGGACGAGGGCGCAACTGATGTAGGGGCAACGACAGATGTCCTTACAGCTTACCGGATGATCGATGAGGCAGGGGGTATAGTCATCGCTGCCCATGCCAATTCATCCAATGGCGTGGCTCTGCAGGGCCTCCGGTTTGGTGGGCAGACCAGAATCGCGTTCACCCAAGATGAACACTTGCATGCCCTGGAGGTCACCGACCTGGAGAAGAAAGGGCGTAAGACCACGGCGCACTTCTTCGATGGATCGAAGCCTGAGTATCCACGCCGCATGCGCTGCATCCAAGGCTCAGATGCTCACCGGCTGGTGCGAGAATCAGAGAGATCACGTAACTTGGGCGTTGGCGATCGCATGACTGAGATCCTGCTGCGTGAACGTAGCTTTGCCGCCCTCTACGAGGTCTTCACCGGGGAGGATTTCGCACGCACCCGCCCTTATCGTCCGCAGGCCAACCCGGTCGATTACGTGCAGGCGGCCAGGGAAGAGGGCCCTAACATCGTACAGGACTTCCATGAGCGATACAGCACGCGGGGCGGATACCGCGACCGCATCATTGCCGATGTATGTGCATTCGCGAACACCAACGGAGGGACCCTTTATATCGGCGTGCCGGCCGATCCCAAGCGCCCGCCTACGGGTGTCGGCGCTGCCCCGATGCGTGTCGTCAATCTCTTCAAACAAGAGATTGAGGAGCGCATTACCCCGAGTCTGGATGTCACCATCGATATTCAAGAGACACAGGGAATCAAAGTCGTGCGCATCATCGTATCACGTGGGCCCAACCCGCCATACGCGATGGACGAGAGTCGCATTTATATCCGCAGCGAGGCTGAGACAACCCTTGCTGTGCGCGATGAGATCGTCGAGCTTGCCAAACGCAGCCTGAGCCCTGGTAAAGCCCCCCCCGTCGCCCACCCTGATGAGGGTTCACCCCCAGTCACCGCTCGGGTCCAGCCTTCGCCCGAAGTCAGTGAAAGCGAGATTACCCCACCTCGTACTGGGGTGGAGATCGCGGAGGTCTCAGAGCGCAACAACACCCGCTATTACACCATGCGGGACCTGCGCAACGGCAACCTGGTGACCAATGTCACGCGTCGTTCAGCGCGCCGCCTTTGGCGGTATGCCATCGAACAGGCAGAGACCAACCCCGTGGACCCATCCCAAGTCCGCTGGTTTGAGGATATTGGCGTTTGGCGGCAACGAGGTTATCGCAACGGTACACGCTGGGATTTGGTCCAGCGAGATGGCAATAAACTGCGCGTCTATTACGGCGTCACAGAGGAGGGCCTCCACGGTAAGTGGGCCGTCCTGGTCGGAGAGGAATAGGCTCCATGAGCTCTGAGAAGCTAAGGGTCGCGGTCTTGACAGTGAGCGACCGCGCATCCAGAGGAGTGTATGAGGATCTCAGCGGCCCCGCCGTAGTCGATGCTGCCAGGGAAGTCATGGCGTGTGAGATCGCCCAGACCAAGGTCATTCCAGACGACCGTGAGGCTATCGCCGACATGCTGCGTGCATGGGCTGATGCTGACGACATCGATGTCATCCTTACCACCGGTGGCACAGGCTTCACCCCTCGCGATGTAACCCCCGAGGCCACCCGGGACGTCATAGAACGTGAGGCACCGGGGCTGGCCGAGGCCATGCGCGCTGCCTCACGCAAGATCACGCCTTTCGCGATGCTCTCGAGAGCTGTATGTGGGATCCGTGGGCAGACACTGATCATCAATTTGCCAGGCAGCCCAAAGGCTGCGGTGGAGAATTTGACGGTGATCGCCGAGGTGCTCCCCCATGCAGTAGCTCTCTTGCGGGGCGAATCCTCACGTCACGCCTCTCATTCTCACCCTCACAGCCATGCCGCACTTGAAGGCCCGACGTAGCACACAATCTCCGCGTCCCCTTCATTGCGGTAGCACAAACACTTGCCGCTCCGCTCGCACACCCAGCCACCACCATGATGGAGAAGCAAGGCCGCGCCAGCGATACGACTGATGGCCAGCATCAAAGCGTGATCAGTTTAAGGAAACGAGAGGAGGTCCCACCGATGCATCTGGTAGGACCTCCTTTTTTCCCAACATGTGCCAGCTTCACGCCTCAAGGCTCATAGCCAACTGATAACCCAACGCCTCTCCCTGCTTCAATATCTCGGGTCCAGGAGCCCCACGGAACTCCAGATACTCCGTGAAATCCCAGCCCAGATCCTCAGCCAGCTTGCCGAGTTCCCGACGGGCCCCTCCGCTCCATCCAAAACTCCCAAAATAGGCGAGCTTACGATCGCGAATGCGCTTGCGCCCCGCCATGTCGAGGACATAGGCCATCGGTGGGAAGAGTTGACCCTCATAAGTGGGGGCCCCCACCACGACGCCCTTCTTTGAATACAGCGAGGCCAGGATATAGCTGGTGTGTGTGTGCCGCACATCATAGATATCCAGCGGAACACCAGCCCGAACGATCCCGGCCGCCACGGCATCCACCATCTCCTCAGTGTTGCCATACATGGTGCCATAGAGCAACGTGACCCCGATCTCTGGCCCGTCCAAAGCGTACCGAGCCCACTTGCGATAGAGCTCTACGATCCGACCAGGGTCCTTGCGCCACACAAGACCATGTGAAGGCGCGATTACCTCCACAGGGACATCCTTGAGTTTATCAATAGCTCGCACGACGGGCCGCGCAAAGACCGCCACGATATTGGCATAGTAGCGAAGCGCCTGTCGCTCGTAGAACTCCAGGTCGACGCAGGTATCGTCGAAGATGGTCCCACGCATGGCGCCGTAGCTCCCGAAGGCATCACAGGAGAACAGCACACGCTGAGACATCTCGAAGGTCATCATGGTCTCAGGCCAGTGGACCATAGGGGTCATGAAGAACTGGAGGCTGTGCGACCCCAGATCGACTATTTCGCCGTCCCCCACTACCCTGACCCGCTCCTCGACGCCATAGAAGGCCTTCAACATGGGCACAGCCTGACGGGTGCACAACACCGTCGCCTCTGGTGCCATTCGACGAAGCGTCCGGATGACGCCGGTGTGATCTGGCTCCATATGATTGATCACGATGTAATCCAAAGCTGCAGGGTCCACCACACGGGAGATCTGGGCGATCAGCGCATCACTCTTGATATCCTTCGCCAGATCGATGAGGGCATTCTTCTCGCCCTTTACCACATAGGCATTGTACGAAACCCCCTCATCCGTGATCGGCCAGAGCCCCTCAAACAAGTCCGTGGTACGATCGTTTACGCCGATCCAGTAAATCCCTGGGCGCACCTCTACGACAGACATACACTCAACCTCCTCACATGGACACGCAGCGCGACGAGCTGAAAGCAACGCTCCCTATTACCGATCAGACTTCCATTCCAATCAGTGATCGCCTCCCACGGTCAACAAAACGATGCCTGTAATCGTCAGAGCCATGCCCAGCCCAGTCTGCCATGTGAGTTTCTCAGTCCCAAACAGCAGGCCAACCAACGCACTGAACAGCGGTGACGTGAAAGCGATCGGCATAACCTGAGCCAGCGAACTGGCCCCGCGGAGCGCGGCATAGAATGACAACATGCCGACCGACCCCGCCAGGACCCCGCCCCCCAACACCATCAACAGTAGCGCTTTCGGCCCCGCTTGCGGGATCAAGGACCATTGGGGAAAGCTCACAGCCCCCAGAATTATGAAGGCAACCGCTGTCCGAATTGTAATGCCCACCTGAGGCGAGAGCCCCCCCATATGGAGCCCTCGCTTTTCGAAGAAGCCCCCGATCCCCCAGGCCATCGCTGTGATTAGAGCCAGGATCTGTGGTTTCATCCGTCTCCCCCAGAGAGCTATCTGAAGGCAGGTTAGTCCCCTAGTGTCCAGGTAGTATCATCAGTCAAGTCTACCTCGTACTCCTCCGCGAGAGCATTGTCATCGCAGTCCGCAGCTTGCAGATCGTAGACGCCCGGCTGTACGTAGAACATACGTGACCCACCTGATGGCAGGCTCTCCATGTCCCCCATCCAGTCATCGCCCCACTCATCCGCCGAGGTAGGCGAAATGTAAATGTAACAGATCTCGGTATCAGAGTTGTTTACAACGAGAAGCCTCACAGTAGCCTTGGGATCGCCCACGACCAGTGAGAAATCATCGTCGACCTCCCAGGCTGTGGCCATCACAGCCTCGTCACAGGTCTCGGCTTCAATGTCATAGGTTCCCGCTGGCACCTCAAAAGTACGAGTGCTCCCCGGTGCAATCGTCTCTTCATCGCCCAGCCAATCGTCGCCCCACATGTCGTCTTCACTGGGGGAGATCATAACATAGCAGATCTCATCGGGGCTGCGATTGACCACTTTGACCTCAAACCCTGATGTGGAACCCACGGACCCAGACGTTGAACCACTCGTACCAGGCTCCTGCTGAGACTTGTCACGCTCGAAAGCACTACACGCCAACGCCGTGATCAGCAGAAGCCCAACCAAAGCCCATATCATAGATCGCTTGTTCACTGTATACCTCCATAGTCCAAGATTTCGCTCTTGACCTCAGCGCCCTATCGTCTTAGCCATGCTCACTGACATAGGCCATCGCCTGCGACGGATCGCATCATCAGCCCGAACCTCACAATCGACCCAAGTATAGTCGACTCGCAGTAAAACAAAAGGACAAACTCGTCACATCTCACCTTCATCTTCGGCGGATCACCCCAGGTGCTATCTCCCATATTCGGGTAAAATGGTGGGGTCTACGGGACATTCTGAACTGACAGGGTATCAACATGCGGATCCTATTGGTAACTGGCGAATACCCTCCATTGAAGGGAGGTGTCGGCGCCTATACACGCGAGCTCGGTAGGGCGTTGGTCCGTCAGGGCCACCAGGTGATCATCTTGACCAGCCTGGTGAGAGACCGCGTACCCGACAAGTCTTCATCTCAAGAGCCGCAGGTCGAGTACACCGTACAAAGCTGGCATGCATGGGACGTCGTGCGATTGGTCCGACGGATCAAAAGCCTTGGCCCCGACGTCGTGGACCTGCAGTATGAACCAGCGGCTTTCGATCTTCGAGGGGCCATCACTTTCCTGCCCAGGCTCATGCCCCAAAAGCCTACCGTCGTCACATTCCATGACCTGCTGCCTCCCTACTGGTTCCCCAAGGCGGGACGGCTGCGGCAATGGTCTGTGCTCCAGTTGGCCCAACAAGCAGCCGGTTGCATCGTCACCAATCACAAAGACCTGGAAAAGCTGCAGGCCCGTTTGCCCGAGATCGGACCCCATCTGCGGTTGATCCCTATCGGTAGCAACATCGCCCCCCAAGTCCCGGAGAGTTTTGATCCGGTAAGCTGGCGCAGCCGACAGGGGTATGAACCGACTGATCTGGTGATCGGCTTCTTCGGATTCCTCAACCGGAGCAAAGGCGTGAATACGCTTCTTCACAGCCTGGCTCAGCTCATTGAACGGGGTCTCCCTGCGAAGCTATTGTTCATCGGGGGACGCACGGGGTCGAGCGACCCCACCAACCGTGCATACGCGGCCGAGATCGACGGACTCATCCAGCGACTGGGACTCACACCCCATGTCGCTTTCACCGGCTTCATCCCTCAGGAGGAAGTGTCCGCCGCTCTGGCCAGTATCGACGTGTGCGCTCTGCCGTTCACCTCGGGGGCCAATTTACGGCATGGAACACTTCATGCCGCGCTTGCCCACGGCTGTGCCATCGTGACTACCGAGGGCTCGCCTCCGGCCCCCGAGCTGGAACCGGGACACAATGTCCTGCTCGTCCCCCCACGGGACCCAGAGGCGCTGGCAGACGCGATAGCCACTCTGGCCACCGACGCAGAAACGCGCGAGCGCCTGCGCACAGGTGCTCGAACGCTTGCCGAGCGTTTCACATGGGCACGAATTGCACAGGAAAAGGCATATTTCTACCGCGATGTGATCGATGACTTCCCCAAGCGAGGCCTGGATGACAAGAAACACTGTTGAAAAGCATGCCGAGCCTCTGAGGTCAGCCCCAAAGACCTTCCCCACCCCTGTGTGGCTACTCATGTTGGGGTTTGGCATACTTTCCGCTATCTACAGCATCACTATCCCGATTTTCGAAATCTCAGACGAACTATGGCATTACCCCATGGTAGAGATCATTGCCCGCACCTGGAGGCTGCCCGTCCAGCCATTGGAACCCGGCAGGAGCAGCGGCCCATGGCGCCAAGAGGGAAGTCAACCGCCCCTCTACTATGCCTTGGGTGCCGCGCTAACTTGGTGGGTTGACACCTCGGATATGACAGAAGTCCGGCAGCCCAATCCCCATGTCCGCGCGGGAGAAGCCACACCCGACCGAGACAATGTGAACCTTGTCATTCACAATGCTGAACGCGAGCGGTTCCCCTGGCGAGGGACCGTCCTGGCAGTGCATGTCGTCCGTTTCCTGTCTGTCGTGCTTGGCGTTTGGTCTGTCTGGCTTACATGGCGCCTGTTGCACGAGCTCTCCCCGTCCCATCCGTGGCTGGCCTACAGTGCAGCCGCTGCCCAGGCTTTCACACCCATGCATCTCTTCATCCACAGTTCTGTGAATAACGACAATCTCATCATTCCGCTCTCGACCCTGGCCCTATTCCTCATGGTACGCCGGATCAAGAGCACGGACCAGGCTCAGGCGGGCCATCCATGGTCGCTTTATGCGCCGCTGGGTATCGTGCTCGGGTGCGCCCTCCTGACCAAAGCCAGCGGGATCGCGTTGGTGCCCCTGGCCGTGGCTACAGTGTTTTGGGATGCCTATCAATTGCAGCGGCGTACTTCATGGCACCGCGCCGCCATCTATGCAGCCCAGGCCGTCGCAGCCGTACTTCTGCCCGCCCTCCTCATCTCTGGCTGGTGGTTTGTGCGCAACTACCGACTCTACGGGGACTGGCTCGGCCTCAACGCCTTCTACGCAGTCCTGGGCACACGGGACGTCTCCGCGAGCCTGGGACAGCTATGGGCTGAGCGGAAGGCCTTCGCCGCTGGCTATTGGGGCAACTTCGGCGGCCTCAACGTGCCCATGCCTGACGTCGTCTACCGC
>CAZHBB010000008.1:44412-57702 GCA_964530185.1 uncultured Anaerolineales bacterium
GCAGGCCTTATCTGGGGAGTCACAGCGTGGTGGCCACGCCGCTTTTCCCGAGCAGTTCGCACCACTGGGCTGCTCATGAGCTGTGGTCTGCTTGTGCTCACAAGCCTGGCACTGCCTTTGTGGATTCTGCCCGCCTATGCACCCCCCACCCCACTGAGCGCACGCACCAATGTACCGAAGCTCGAGCCGCTGGACGCCACCTTCGAGGACCTGCTTTCAGTTCAAGGATATCTCATAACACCTCAGCAAGTGCGTCCAGGGGACTATCTTCAAATCGACCTGATCTTTGAGGCCAAACAGCCATCCACCACGTATCATTCTCTGGCGATCCACGTCCTGGGGGTCGGGGACCGTATCATCGCCCAGCGCGACACCTTCCCAGGACACGGGCTGTTACCGACCACACAACTGACACCTGGTCACCGCTGGCACGAGCAGCATCTAATTCAAATCCCGACGACTGCCCTTACGCCAGACACTCTTACACTTGCGCTTGGCGTCTACGAGACAGCCAGCGGGAAACGTTTACCGCCCACTGGAGCTCTACAGGAGATCGTAGAGGACATGGCACGCTTTGGCTCAGTTGGACTCACACCCAGACCGGAGACGGATCCCGGGCTCGGCCTTCGCTTTGGAGAAGGTATGGTCCTGCGAGACTACAATGTGAGCAGTGTGGTTGTCCAGCCCGGCAGCCAGATCACCGTAGAACTGGAATGGGCATGCAGCACGCCGATGGATATCGACTATACTGTCTCCGTTCAGCTCATCGACAGTCAGTGGCGCAAAGCCGCGCAGTCTGACGCATGGCCGGCCAACGGAAGCAAACCCACGTCGACGTGGAAGCCCGGGACTCAGTTCACCGAGACACGCACCCTCACAGTAAACGCAGATGCGCTTCCCGGCCTCTACAACCTGCGCGTGGCCGTCTATTCTGTTGCCGAGGATGGCACATTGGTCCATCTGCCGGTTTATCGACAGGCAGGCGACATGCCCACCAAAGCGATCGAACTCACGAGCGTGAGAGTGAGCGAGCCTTAGGAGAAGCGCTTTCATCTCCCTTCTCCCACCCTCCATACGAGGGACAAAGGCGCCAACCATAGATCCTATTGTAGCATTCAGTCCGATGCAAGATGCCGACACATCAGAGAGCCGACACAGACATGATACGGCAGGTGAGTGCCGCCTGTCTGTAGGATCTTGAGAATCGAACCTACCATGAAAAGACTAAGGCACGTATTCGCGCATCCCCTCGTGTGGGGCGGTATCCTCACCCTCGGATACCTCATAATCCTGGCACGACGCCCCAGCGAGTGGTTCTTCGGCATTCCAGGCGAGTGGACCTGGCCTGGTCGGCCTCCTGCTCCTTCAACTATGGCCCGCTGGCCATTGGCGATCGGAGTACTCAGCCTGACCGTGGCGCTTGGCCTGCTGACCGAGCATATGTGGCCCAGCCTGAACCGTCGCGCAAAGATGACCGCACTCATGGCTCTTGCCGGTATGGTGGTCATCAATCAGGTCGCGCTCAGGCGGATCCACTATCGCTATGTCATTGAGTATTATCTCTACCGGACCATCGGCCCCCACAATGGCTTCTGGCAAGCTGCCATCGCTATCGAATCCCTGGGTGACTTCCTCCGCACCTTCCCCGAGCATATGCGCGTAGCTGGCGACGCCTTCGGACACCTTGCCACGCATCCGCCAGGAAACATCCTATACCTGTACGCCTGGCGACGGCTATTCGAGGCTTGGCCAGCCGCTGCCCACGCTGTTGCCCACTGGCTTCGCGCCTACAATTGCCACGATCTAGCATTTGTGACTCTGGAGGACGCTCAGATTGCCGCAGCCCTCGGACAGATGATCGTCCCGTTGTGGAGCGGATTGAGCCTCTTCCCCCTGTATCGCTGGGGCAAGGAGCTAGGGGGACCCCGCACCGGCTGGCGGTCAGCTCTCCTGTTCGCTCTGACCCCTGCCCTCTCGATCTTCACCATGCGCTGGGACACAGCTTACCCTTTGCTGGCAGCAACAGCCTTTGCATGTCTTCACCATGGACTGCGGGTGAAGAAAGCAGCATGGTGGTTCGCCTCAGGAGCGATGGCCTCTATCGCCAGTTATTGTAGCCTGGGAAACGCACCACTGGCTCCGGCGCTCGCACTGTACGCTCTACTTTATCTATGGGTCGAAGGAGATATCAGAATGAGTCACCTGTGGCCCCACTGGCTGGCGTTGATTGCGGGCGGTTACAGCGTCTGGGCCATCAATCAGTCGGTTAGTGGAGTGTCACCCTGGCAGATTCTGGCGGTCACCCATGGGGTCCAGAACCGGTTGCGCAATGCCTACAGTTGGAACCGGTGGCTCTTCCTCAACCTGTACGACTTCTTCGTTTTCGCCGGGCTCGCCGCGAGTGTCCTCTTTGTCACACAAGTTGTCTCTACATGGTCTGCCGTCCTCCACAGGCGGGCGACAGTTCAAGGAGTACCGGCGATGGTCACTTCGGTGGCTCTGCTCGCCCTGGATTTAGCCGGATTGTCCCCAGGAGAAGTCGGAAGGCTTTGGATGTGGTGGATAGTCCCCCTGACGGTGACGGTGGCGCTGCGCTGGACGAGCCCCCCGGAGGGACATCGCGGCAACCGGCTGGCCTGGGCCGCTGTCCTCCTCACGATTCAGATCTTTGCCATGACCCTCTTCCTGCGTGTCAGCCCAACAGGTATGCCCGGTTACCAACCAGAGACTTTCGATCCGCCACCGGCAAATCTCGAGATGGCCACGCGCACCGGAATCACATTCAACAACCTGATCGACCTCATCGGCTATGACCTGAAGACCACAACCTCAGAGGATCAGACCTGGCTCACGATCTCCCTCTATTGGCAAGCCTCGACGCGTCCAGACTTGCCGTACACGGTGTTCGTCCATGCCGTCAACGCCCATGGTAGGCTGGTAAGCCAGGATGACGCCATGCCCGCTCAAGGTGCGTCTCCGACCTCGTGTTGGCTCCCCCGGGAGGTCATTGAGGATACGCACCGTCTCCCGCTCCCGAAGGACGCCTATGAACTCCATGTAGGCCTCTACTATTACCCCACAATGGAGCGGCTTCGGGTCACGGCCGGAGGCGGGGGAACCTATGCTATCCTTCCGCTGGAGAGATGAGTATCGACAGTTAGTTCACATCGCCTATGGGCAACCGAACGCGACACCGAAACCTGGGCATGGAAGGAGCCGATCTGACGTCTAGTGTGGTCTCTGGCTCTTCTCCTCCCGATCTCGGGTAAAAGAGGAGGTAATCCGACGGTAAGTCCGATGAGAAACAGGACCAAGCATTGTCGCGACTCCTTTGGCCCCCCGACGATGGACAGTTGCGCCCGCGTTCTTCAGTGACGGGCGAGATGAATATGGTAGAATCGTAAGACATGACTGTATACTATACAGGTTTTGAAGGCGGTCATCAGAAAATACCCGGACTTGGACGGTCACTGATCGTGGAAATGGGGAATACGGTCGTCGTGCCCGTGCTTCACATCGACCAACGTGGTGCCAGGCCGAAAGACTCACAACCGGCCATCCTGCTCGATCCGGGGCAAGGAGTCCGCTCAGAATGAGCAAGGGCCCCTCTTCACACCAAAGCTCATGGCAACAGGCGTTTCCACAACCACGGCTGCAAGACATCGCTGCTGTGGGGTTCCTCCTGGCTGCAACCTTTCTCTTTTTCTGGCCTGTCTGGAGCGCCGGCTACCGCTTCCCCAAAGGAGGGGGCGATCTCTGGGGACAACTATACCCCGTGTGGTCCTACATCTCTGACTGGATACGTCGTGGGGTCTTTCCGCTTTGGAGCACGCGGATCATGCTGGGTGACCCCATCATCAGTGAACCCCAGTTCGGTCTGCTGAACCCCCTCAATTGGGCTCTCTTCCTGACGCATCCCATTCCATCGTGGCTGGTCCTGTTGCGCGGAGCATGCCCGCTGTGGCTGGCTGGCACCGGTCTTTATCTCTACCTCAGACACAACCTTGGCCACCAACGTGCTCCTGCTCTCATAGGCGCCACCATCTATATGTTCAGTGACCCTTTTATCAGTCACCTTGGCCATCCTCAGTTCAACGACGTCATAGCTTGGGTGCCATGGCTACTCCTGACAATGGATCAGGCAACGACCCAGGCACGGTGGATCCCACCCGCCGCTCTGTTCACAGCGCTTCTGGTTGCCGGAGGACATGGGCAAGCCACACTTTACGCCGCATGCCTGACTGTGGGGTACGGACTCGCGCTGCCATGGCTGAGGCACCGTCAGCACACGGTGGGACATCAGTATCTGTATCTGGGCCTTGTAGCCCTGCTGGGCGCTGCGATTGCGGCGCCGGTCCTGCTACCGGCGATAGAACGCTTGCCCCACACCGTGCGGTCCATTCTCCCTCCCGATCCAGGTGAGTATGAATGGCATTGGGGCATGTGGCGTGACCTGATCACACCTCTCTATCATGGCCGCAACGTGAAAACCTTTTGGGGGCCCTGGGATCGCGTGGAAACCGGTTATGTTGGCATAGTCGCGCTTAGTCTGGCCGCCCTTGGCCTCGCCCGTGGGAGACGTCGCGCGATGGCCTTTTGGGGAGCCACGGCCGTGGTCGCTATCCTGTTTGCGCTCGGAACCCAGGGGCCGATCTACTCTCTGCTCAGGCACCTCCCACTGTTTGAATCAACCTGGAAGACTGGGCGAGCCATTTGGGTGTTCTCGCTGTCCGCCGCCATTGCCGCAGCAGAGGGGGCACAGGTTGCCTTCTCCGGCCGCGCTCATCGGCTCTGGCTTGTGGCCGGATTTGCCACGGCGATATGGATCGCAGGCCAGGCAAGAGCATGGTCTCTGGCCGCGCCCACTGGTGAGATGCAGACACAAGCGCTCATCGGCCTTTGGTTTGCAGCCGGGGCGCTCATCCTGGGGATGACTGCCGCCTGGTTTGCTCCTTCCTACAGGATCAGCCGGACCGTCATCCCGCTCCTCTGCCTGGCCGAGTCCCTCTTCACCAGCGCCACAGCAGACCTGGAGAGAGCTCCTGTAACGCTGGAAACACCCCACTCCGAAGCGCTGAGCTACCTGCAGCATGACAGTGGATGGTTCCGAGTCGACGTAGATGGCGAGGCCCGTGGGTTATGGTCTCCCGCCGCGCTGATGACTGCAGGGTTCGACGTTCCTCAGGGCATCGGAGACCCCCTTGAGATCGCCGTAGCCGGACAGTTCTATTGGGGCACTCCACACAAGGGGATGCCGGCCTACCATCTCCTAGGGGCAAAATACATCATCGTGCCTAAGGGGGCCCAGCCAGGCGGAGAAGGTATTTGGCCTGTATTCACCGAGGACAGCTTGATCGACATCCATCTCAACACCCATGCCCTACCCCGAGTGTGGCTGGTGTATCAGACGGTCAGCGTAACCTCAATGGAGGAAGCCCTGGCGCATGTCTATGCGCCGGATTTCCAACCAGAAATTGTAGCAATTCTAACCAACGGCCCGAGCCTCAATCATACAGGCTCAGGGACGTTGGAAGTGGTGGCGTATGGCCCCAACCGGGCCTCTTTCAGAGTGAACACCACAGCCCCGGCACTGCTGGTCCTGAGTGATCTTTGGTATCCGGGTTGGGTCGGGCGTGTCGATGGCAAGCGCGCCCCGATCTGGGCAGCCGACGGCATTTTTCGAGGGATCATTGTGCCGGCAGGGCACCACATCGTGGAGTTCAAGTATCGGCCCGCCACTTTCATCGCGGGTATGGGAATCATGGTGGTGGCATTGGGTATTGCTCTATCGCTGGGGCTTCGTGCCTTCAGAAGCCCGTTGAAGGGGCAAGGAGGAGAACGCGGATGAGCGCACGCCCACGGCGGGGCCGACAGGGGGAGAGTTTGCCCCTCCACCTGGGATTGGCCCTTGTGATGCTGCTGCTCATCGCCTTTGGGCTCCGGGTGTGGCACCTTGGGAGGGCCGACCTGACCTTCGATGAGGTAGCCACCGTCTATGTAGCCCATCGCACCATCCCCAACGTGATCCGCTACGTGACCCATGCCGCACGTGAGCACCCCCCCGTCTACTATATGCTGATGGCCCCATGGCTCAGAATCGCCGGGACAGAGGAGTTCACCGTCAGATATCCATCTGTGCTCGTGTCCCTTCTAGCCATCGCCTGGGGATTTCAATTTGCCAGGCGTCTGCTTGGCTCCAACGGGGGGATCTGGTTTGCCACACTGCTGGCAGTAGCACCATTCAGTGTTTGGGCGGGGCGTAACGGTCGCATGTATGCGTTGGTCTTGTTGCTCGCAATCATGACCATGGACAGTTGGTGGCGCTACCTGCGGAGGCCCAGTCTACAGCGATGGTTGGTACTGCTCGGCGTCAACCTAGTCGGGCCCCTCACCCATTACTACCTGGCTCTGCTTTGGGTGGCCGAGGGGGCTCTATTGATGCTGCTGCCAAAGAGGACACGCACTGCCCGATGGCGATGGGTGGCAACTCTGGCAGGAGTCACGACGGCCTTCGGCCTATTTATCCTCGCCTCACCGGGCGTGAGAGCAATGGTGCTAGATGTGATGAGCCGCTTCCCGGCCCAGGGATCCAGGATCAGCGACCTCAAGGCTTCCCTAGGCGACCTCTACCTGTGGGGATACCAACCGGAACTCGCCCCCTGGGTGCCCGTCGGTTGCCTGCTGACAGCCCTGGGATGGGTCTTGGCGTGGTATCGTGACCCTCTGGCTGGCGCACTTGGCATCTCTTGGACCGTCATTCCGCTGGGTATCGTACTGTTGATCCCAGAGGCTATGGCCTCGCGCTATCTCACCCCCATTTTTCCTGCCCTGATGCTGGGGCTGGCCGCCCTGGTGATCTCGCTGCGCCGCCGTACGGCCCAACTCGTCGCTGTCCTGCTCCTCTTCGGGTGGACCACACAGCGGATCCCGGCCCACTTCCGGGAACCGGATACTACCTTCTCCCAACGAATGGCGTTGCTACATGCGGCTGCCCAACGCGGTGACGCCCTGCTCATGAATGGACCCTGGCCCAGTCTACTGCTCACTTACTATAGACCACCGGATGACATCTTCGTGTACCGCATACCCAAATCAGCGCCACCGGGGTTCCAGCCAGAGGAGGACATCCCATTGCTGAGGGCTATTTTCGCTCAGCACTCCCGCGTCTGGGTCTCATATGGCGCGATCCATTGGGCCGATCCAGAGTACAGCGTGAGCCGCTGGCTGGCCGAGAATGCCCACTGCGTCTTTGAGTACCGCGATCTATACCTATGCACCCGTGTGACAACAGCAGCCATGAAAGTTGTGGCCCAGGACCTGAGTCTAGGAGCAGAGCTCCAGTTGGTGGAAGCGTCCACCGATCGCGACCAGGCCGATTTGGGGGACATTGTCCGCGTTCGTCTTGTCCTTGAAGGGAAAAGTGTGGACACCCATGCCGGTGTGACACTCGCTTTGCTCGACCGTGAAGGTCAGGTCTGGCAGGACACTATGTTCAACATGGGCCCTGCACACCACCGTCCGGACCTCAAATTGCCGCCCGTGTGGACTGAAAATCGGGGCATGTGGCTGCTTCCCGGCACACCTCCGGGCCAATATACATTGGGGCTACACGTCGAGGGAGAGGGCATAGTTTTGGACCCTGCCATAGCCCCCCAGGGATGGATCCCGCTCGATCGTATCACTGTGACGCCGGAACAACCCGACCCCCGGCTCCTGGGTGCCCTCCCTAACCATAGCCAAGTCACAGTGCTCTTCACCGACCGGCTCGCGCTGGTGGGCCTTGACCCCATGGCGACGCGCTTTACCCAAGGCTACATCGCGGGGTTCAGTGCCTGGTGGTATGCCTTGTCGCCCCCCGAGGCCACTGCCCTTGAAGTGCGGCTGTTGAGCCGCACACAGGGGGCAGTCCATTGTGGTACTTTTCCCCTGGCACCCACCTTCTACCCAACCGAGCGATGGAGGCCAGGAGACACGATCCGTCAGATGGTCTTCTTCCAGCTCCCCGATACGATCGCGCCGGGCCCTTACATCGTGCAGGCCAGAGTCATCCCAGATCCCGGAAAAGGTGAAAAGGCCCCTAACCCGTGGCATGACCTCTTTACACTCCAGGTAGAGGCGCGACGTCGGACCTATCATCCGCCGCTGTTCATCACCCACACCTCGGTGAATTTCGGTGGTATCTTGCAGCTCAGGGGGTACCAACTCGAGCGGAAGGAGGTCCATCCTGGAGATCAGGTACAGTTGACCGTCTACTGGGAGGCCCTGCAACGGCCTGACCGCGTCTACGCGGTTTTCAACCACCTCAGATCATCTCAAGGCGAGTTGATCTGGCAGGGTGATTCCTGGCCTCAGGCTGGAATCTACACCACGAATCACTGGTTGAAAGGCGAGGTCGTGGCGGAGACCTACCAGATTGATATTCCGGCGAACACACCTCCAGGATCCTACCCATTCTACACTGGGATCTATGACCCGCAGAGTGGAGAGCGTCTTACGGCGACAAACAAAGCGGGTGAGCACCTGGTCAATGACGAAGTGATCCTGTTCTGGCTCGAGGTCCTCCCATGACAGGCAAAAGCCACAGGCCTACGGACTCAAAAAAGAGCCAAAAAGGACACACCGAGCTTGAGCTGTGGGCTGCGAGCGCGGTACTCCTGTTGGCTGCCTGGCTCAGGCTCGCCGCGTTTGACGAAACCCTGATCACTCCGGACCAATCAGCCATCCTGGATGTCGCATTTCAGGTCACGCACGGTGGATACTTTCCACTCACAGGCATGAAATCCTCGGTGGGCGTCATGCAGACACCACTCGTGCCGTTGTTGGCGGCCTTTCCTCTGCTGCTTGTACGCCGTGTTATCGCCGTCCAATGGTTCTTCTCAGCATTGGACCTCCTGGCTGTCGCCCTTCTGTTTCGAACTGTACGCCGCGCGTTCGGGCTGCGCGCAGCCTTGGTCTCCACTCTACTGTACGCGACCTCCCCGTGGGTCATCCTCTACGTACGAACCATCTGGTATCAAAGCCTGCTGCCCACACTTGCCACATACGCGTTCTGCGCCCTTCTGGCATTATCTACTCCAGGGCGGAGCAGGCCCTGGCTCATCCCTCTGTCGCTGCTGGCCATGACGATGTTGGGGATGGCGCATCTCGCAGCAGCACCCTGGAGTATCTTTTTGTGGCTCCTTGTCGCCTTCGTTGGGCTCCGGCAGAAGGAATGGCGCCCTGTGCTCATAGGCGCTCTGGTTAGCCTTCTAACCGCTCTCCCCTACATAGCCTATTTAGCCATGACTGGTTTCAATGACCTTACCATCATGCTTCACGCCGGCTCCCAGGCGTCGACGTTCAACACAACCAGCTTTCGGCTGGCGCGCGAATTAGTGACAGGGGCACTCGTCGTTGCCAACGCGCACGGGGATCAATGGGACCGTGCCATCATTGAATGGAGTGCAGCCTACCACCTGGTACTGTGGACATGGGGAGCAGCCGTCATCTGGGCCTCGATAGCAGTTCTGAGACGGCATCGCCGCCATACCTCTCTCGCACTCATCCTGGGATGGTCGTTGGCAATCCCAATCTTGTTCCTGAGATCTGGCATCCACCTTCAGCATTTTTACCTCCTACCGCTCTTTCCCGCGCCGTACGTACTCATAGGCGTCGCAATCGCACAACCGGCGCGAATCAGTGACGGCGGAGACGCCTGGCTACGCAGAATATTGGTAGCTCTCCCTCTAGGTCTGCTCATCCTGGTGGCCCTCTGGTGGTCCCATTTGTGGTTTGTCCGCATCCAACTGGAAGCCCAGGGCGAGTTACAGCGCCCAACCCGCGGTTGGCTCATGGATCAAGCCGCAGTGACCACTCAGCATTACCTGGCCGAGAATCCAGACGGACAGGTCGTAATCCTGGCCCACTATGTGGGCGAGATGTCGCCCTTCGACTGGATCCGTGGTTACACTCGAAGTCCACGAGTGCGCATTGTGCCTGTAGATCGAGGCTTCCTAATTCCAGCGTCGCCAACGTGTTATATCCTGGGCCCCCAGGTCTCGACCGACGCCCTCAGCCCAGTTGCGGACTGGGTCAGTGAGAGGCCGGACATGACGATTCCAGCCAATCCCCCTTGGTCAGTCTTTTGCCAGGACGGGGCTCCACCGCAACCAGAGCCACGGGCACAATGGGAGAACAACCTAGCGCTGCTGGAGACCAATCTGTCTGGCGAGTTTGTCCCTGAGGGCACACTTCACCTCCAACTGTCCTGGCTGTACCAGGGGCCTAGCAGGACTGTGTATCACTTCTTCCATCACTTGCTCCTGGATGACAAACTGGTCGCCCAGATCGACGGTACCTCTGTACCGCAGTGGTATTGGCGGGAGGGTGACACTCTCATAACCCGCTTTGACCTGCCACTGCCGGAGACACTCCAGCCAGGAGTCTACAGAGTGCGGGTTGGCCTTTACACCTACCCAGAGCTCACGCGCATCCTGGTGGTGGACGGCAGTGATGGCGTCACCATTGCAGAATTCACCTACCCCCCGGAGGGATAGAGCCGTGTTGGGAAGCGGTATACCGATAGGCGAGAGGCTCCGTTATGCTGCGCCTATACTGCTGCTTGCCTTCTTTGCGTTGGGCATGGTACAGGTCACGCATGCCTCGCTCACCTTTGACGAAGGTCCACACCTGGCCATCGGGTACGCGACACTCCGCACGGGTGATTTCCGGCTACAGCCAATTCACATCCATCCGCCCCTGGCCAATGTGCTGGCTGCCGCCCCTCTGCTCCTGCAGGATGACCTGCCAGATCCTCGGGCTGTCCCGGGTTGGGAGATCAACAGTCTTTCAGCGATCACCGATGCAGTTGTCTGGCAATACCCCTATCCGAGGCGCATTGCCGTGGCAGGGCGGGTGCCCATCCTGTTCCTGGGAACGTTGCTCGGCGCTCTCATCTATCGCTGGGCACGGGACCTTGGAGGACATAGCGCTGCCTCGTTGGCGCTGGCCCTTTACGCCTTCGATCCGAATTGCATCGCTCATGCAGCTCTTATCACAACGGACACCGCCGCAACGTTGTTTATCGTGGCTACACTTTACGCGGTGTATCATTGGTCACGAGCAAGTCACGCTCCATACGCCAGATGGTCGAAGCTCACCCTGGCAGGGGTCCTCCTCGGACTGGCACTGCTCACCAAAGTCTCCGCTCTGATGCTCATCCCGGTCACCGGCGCCATTGTGTTGATTAAAGCCTGGGTCCTGGAAAAACGTGCCAGACGGAGCCTGGTCCGCGCGGCTCTTTGGTTGAGTTCCCTCCTGCTCCTTGCGGGGTTCACCGTATGGGCTGGCTATCGTTTCGAGGTTGCCACGGTTCCTGGCTTCGCCTCCCACATCCCAGCGGCAACCCATCTCAAGATCTATCTCTCGCTACGCGAACATTATGAGCTGGGACATCCCGCCTATGCCCTGGGACGCACCAGTGATCACGGGTGGTGGTGGTATTTCCCCCTGGCGTTCATCCTGAAGACACCTTTGCCCGTTCTCATCCTCGGACTCATAAGCCTGGGCCGGATCTGCAGTGTCTTGTCTATGCGTCTGTCTCCCAGATGGCCATCGCGGTTACCCGCGTTACTCTCACTGTCCCTGTTCCCAGGGGTCTATGCGCTGTCGGCCCTCTTCAGCACCGTGGACATTGGCTACCGCCATCTACTACCCCTTCTTCCTTTTCTCCAACTCACCACAGGCGTGGGCATGGGAAGCGGGTGGACGCAGCCGCCGCTGCGATTGGTGCGAACCGCTCGCCTTAGACGCCTGACATTGACCATCCTGCTGGGATGGATGGCATTAGGGACCATGCTCACCCTGCCTTACCCCCTTACATTCTTCAATGAGATCGCCGGAGGGCCCTCTCAAGGCTATCGGTATCTTGTTGACTCAAACCTGGACTGGGGGCAGAACCTGTGGGATCTCCGCCGTTGGATGGACCAGCATGGAGAGCGCCATGTGTTCTATGCCCATTACAGCCCGGCGCGCCCAGAGGCCTACGGGGTGCCGGCGGATTTCCTCCCCCCTGACCCCCGGGCCGTTGAGTTCACGCCATGGCATCCAGCTCCAGGGCTGTATGCCATCGGCGCTACAGTCCTGCAAGGGCCCTATGCCCCCGACCTCAACACTTTCGCCTGGTTCCGCTACCACGAACCTGTTGCCGTACTGGGACATGCCCTGTTCCTCTACCGCGTACCTCCCAGTCCGACACCGTCTTGGGCGGTGATATGTGCGGGCACTCTGGAGCCGGCCTTGCTCAAGGCCCGGACCGGCAATCCGATGATCCGTATCATCCGCCCCGATTGCACTCAGAGCCAGGTCTACCCGGATCACGGGGGACCAGGACTCTATGTCATACCGCCCACATTGAGTGGCCCTGACTCGAGCTATCTCCTGCTGGGCGAACGCAATGCCGCAGGAGACCCGTCCCTGCACGTGTTCAGTGTAGACCACGGGGCGCCAGCACCCGAGCATTCCATCGTCCCCACAGTGACCATGGATGGGCCTCTGGTATTCTTAGGATACACAGTGGTGACAGAACAACCCGCACCAGGGAACCTACTCCTGGTGCAGACTCACTGGCGTATCACAGGTGTCCCGACCCGCCCCCTCTCCTTGATGGCCCATCTTATAGGGCCCCTGGGGGAGGCCGTGGCTGTAGGTGATAGCCTGGGGTATTCGATTGACCAATGGCAACCTGGGGATATCCTCATTCAAACCCATCAATTTGACATCCCGGCTGAACTGCCGGAGGGCACGGAGCTGAACCTGCGCTTCGGGGCCTACTGGCTGGACACCATGGAGCGATGGCATTTAGCAAGCGAACCGACCAGAGTTGCCATCTCTCCTTCCCTACCAATTACGCTGAAGGAGACTCAGTAGGATGAACAGGCAAAGAGCCATCGTTCTAGTCCTGCTGCTGATCCTGTTCGCGCGTCTGACGCTGGACGCACGGAAGGTGTCGTTCACCTCCGATGAGCCCTCGCACATTGCGTCGGGGTATGCCTACCTCGCGCGGGGTGCAACATGGACGATTTCCCTGCGCGGGCACCCGTTACTTATCGACGCCTGGCTGGCACTGCCTATCTTTCTGGGCAATCCATCCATCCCGCTGACCGCACTCCCTGGCTGGGGGGTGGACAATACACAATATGTGCACGCCTTCGTCCCTTACCTGACACCCCATGTCGAACGGGCCGAAGTAGCATCCCGCACCCCAGTCATGCTATTGACGGTATTGCTGGCCGCTGTAGTCGCTCGCTGGGC
>CAZHBB010000009.1:0-38215 GCA_964530185.1 uncultured Anaerolineales bacterium
GCCAGCGAGATGATCGAACAAAGCCTGGCGGAGCTTTTCGAGCGCGGCTGGCTGGCAGGGGAGGAGCGGTTGAGCCTCACCGACGCAGGCCGGGAGCACCTGCACCGGCAGATGCGGGAAGGAACGCAGAAGCACGGTTGGATTCGTGGGAACTCGAAGCGGGCACGATGAATGTAAAAGGCGAGCTGCCCGGTGTTCTATCGACGTCGAGGCCGTGGTACGTAGAAGGGGGCGTTCGATTCGGTGACGTCCCGGGAAGCGTTTGCGCTGGAGGCAACCGGCGTGACCGGGAACAAAGAGAGCCTGCGTTGCAGCCAGCGTTACGATACCTGCCCGGAGCCATAAAGTGGCTGCTGAAACGGGCCGGGTTTTGGACCGCCCAGTTTTTCGGGGTGACGGAAGCCGGGTTCGACCGGCAGGTCAGGCCATCCAAGGACCACTTCGAGATGGCGTGATTGTGGAAGGATAGAGAGGGAGAATATAGAGATGGCTCAGCGCGGGAGTGGAAGAATGAAAAGAACCAAAGGTCATCGAACAAGCGCCAGGATGCTGGAGGCCGCGATCTTGATTGCCCTGCCGATCCTGTTTCATTACCTAATTCCGGTGATGATTGTGATCCCCAGGCCATACTCATATCTGGGAGCGGGGCTGATGCTTCTTGGTTTGGCTTTGATGTCCAGGGTCGCTATGCTATTTCGGCAAGAACGGACGAGTTTCCAACTCCGTGGAGGGTCGCCCGCTTTGGTGACGTCAGGGCCATTTCGGTTCAGCCGTAACCCGATGTATCTCGGTATGCTGATCTGGCTCGTTGGCCTGGCTGTCTTGCTTGGATCGTTGATTGCGTTCCTCTTCCCGATCCTGTTCTTCCTGCTGGCGAGCTTAGCTCTCATTCCACTCGAAGAGAAGCGTATGGAACAGCTATTTGGGATGCAGTTTACTGAATACAAACGGCGTGTCAGGCGCTGGTTCGGAGGGTACAAGGAGGAAAGCACCATGGTGAAGTACATCATTATCTTGATCGGCGCACTTGGCGCGGTTGCTGCCGCCGGCTGGTTGGGGCTCCAGGTGAAGCCGAAGCCTTTCCCCGCCTACCCGGAACAGACACCGGCCTTGAACAGCGTCGAGTTGCCGGCGGATCTGCCGTCGCCCGTCGCCCGGTTCTACGAGATCATTGCAGGGGATCAGGTTCCGGTCATCGAATCGGCAGTCATCAGCGGACGGGGCAGGCTGCGGATCAAGGGCATCACCTTTCCCGCACGCTTCAGGTTCACCCACATCGCCGGTCAGGGGTACCGGCATTACATCGAAGCGACCATCTTTGGCTATCCGGTGATGAAGGTCAATGAATGGTACCTCGACGGCCATGTCCGCATGGAGTTACCCGTCGGTGTGATCGAGAACGAGCCCAAGATTGATATGGCCGCCAACTTGAGCCTGTGGGGGGAAGCGGTCTGGCTACCATCGATACTCGTCACCGATCCCCGGGTGCGCTGGGAAGCGGTTGACAACACCACTGCCCGCCTGGTGGTGCCCTATGATGGCGGAGAGGACACCTTCACGGTCGCCTTTGACCCGCAGACTGGGTTGATCCAGGCGCTGGAGGCGCTGCGCTACCGGGAGGCCACCGACGAAGCCAGGATTCCCTGGCGTAATGAACCGCTGGGCTGGCGCGAGTTTCACGGGATCATGGTTCCATCACCCGCCGCCACGACCTGGCTGGACGAGGGCACGCCCTGGGCCGTGTGGACGATTGAGGATGTGGTCTACAACGTGGACGTTTCCGAGTACATCAGGGCGAGAGGGCTTTGAGATAAGGTACCTGCTCACCTGACCAGGGAAAGGACTGGCCACCTGACCAGGCTCGAAACTCCCTGCGGATGTCGTTTATCCGCGTTGGCGATGCGCTGGAAAGTTTTTGGGGGTGGCATACTGGGAGCGCGGAACAGGGCAGGAAAGCTTTCGATAACGAGAAAGGCAAGACCAAACAAGTGATATTCACATAACAGAGGGAGGAAGAGACAACAAGAATCAGAGGGAACCCACGATGAGCAAATGGCGTCTACTGGGATAGCATATCCTGACAAACATAATATGGGGAGGTTATTCAGTGACCAAGAGACACGTCGTTTGCGCCTTGTGCGCTATCACCATTTTGGGCCTGCTGGCTGCGTGCGGGCCGGTCGGTGGTCCGACTATGAACACACCGGAGCGGCATCCCTTCCGCCTGGACATCGTGGGCGAGGATGGGACTTTCGTTTCTTGGGAAAGCTACACCGAGGGCTTCCTTCCCGGTACGAGGGAGACCATGCATCTGGCCGCCAAGAACAACACGGATCAGACCTGGAATGGCCGCCTCTGCGTGCAGTTGTTGGAGCCGCAGCCCTCTACAGAGGTGATTCCCCTGACGGAACAGGAGTTCGAGTTAGAATCGGGAGGCGGATTTGAGCGGGATGTTGATGTGGACTTGCCTTCCGATCTCTCATCGGGCACCTACGGACTGGCCCTGGTGGTCCACCAGCCCACCGGTCCCGTCGTTGACGTTGTCCCCGTACAGGTCGGGGAAGGCGAGCAAGAGGCGTTTCAGGGCGAGTGGCCCACGGAAGCAGCGCTGAAGATTTGCCCACCTCCTGCCGGAGTCGCCACCGACCCTGCTGCGCCCCTGGTAGCACTGGCTAAGGCCGACCTGGCGGAGCGGCTGGCCGTCAGCCCCGATGAGATTGCGGTGCAGAGCATCGAAGCAACCGAGTTCCCCGACGCCAGCCTGGGCGTTACAGAGCCGGGTGAAGCGTATGCCCAGGTCATCACGCCGGGCTACGTCATCCGGCTGGCTGTGAATAGCACGGTGTACGAGTACCATGGTAGCGGGGAGCGGGTCGTGGCCGTGCCTGACGACGAAGGCGAGCCACCCACTGGCCGCATCACCATCGAAGGCGTGCGCGTGACCGACACGCAGGTCATCGCCCGCGGCAAGAGCACCCTGCCCGATGGAACCTGCGTGAGTGCCGAACTCTGGGTCGACGGCGTCCCGCAGGACTGGTGGCCCACCGAGGTCTGTGCACGCGTGGAACAGGGCGCATGGGAACTGATGGTAGCCTTGCCGGAAGGCGTGACCCTGCAGCCTGGCGTGCAGTACATGGTGCGCGCCTATCAGCCGGGCGGTCCCAATATCGTCGCCACCTTCCCGTTCGACCTCGACGGACCGCCGAGCCAGGAGCCTGAGGACGATCCCGCGCTGCTCCTGTCTGATGCGGCCGAGGTACTCAGTCAGGCATCGGGCGACCTGGACAGCGATGGCGTAGCAGAGCTTGTCTTCCTGGCCGGCTTCGACGGTTCGTCCGAACGGCTGGGATACGATTTCCTTGAGCTATTCATCCTGACAATAAACGCATCCGATGACGCGATTGCCGATTATGAGGTTGCCTGGCATAGCGGACCACTGGTCGGCGATCGCGCCGAGGCACTGCAAGTGCAGGACGTCAACGGCGACGGCCGCCTGGAGGTGCTGTGCGTGCAGGCCATGGGCGCCGCAGGTCAGACCCTCCAGGTCTTTGCCTGGTCCCAGGATGGCTATGGCCTGCTGCACCCTCACGGAGGCCACTTTGACGGGCAAGACGCCTTTGGCGAAAACGCTATCCGCCTGGAAGATGTCGATGGCGACGGTGTGGTCGAGATACTCGCTGGCTACGGCCCTGCGGCTTCTGAGACGGACGTGTACCGTTGGGATGGAGAAGCCTACACGTATCTCGAGACACTGTCCGAGTCTGACCTCACCTATCAGAAGGTGAACATCCCAGAGGCTGGGCTGGTGTTTGAGGTGCCCGTTGGCTGGCAGCGGCTTGAGACGGAGTGGGCCTGGTCGCCTGTTGGCGACGATGGCCTGCGCCTTGGCGTCAACTGGATGGACATCCAGCCTCCGCAGGAGGTGGAGGCAGCAATGCTGCCCACCCCCTCACAGGTAATCCACTCAGAGCCGGTCGAGTTGGGCTGGGGCAGTGGGCGGCGCTTTACCCTCGAGGTCTACGCCCCGGCGGCGCAGGACGACGACACGCAAGCGCCCGTGCAATTGGTCGAGACCCACGTGCTCATCGTAGTCGGCCTGGGGGACACGCGGCGGGCCTTCGACTTCTACGCCAGCGGCCAGACCGCCGAGCAACTGGCTATGCTCGAGCCCTCGCTCCAGCACATGCTCGAAACGTCCCTGGCCAACTAGCAGTGTAGAAAGAGTGGTTGCACAGAATATTCCATACACGAGGAGTGTCCAATGTTCGATATCCGCAAGCGGCTCTATTTTCTGCCTCCGGCGTTGCTGACTGTCTTGCTTCAGCATACGGTTCACGAGAGCATCCACTACCTGGTCGCCCTGCTGCTGGGCGAGGGCGTGCGAGAGTTCCGCTTTCTGACCAACGGTTGGCTCACCAGTCAGGTCATCTACGCTACGCCGGTGGCGGAGCGCGTGGGTGCCCACTGGCTGATCATTGCCTGGACACCGGCTGTGCTCACGACCATCATCGGCTACGCGCTCTACGCCACACGCCACCGTTGGCTGACGTCCATCCCCTTGCTCAATACGGGGCTGTGGTTCGCCACCGTCTATTTCCTGGTGGTGGATCCACTGTACTTTGCGGTGCTGTCACCCTTCTTCGGTGGGGGCGACGTAACTGCAGCGGCGGCTGTCGGCTGGCCGCGCTGGCCGGTGCATTTGTTGGCGGGGCTTGTTCTGCTCTTCAATCTGCGCTTGGTGCACAGGCTGCGCCAGGAGGGTAAGGCACAGCCGGAGCGGTATCTTCCAGCAAGGAAGTCAACCGATCAATAGGCGATAGAGATGGACAAGAAGCGTCGTGCTGTGCTAAAGGGTCTTGCCGGTGCCTGTGCTGGCGGTTTCCTTGGTGGTCAGGGGTGTGGGCCCCAGACTGAGGGTGCGGACAGCACCCTGATCTTCCAGGCCCGGCTTTTCGTCAGTGGTGTGGGTGGCTATCATACCTACCGTATCCCTGCTCTCATCACAACCAATACTGGGTCCTTGCTGGCTTTCTGTGAGGGGCGGAAACAGAGTCGTAGTGACTCTGGTGATATTGCACTCCTGGTGCGGCGGAGCACAGACCTGGGCAATTCCTGGAGTGACCAGCAAGTAATCTGGGATGACGCGGGCAACACCTGTGGCAATCCCTGTGCGGTGGTGGATGGAGATACCGGTGTGATCTGGCTGCTGATGACGTGGAATCGGGGCGAGGACAGGGAGCCGGAGATCATCGAGCAGACCAGCCGCGACACACGCCGGGTGTTCGTGACATATTCCGAAGACGATGGGCTCACTTGGACACCGCCACGGGAGATCACGGCAGAGGTGAAGAGACCCGACTGGACGTGGTATGCCACTGGTCCTGGGGTAGGGATCCAGATTCGGGACGGTCTTCATGCAGGCCGGTTGGTCATTCCATGTGATCACATAGAGGCTGGCAGCAAGGCCTGCTATTCACATGTTATCTTGTCCGATGATCATGGCCAGACATGGAGGCTTGGGGGGAGGACGCCGGAGCCTGGGGTCAATGAGTGTCAGGTGACTGAGCTAACCGGTGGCCGTCTGATGCTCAATATGCGCAACTACGATCGCACACAGCAAGCGCGGAAGGTGAGCATCAGTGAGGATGGAGGCACGACTTGGGGCCCTCTCTACTCCGACCCGGCCCTGATTGAGCCCATATGTCAGGCGAGCATCGTGAGATACGCCCCAGGTGGCAAGGTGTCGGACAGGTTGCTTTTCTCCAACCCCGCCCACCGAGAGAAGCGGGTCAACATGACGGTGCGATCAAGCAATGATGGGGGGCAGACGTGGCCTGCGAGACGGACGCTGTATGCTGGCCCCAGTGCCTACTCATGTCTCAGTGTTTTGCCAGATGGTGACGTGGCCTGTCTGTATGAGGCGGGTGTGGAAAGCCCCTATGAGTCGCTGGTGTTTGCCCGTTTCCCGTTGTCCTGGTTGGAGGAGGGGGGCTAATCGTACGGTGCTCTATGTGCTCCCCCTGGTGCTTTGGGGTATTGGCGTGATGCCTGGTCAATGCGTCGAGGGGGTACCACGCGATGAGCCGGGCAGAGCTCCACGAGATGTTGATGGGGAAAGGCCTCGTAGCCTGGACGTTGTCAACTTGACAATGGCTGTTGAGCCGCTTTCGGCGGTTGGAGAAGAAAGCCCAGAACACCTTGGCCATGCTTCATTTTGCCTGTGCCCGGATTGCCTTCCGGGCACCTGTCGTTTTCGGATAGGCTCTTGGTCCTCGATTGCTGCCAACGCGTGAAGAATCGGCGGCGAGACACTCCGTCCTCTTGCGCGAGGCGCATCCTCTCAGCGGGTGGCGTGTCCGGGAGATCACAACCCTCCTGACCCGTGTGACCGTTCCTCAACACGTCGACATCCCCTGTTCGCACAACGGGCTGTGCGGGAGTGCCCCTTTCGAGCCGGTCCTGGCGCAGGACACAACCAATGCGTTGAGATAACCCCAAATATTTGGGGAATTTCCCCGATATTACCCTTATATCTCTTGACATGTACCAATATTTTTGGTATAATATCAACAAATGAACCAAAGGGGGTCGGCAATGCGCAAGATATTGGAACGTTGTCCGTCATGTGGGGGCGATCTGTTGGTCACCCAAATGACATGCCCATCCTGTGGCACGGTGATCACAGGTAGCTGGGCAAGCTGTCGCTTCTGTCAGCTATCGCCGGAACATACACGGCTGTTGGAGGCATTCATCCGCGCTCGCGGAAACGTTCGCGAGATGGCACGGAGTCTGGAGACTTCCTATTGGACGGTCAGGAAGCAACTAGACGAATTGGTGGCCGCGATGGGATACGAGGTCCCTGCGTCTCCACTGGATGAGCTAGAGTCGGAGGAGGGCATCGCTCAGGCGCGTATGGAGATCCTGGAAAGACTCGACCGTGGGGATATCTCCGCCAAGGAGGCCAGGGAACTGCTCGAGGAGTTGGAGGAGTAGCGAGCGAGTTTCGCGAGTACACAGGCCGTTCGCCGTGATGGAGTGACCAAGGAGGCAACAGATGGACGAGGAAGCTGTGAAGGTCTTGGAGATGCTGGAAGCTGGGAAGATCAACGCCGAAGAGGCGCGGCAGTTGCTGGAGGTCATGGACGCAGCGCCGGCCGACGATGTATCAGCGACAGGCCTCACCGCCGAGAGCGCTGGTGACGCATCTGGCGCCGAGCCGCCACTTCTTGCAATAGCCAGGATCGTCAACGAGGCTTTGCGAGCGGCATTTTCGGAGGCCGAGCGTGAACTGAGTCAGCTCAACATCCCGGAAATCGTTCGACAGCAGGTACGGGTGAAGCTCGAAGTACCAGTCACACGGATACTGGACCAGGTGGCACAGACGGATCAACAGGCAGCCAGCTAGAGATGCGTATGAGCTGCTTGCCGTTGCAGGTAATCCTAGAGGAGGAACTACGATGAATGATGAAGTGATGAGAGTGTTGCAGATGCTGGAGGATGGGAAGATCAATGCGGGGGAAGCACGCCAACTCCTGGAGGTTATCAACAGGACCGGCGCTCAGAAGAAATCGGAGCCGGAGCCTGCGGACAGCACGTCCGGTGTCGGGGTGCCGCTCCCTGACATCGCTGGCATTGTCAGCCAGGCCCTGCGCGAGGCGTTTTCGGAGGTCGAGCGAGAGCTGAGTCAGCTCAACATCTCGGAAATGGTGAAGGCAACGGGGACCGTGACAGCACAGGGTGCCAGGTTCGCGGGCGCCAAGTTGAGCAATACCAACTTGATGGATGCCAAGATGGATGCTGGTACCCGCTTCGAAGGCGCAAACCTGCGGGGCGCCGTGTTTGTGGATGCTGACCTGCGGGGGGCTGACCTGCGGGGCGCGAACCTAGCGTTCAGCAACTTCACCGACGCCAATCTGAAAAACGCGGACCTGCGTGGAGCCAATATGAGCCACAGCAACTTCGTCGACGCCAATTTCCTCAATGCCGACATGCGTGGGGCCAACCTGAGCCACGGGGCCTACACCGATGCCAACTTCAGCGACTGCGATCTGAGAAAGGCGGACCTGAGCCGCAGCAAGATGGTCGGTGCGAACTTCCACGGAGTACGCCAACCTGGACTCACGTTGCGCGGTGTCAGGATGCCCGGCGTGAAATTCACGGGTGGTCAGGCTCCAGAAGGGCAAGTCGACGAATCAGGACTGGAGGAAGTAGCTCCGGTACAGGACATGGATGCCGTTCAGGAAGTGGTAGAGCCTGTTGAATTGGATACGGAGGAACCACCAGCGGAGGTGGAGAACACAGATGTTCCACCCGAGTCGACGGAGGAGGATGCCCAACAGCCCCAGCGAGGGTGGCCCTGGACACCATGCAGAGGCAGGTCGAAGCCATCATCCTGAGACCGGGCCAGGCGTCGAGGCCCTGGAAACGGTCAGGCAGGGACGGGGCTGCAGCTCCAGGTCTTCATCTCAAGGCAGATCTGATGGGATGGCATTGGCCGAAGCTGAGGATATATGGGCAAACCTACGTAGCACAGGGTACGCTACACGAGTGCAATAAAGGAGCCAGCAGATGAACCCGAACCACGTCATGGCCTACGAACTCGCTATGCAGAGAGCGCATGAGATGCAGCATCGGGCAGCTCAAGCAAGACGGGCGAAGGAAGCCAGTAACCACGCGACTGAACGACGATCTGACACAGGCAAGGGCCTACTACCATACCTTCTTCGCCTGGCGCTGGGCTAGCAGCAGCGAGCCCAAACCAGAGATGCAGGACGGCGGGGCACACACTAGAAGGCGTGTGCCCCGCCGCTATTTCTATTTCATGTGGAGGATCTCAGCACCTCGGCCCTGCTGGATGAGAGGCACGAACGTCTCGAGCTCCTGCTGGACGGCCGGGTCAGTTAAGTCTATCGTCTTTTGTCGCTCGGCAGCCATATACGCCGCCATCACCAGTTTCGTGATCTCCAGTCCATAGCTCCAGGGCAGGAAGCCGTCCTGGCCCACGAGGAACGACTGGATGGTATCTTCGTGCTCATCGGTATAGCCGTACAGGTCGGCCTCGTTGTACTGGACGGCCAGCAGGCCGCGGGAAGCGGTTGCCTTCTCGAGCGCCATTTCGGCATCCGCTACGGCCTCTGCTGCCACGTCACCGATGAACACCTGGAGCGGCGAGTTGAGCGAGTTGATCTCGAACGCATAGCCCGGTCCCATGCCGTCTATGAAGAGTCTCAGGCCTTGCTTTTCGAACATCCACGAATCGGTGAACTGGGCCTTGACGATCTGCCCGGTTTCGGGGTTGCGATAGGTGATCATGCCGGTGGCAAAGTCCTCGGCGGGGGTCCTGGTGTAGTCCACGCCAAACTTGTTCAGCAGTCTCTCCCGCCACTGGGGCAGGCCCCATTTGAGCAAGGCGCAGTCCGCTGAGACGGAGATCGGCTGCAGGAAAGTCAACGGCTTGCCCAAAGGAGTAAGCGCGTACCAGCCCACGGCGATGCTATGGCAACCCATGTCGCTGAGCACGCCTCCTCCCTGCTTGGTGGGATCCCAGAACCAGGCGGCGTGTGGCCCACCGTGTTCCTCGGCGGAGCGCACCAGTGTCATCGGACCCATCACCCTTTGTACGGGTTCGAGTTGGGCCAGTTGGGACCGCACGGGCTTCATAAAGATCTGGTTCTCAAAGTAGGCGGTCTTGAGCCCGACTTCTTCGACCAGCGTGATCATGCGCCGTGCCTCTTGCACGTTGCGTGCCAGGGGCTTTTCACAGATCACGCCCTTCAGCTCAGCGCCACGCTTTACAGCGTCCACGATCTGCTCTACGTGCTCTACGCGCACAAAGTTAGGTGCAAACAGGGCAATCACGTCCACGTGGGGGGCCATCTCGGCGATGTCTTTATAGGTGACTGCTTCGCCAAGCCCGTTTTCCCTGACCAGTGCCGCGTATTCCTCTGCTCGGGCGCGCGACCGCGAGGTAACCCCGACAATCTCTGCGCCCCTGACCTGCCTGAGTGCCCGGGCGTGGAACCTGGCCACGAAGCCAGCACCTACCACGCCCAATTTCAGTGTCTGTCTTGTCATCTGTCCCTCCTTGATAAGTTAGAAGGTCCTGTTGTAGGGCTTCTGTTCCCTTGGGGTACGAGAGTCCCTGACCTCAGAGGCCGGTGCTTTCACTAAATCACGTTAAGGCGGTTTAAATGGCTGGATAGAAAAACCTGTCCACGCACGACTCCGATCTTGCATGCCCCTGTCTCACCAGGTCCTTGATGATATCCGCCGTGACGCAGTGAAGGACCTCCGATTCAATTGTGAGCCTAGCCGACGATATTGTAGACCAGCGTCGGGAAAACGGCCACCCATTGCGTTCAAGAGTCTGGGATGTTGCCGGAGACTTCTCCGAGTCCTCCCTCAGATTCACCGGCCGCTGGACGCTTCGTTCTTGCTGTTGGGTACCGCACCACGTGCCTGGTGCCACCACGGGCCGATCTGCGCGACCACGTTCAGCCCAAGTTCGTGTCCCGGCAGCGCCCATTGCCCCTCCGTGGCACGTCTGATGCGCGCGCTGCTGGTCGCGCACGATCGGTACCAGCAGTACGGTGATGGGGTACTTTCCATGATGATGACTGGGACGGAAGCGGAGCGCCTCGGCGAATTGGCGCAAGATGTCAGATAGGCATAGAATGGCCTGGGGCACGAGATGCTCAGGGGCAGGATTTGCTGGTCTACTCCGTTGATCCCGGAGAGGACCAGGCGCACTGGTGCATGGTCAGAGTGCGGGGATGGTGGGAGCCCTCAGTACTGACTGAGGCATAAGGGTGGTAACGGCGCCAACAACTGTAACCACAGCTCGAATAGAGGGGGGAGACACATTTCTTGGCAACGTGCAAACCGGCGCAGGTTGGTCGAGGGCTCAACGAGCTTGGAGTGTTGGACTGAGCACAAGGCGATGGCCCCACATAAGGTATGTGCTCATATTCGGAGGAGGTGCAGGATGAGATTCCGTCGGTTCTGGCCAGCGTTGGTGCTAGGGATAGGGCTTGCGGTGTTGCCGCCCTCGGTGGTAGGCGTCCCCGCCCAAGCGGAGTTGCCACCTCGTTTCACAGTGGTTCCCACACCCACGCCGGGCCCCGCAGCCCTGCCTGCAGGCGCCACCCTGATGCTCCACGTGATCTTTCCTGAGGGGTGGGACTTCGATGTCAACCCCTGGTATGCGCCGTGGACTGCCGTTCAATGGCAAGACGCCCAAGGCGGCTGGCACACTGTTGCGGGATGGCAGGGACACTTGGATGAGGTGTCGGTTGAGGCAGGAACGGTCACTGGTCGGAAAGTCTGGTGGGTCGGGCTCCAGAACCTGGGAACAGGCCCGTTCCGCTGGATGATCTATACCCAGTACGGTGGTGCACTGCTGGCAGAAAGCGAGCCGTTCACACTACCGTCATTATCCGGCGCGTGGGAGATCGTCGAGGTACCGATTACGCTGCAAGACTGCACCCCCGCATCGCGTACGTTTAGTGGGACCTGCTGCCCTCCCAGATAAACGGTCACGACCGCTGGCTCTACGCACGGGTACTTTGCGGCATTTGGGGTCCTGCATCCTTGACCCAAGTAAAAGTCCCTCTTCTTGATTATCCCGTGTTGTTTGTGGCACGCGGAACTCATTAGCCATATGCGCATACTCTAGGGGTGTCTGGGTACGGCCGATAGGTCTATTGATCCATGGAAAATTCTCTATTCCCGAACCGCTCTCATGTCCGTGTCAAGTGGCCCTCGAAAAGCGAGGGGGATGATGATGAGGTAGTGCCGCTCACGCCGGTCGATCGGCGGAACGGTTTCTCTTTTGTTCCCATGAGAAAGGAGGCTCTCGGTGGATTCCCTTAGGCGACGGCATATATATGTAAGCGGACTGACCCTCGCGCTCTTGTCAGTGCTCACGATTCTATCTTTGGTCGGCGAGCATCCGGTCTTGTCGGTTTGGGCTGCCACATTGGCCGGTCCAGTATTGGATTTTCCGCCTCCTGCCTCTCTGGCGTTTGTGGGAACTGAGCTTGTGACCGGGGATAACGGAGGTGGAGCTCAACCTCAGAGTACCACTGCGACCGGCACGTATCCCGGCGAGGATATCGCCATCAGGTTTTATTGGACCAAGCAGGTCGAAGCAGGTAAGGCCGCGACCTTCGATGTTAATGTTACCTACCCGTCTGATTACGTCGCTTACGACCATGCCACCCCGGGAGATTATGTTAGCTCCTGCGAACACGTTGCGGCGGAGCATAAAGTGCATTGTGTTGGCACTTTCCCGGCCCCGGCTACAACCCAGGTGATGACGGGGACATTCCTCCTGGTAACGCAAGCTACGTGCGGGCTTTACCCCAATGCTCCCGCTCAGCTTGAGTATTCCGGTGGGGTGGTTTTCGACGACGGCTCCAGCGCTAGTACCGTCACTCGGATCGATGTCGCACAACCGTTGGAACTCGATGCCTTCCCTGTCAATCCCCAGGATAATGCCAAGGACGTGCCCATCGTGTCCAATGGGGAAACGCTGACTCTGGAGTGGAAACCGTACCGTGAGTACAGTTGCAACATGGTTTTCGCGTTCCCGGATTTTTATGACCTCACCTACAAGGTCTATCTGCGCCGTCAGGGCGGCGAGTGGCAAGTCCCCAAGAACATTTGGAACGCTTGTGATGAGAAGGTGCAGTTGTACCCTGATGAGTTGGCGTGTCTGTCTAATGGAGATCCCTCTGTCTACCAGTGGCGTGTGGACCTCATTGACCTCAAGTACCAGGATTGCCGGGAGCCTGACCGGCATGTTTGGACTTTCACCACTGGCACCTGTTACCCTAAGGTAACGCTCATCCCTCAATACGGCGATTACTTCCTCACCACTCTGGGCGTCCCCAATAAGTACCGGGCCGAGGTAATCTGGCACGGCACCGCTTATCCCGATCCGCCGGAAGCGCCTTATGGCAAAGTGATCTTCGATCTGAACGGCGAGGTCACCGAGGTCCCGGGCCAGTCCTGGGGAGCGGAGCACACCTACAATATGGGTACCGACTTCATCGCCGGGCTGACAGGGGGAAATAACAAACTCTCGGTCAAGGCCATCAACTTAGAGGGCATGGAGTCCCCCGAGGTGATTGTCGAGCCGATGGTGTTCCCAATCCCAGCTTGGATCGCCCAGTTCGTGATGGGTAATTTTGACGTGGACTTGCATAGTAGGACCGTGAGTTATAGCCGTGGCGTGGAATTCCCCAATCCTCATTTTAAGGCTCTTTACAAGATCCCGGATTGGGTGCCGTATCTGGGAGGAGCCGAGGTTGGGGTCATCGAGACCTACGCAGCAGTGGGGGCCGAGGCCAAGTCAGATGGTTCAGGTTCAGCTTCTGTTGGGGGGAGCACCGGAGTTCAGATCGCCGAGAACAAGAAAGCAACGGGCCATATCACCGGGGCCGGCGAGGTGCGGTTCAGTCGCAAGGATGGGCTTAGCCTGACCAAGGCTTCCCTGAAGCTGGGGATCACAGGTGAAATTGGTGCCGAGATGGGCCTTGCCGACCTGGTACCGGGGGTCAAGGCTGCCGAGGAGTGGTGGTTGGTGGGTCGGTTCATCAGGTGGTTCAACAAGCGAGCTACGGTAAACGCCACCATCACCCCGGACGTCGAGATCGAAACCATATTTAAGAACGGGAAAGATGGCTTGGCCTTTGATAATGGAACCGGTACAGGCAAACTTGAGGCGGCAGTGGAGCTCACGCTGCGCCTTTTCAAGGGCTTCAAGGCTGCGGTACGGGGAGGAGGGGAGCCGCGCGTGACGGTGCAGGTACCAGCCAGTGGCCCTTGGGGTTATCTAAAGGAGATTGCTATCCGCCTTGCTGTCAAGGCTACCCTGACGATCTGGCGTTTCGAGGGATCGTGGGAACGCGGAGTCACGTGCTCTGTGCCCACAGGCGCTTGCGAGGGGGACGAGGGTGAGGATGCATCGTTCTCTGCTTCCCCAGAGGGGTGGCATCTGATGGGACGGGATTACATCTCCGATGACTATGCCACCTTTGTGGGGAATGCGGTTTACCGTGTTGCTGCCTTCAACACGTCGGGCACGACAGAGACTCCCCTGGTCACCGATGTATATCCCTTGGCGAATCCCGCGCTAGCTGTTCGCGACGACGGTGAGCGAATGGTCCTTTGGATTCACGATGATGACGCTAAGCCTGTTGGTCAAGGCGAGGAGATCCACGCGGCTCATTGGAATGGCACGACGTGGGTCACGGCAACACTGACCAACGATAACGTTCAGGATTTCTCCCCCCAGGTTGCCTTTGACGTTGCGGGGAATGCCGTCGCTGTTTGGGAGCGCACGAACACGGTGCATATCTCTCCCACACTGGACATTACTTACGTGCAATCGTTAGAGATCGCCAGTGCCGTCTGGGATAAGAACACCAAGACCTGGTCCACCGTCGTGAGCCTGACCAACGACAGTCTGCTGGATACGGCCCCTCAACTGGAGCGTGGTCTGGATGGGACGTTGATGGCGCTGTGGCTCACCGGAGATGGGAACGATCTGCTGGGGACGGCCAGCCATCCGGTTAGCTTCACCTACGCGGTATGGAGTGGTTCCGCCTGGAGCACGCCGATCACGGCCCTTGGGGGGCTGCAGGACGTTTTAGGGGTGGATAGTGCGGTTTATTCCGCCACTCAAGCGGCCCTTGTCTATGTCCGCGATATGGATGGCGATGTGCTCACCGAAGAGGACACCGAACTCTACTATGCTACCTGGGATGGCACCGCCTGGAGCGGCCCAACCCGCTTGGTGAGTGATACCATCGGCGACGTGGCTCCTTCGCTGTCCTATAACAGTGTGGGGCAGCCGGTCGTTGTCTGGCTGCGCGGGGATGACTTGGTCACGCAGACCGGATGGGGAGGCAGCCCGACCGTGTTGCGGGCAAGCAGCACCGGTGGTGCCTTCCTGGATACCCAATTGGTCCGTCAGTCCAACGGGAATCTGGCGTTGTTGTGGCAGACTCTCGGTGCTGACGGTACGGACGCGGCTTATTCGGTGTATGACGTGGTCAACGACAGTTGGGGCGCCGATAATACCCTGATGCGCGATGCCGCCATAGATGAATCCTTCGCCCCGGCGCTCGCCAGCGATGGTACGCTCTACATGGCCTATAATAAGGTCGAGATAGAGTTTGTGACCGAGACTGTGGAGATTTCCTCCACCTTGAGTGTCACTGTGACCCACGTACCTCAGCCAGTGCAGACGGACCTCTACTTGCTCAGTCACACGTTGGGGCGCGATCTGGGTATCACCGCGACGGACATCGCGTTCTCTACTCCCAACCCGGCTCCTGGTCATCAGGTGACGATCACGGCCACCGTCCATAATCTCGGCGATCTGGCCGTGGCAGGAGGTCAGGTGGCGTTCTATGAAGGCGATCCCCACGCCGGAGGGGTTCAGATCGGGAGCACGCAGAGCCTGACCTCTCCCTTCCGGGCGGCGACCACGGACACGGTCACTGTCACTTGGGATGTTCCCATTACGGCGACGGCCCATACTGTGTATGTCGTGGTCGATCCGACAAACACCGTGAGTGAGGCGGATGAGGCGAACAATCAGGCCAGCGTCGGGGCCGCTCTGCCCGATCTGGATGTGGACTGGACGCTTGGCCTCCGTCCCGACTCGGATGCTTTGGTGGCATTGCTCACCAATCGAGGGTATTCGCCGGTCACAGTTCCCTTCGAAGTAGCGTTCCGTGCCAGCGACGTGGAAACCGGCACGCTGCTGGGGACGGTCGTGGTCTCCAACACGATTGGGGTTGGAGAATCTGTGACGGTTTCCCTGCCCATCACTGATCCCGCTGCGCTGTCGGTCGCTGATAACCGCTTCTGGGTAGTGGCGGATGACCAGGATAAGGTGGTTGAGGGCGATGAGACCAACAATACCGACTTCGCTGCCCTCAATGCGTTGCCCGACCTGACGGTCTACGCTTATGAGATCAAATCGCGGGATCCGGTGTCGGTGACAGTGCGAAATATCGGCGTGATCACGGCCACTGATGTCGCGGTGGCGGCCTGGCCGGATGGGGCGGGGGGACCGGCATACACCAAGACCCTCGTCAGCCTGGGCCCCAGGGCGTCTGGGACGATCACCTTCGATGTCGCCAGGTCGGTGTGGAAGCTCTGGGTGCGGGTGGATCCCAACGACGCGATTCCTGAGAGCAATGAGACCAACAACCTGTCAGCCCGGAGGCTGCCGGGTGATTTCAGGGTCTATCTGCCCCTTGTCCTGCGCTGAACGCGTGTTTGGGCGGGTATCGGCTGGCGCTAGGGGGTTAGTCAGGGGCGAATGAAAGAAATTGTCATCGGGACTGCCAATCCAGCGAAGACGGAGATGGTTAGGGCCGTCTTGGAACCTGTGGGCGTCAAGGTTGTCAGTGCTGGAGATCTGGGCGTTGCGTTGCATATCGAGGAGGATGGGCAGACGCCTCAGGATAACGCTCGTAAGAAAGCCCGGACCTATGCGCGAGCCTTAGGATTGCCGGTGCTCTCTATTGACAATGCGCTTTACATGGAGGGACTCCCGCTAGAGGAGCAGCCGGGGATCCACGTCAGACGGATCCCCGGCAGGGAGGGACGTCCCTCCGATCAGGATCTTCTAGATTATTATCTGGACAGAGTTCGAGGGCTGGGACACGCGGTGAACGGTCAGTGGGAGTTCGCCATTGCGGTCGCGTGCCCCGACGGGAGGCTGTATGAGAGGACAATCCTGTCTCCCAGGGGGTTCGTTAGCGAGCCTAGCCGCACCTTGCTCGCCGGTTACCCTTTGGAGTCCATCCAGGTTGATCCCAAGACAGGTCAATACATATCGGAGATGACGGATGCGGAGCGCCGTGTCTTTTGGTGCAGGATCGTTGGAGATGGTCTCAGGGAACTCGTTCTCAGGGTCCTGACTGATGGTTGCCTCTAGGATGAAGATGGACGCCGCTGGTGACTACACACCGGCGGCGTCCAGTTCCTCACTCATCTGTAGCTGGAGACGGATCGTCTGGGCAACATCCTCAGTAGATTCACCGCCCGGTGGAGGGTCTCATCGGGGTCCGCGGCCCCGAGCACGACGCTGATCTCTCCCAGAGTGGTGACATCGATGTTGTTGTAGAATGTTCCTGCGATCTCGTGTCTCTCCAGGACACCGCCATAGGTGGTGTTGACGTTTGCCGAGTCGACCTGGGCATAGAGCACGGTACCCTGGGCCAGCGGCCACTGTACGCGACTATGGCTTTCCCAGAAATAGGCGTCGCCTACCCGCAGCGTCAGCTCCTCTCCCGGCATCAGCGGCAGCGCGTCGCCCTCCACTCCCCAGACCAAGCCCTGGTCTGCAAGATCCTTCCAGAGTTGGTTGACGCCGGTAGGTGCCGGGCTCGGGTTCACGTAGAGGTCGACCCAGAAGGCGTCGACAACGGGCGCATTGCCACGGTTGCGGATCACGACCTCGACGGTATTAGCGTTGGAGCGGATCTCGTCCACGATCAGGTCAGGAGCCGCACGGTAGTCCCTCAACACCACGGGCAGGTGGACGGTCGTGATCTCCCGCGCCCTCACCGTCATCTGGAACGGTCCGAGCACGGACTGGTTCCCGCTGGTGTCCTGGGCCTCGATGAAGAGCGTATACGTACCATCACGCGTGAAGGGTGAGGTCTCCGTATAGACCCAGGTCTCACCCACGGGCGTGATTCGTGCGCCCACTGGTGCGCCATCCGGCGCGATACCGATCAGGCGCACGACGCTGATGCCGCCAGTGTCGCTGACTGTGCCGGCCATGCGGAGTGGCCCGTCGGGCGGCACCGGCTGGTCCGGCCACTCGGTGACGGTGACGTCCGGTCCGGTGGCGTCCAAGATGAGCGTCAGCTTGAGCGGCGCAGTCCGGTTGCCGACGGCGTCAGTGCCGAAGATCTCGAACGACCGCTCGACGTAGTCGCTGCCCAGTGCGTCCTCGAAGACCGGATAGTACCAGTGGCCGCTGCGGGCAGCCATGTCCTGTGGCACCAGGATCAGGCGGCCCTGGAGGTACTGTCCCTCATGCGCGCCGGGGTTGGTGTCGCACAGCGTCAGCGTCCAGGTGCCCGTCGCCTCCTCGCCCAGGAAGGCCTGCAGAGGAGTTGCGGGGTGCGCGACCCGCTCGTAGGTGGGCGCGTTGGGATCGTCATCGCGGCTCGAGTGCAGGAGTGCTGCCGTGGTGTCGCGCAGCAGGACGTCGTAATGCTGGGCCTCGTCTCCCGCGTCGGCGTCCAGGATCTCCACTCGTGTGTGGGCGGGCGAGGTCAGTGTCGCGGTGAGCTCACCACGCTGGGTGTGACTTACCGTGAGCCCGACCCGAACCTCGCCGAGGGTCAGGGCGTCGGTGACGGTGAAAGAGCGCTCGATGCAGCCGGCGCCACTTCCGATGGTCACGCCTGTGGGTGGCGCGTCGTCGACGAGCACGTTTGCTGGCCCGGGGTCGAGCAGCACCTGGGCCGATCTGCAGTTTCCGGACTCGCAGACGATCACCTTGCCCAGTCCGTGATTATCCTCCACGGTGCCGCGCAGCGCGAAGGGCAGTTCCCGCACGTGTACGGCCGAGCTCGCCTCCTGTCCGTTGGGGAGAGTGAGCGACAGAGTCGGCGGTACGGCATCGACGATGAAGGGATAAGCATACGACCATGCGCTGGCGTGTCCAAAGGCGTCGGTCGCCTGAACCTGGACGTGGAAGGTGTCACCGTCATTGGGGACGGTGCCTCCGTTGGTGGCGGTGAGGTTCCATGGACACGACCAGGCACCGTCGTTGGGTGCCGTGTCCGAGCAGGCCGTGGACCACACGCCGTTCGCAGGCGTTTGCACGCGGAGGGTTACCATGGGCACACCGGAGGCGTCGTAAGCGTAACCCCGGAGGGTTGTCGTGCCAGTCGGCACCAGGTATTCGGGCGCTTGGATACCGTAGAAGGTCGGTGGGGCATTGTCCAGCGGGTGGTCAACCCAGACCCATTCCACAGGCGGTCCTCCCTCGGGGTGTGCGTTGTCGTAGGCAAACAGGTCGAGCGCCGCCCATGGCTCGGCGGCCACCTGTGTTATGCCGCGCACCGTGATGCTTACTTCGCCAGCAGCGTCCACGTCCCCCAAGGGGAAGGGCTGCTCGTCGGGTGCGCCATCCAATAGCCGCAGGCCATAATGGGCTCGGGCAACGATCCTTGCCCCCTCGGCCGGGACGTTGCCGCGATTGCGGTAGGTGACAACGTAGGTCACGATCCGACCGACGCCCAGCAGGGGGATGTTGGTGTCCGCAAAGGTGAAGCCCGTGCTGATATCAGCGGGCGGCGTGCCGAACATGGGATCCCAAAGTGTGGCCAGTCCGTCTCCCAGATAGCGGGCGACGGTGCCGCCCGGCTCCGTCGTCACGTCAAGAGCGGTATCCACATCCGGGCTCTGTGCCCCAGGACAGATGCTCGAGCCGAGAGTGGGCCATAGATAGCCCCGCGTCAGCGCGAAGCTTGCCGCCCCGATGAGCACGGGACCCGCGAGGGCGCTGTTGACCGGGTTCTGGGGGGGCATCGTCGCCCATAGCCGGAAGTGGTTCTCCTCGCTGGCGAAGGCGACCAGCCCCAGGCTGCCGCTGCCGTCGGGCGGCATGCCCAGCAGGTCAAAGGGCAGGGTGAGTTCGGTTTGTCCATCCCGCAGGGCAGGATCGTAATGGAACTGGGTCGGCGAGAGCTGGGTTTGCGTCACCCAGGCGGTGCCGTCCCAGCGCCAGAGCCACGCGGTGTCGGTGTCCTTTACCCAGACCATCAGGTCGGCCGCCATCGTGGGGGCGGGGGCGCCGCTCCGGTTGACGCCGCCCGGCGTCGTCGTGGGCGTGACGCCCGGCAGGTAGATGTGGGCGTCGGCGTCGCCCGCGTAGGGGTTGAGAGCCTCGCCGGTGCCTCCTGCCATGGTGTCGAAGTAGATGAAGAGATCGCCTCCGACGTCCCAATCCGCGCCTGTCCAAGCCAGATGCAGGGCACTTGTGTCTGATGCGGCGTAGAAGCGCTGCACCGGAGGCGTGAGGGTCTTGCCGGTGCCATTGCGCGTGGCTGCACGCCGATCCACGCCAATGAGGTTGCAGGGTTCCTCCATCCAATCCGAGTAGCGGACACCGGGCTCTGCTGCGCCGGTGTAGGCCGGGGTCAGTTTGTAGTCGACGTAGATCGGGCCCGTCGTCTTAGCCGTCCGGTTGCCGACGGTATCCACAACGACAACGTGGGCGTAGAGGCGCTGGGCTTCTCCCACTCCCTGATGGTGTTCGCGGATTAGAGGACCGTAAGGTGTCAGGGTGCCGTCGGGCGCGGTGGAGGGCGACCACCCGGCGAGGTATCCGGCTACGTCCGCGCTCGTGCTGCCCGTCCAGGCGATGCTCAGCGTTGGTGCGAGGACATCACGGATCGTGGTGCCGGTGGAGATCACGCGCTGCACGCTCGACGCGTCGAGGTACGAGAGCGTGACCGTCACGGGCTCCGGGGGCTGGGCATCAACCCAGACGACCCGGCTCGCCTCGGTTGTGTTTCCGGCCCGATCGGTGGCGCGGGCGTAGAGGGTGGCCCATTCGCCGTTGGGGGGCACGTTGCTCCCCGTCCAGGCGGGCGCGGTAAAAGCGTGAGTGTCCGTCGGTACCTGGACATCTGCCCAGGGACCGGTGTTATAGCGCACCTGCAGCCCGGCAACGCCTATGGTGTCGCTCACCAAGCCGCGCACGGAGGCGTATCCCGCGTTTGTGAAGTCGGCGCTTGAGATGACGCTGGTGGTCAGCAGTAGCCCCGGAGGTACGGTGTCTACGTAGATGGTGGGCACGGAGGCGGTATCCGTCGTCGTGCCGCCAGCCCAGTCCCTGATTTGCGTGGTGATGGTGTAGATGCCGTCAGCCGGCGGGGCCCAGCTCTTGGACCAGAATGTCTCGGTGACATCTGAGGTCGCCCAGGTTGTGGTCGAGATCGGCACGCCGTTGACCGACACCGTTAACGCCTGTAGAGCATCGATGGCGTGAGCGTAGCCCGTGATCTCGATCGGGTCGAGGGTGGCATATGCCGCGCCATCGGAGGGTGAGAGGACGGCGCTGTGGAGCGATGGGAAGCTCGATTGGGTGGCCGACACTCCTCCGGCCCCGGTCGGGGCCGAGAGGTGGGCCTGCGGCGCGTCCGTTTGCTGCAGCGTGGAGGCCATCTGAGATGCGAGTACCCCACTCGGCCCGGCGCTCACGGATGCACACTGGTTGAAGACGTCGCAAGCCGTCAATGTGTAGGGAGCGTTTCGGTCCTCCATATCGCGCCCGATCTTCCCGATCGCGACAAGCCGTGTCTTGCTGTAGATGGCCGTGTACCACCGCTCGTTGATCATCTGCGCTGTCGCAGTGAAGGTGCGATCTCCGCCGTGGACGTCTGTGAAGGTGTGGTCGCGCAGGTTGAAGTCCTCCACCGTGAGCCAGTAGATCGTGTAGTGTGGCGCCGAATGGGAGGGCGTCACCGATAGGGTCACCCTCGGTGGGAGGGTGTCGATCTCCCCAGACCAGACGTTGGGGATCAGGCGGGTGCGCCCGAACTGATCAGTAACCTTGAGGTCCACCTGGTGCGGCCCCTCGATGCCCGCCACATCGAAGGCCCAGGCGCTGGTGGGCGCTCCTACCTCGTTCAGCGGCACGTCGCGCCAGCGTTGGGGGTCCGCCAGGGCCTCGATCTCATGGGATTTGAGGGCGCGATTGTAGATGGCGACCTCGTCCAACGCACCGGCGAAGAAGTTACTGGGGATGAGGCCCTGCGCACCAATTGTCAGCGGCACCTGCCGCGAGCCGGAGGCGCGATGGCACAGGCCTGAATAGGCGACGATCGTGCCGTTGCGATAGAGGGCCCAGCACCCCGAGTCGGTCCAGACACCGGCAAGGTGTACCCAGGAGCCCACGTCCTCCGGTGGCACGGCGTAGGTCGCCAGGTTGTCGCCGTTAAGGTCATCCACCGTGCCGACCTGGTACTCCCCATCCTTGATGCGCAGGGTGAGGTTGGTCCCTTCGTTGGCCACCCCGACGCCGTGATAGAGGATGGTGCGGGTGCCATCGGTGGCATCGGGACGCACCCAGGCGGCAAAGGTCAGCGGCCAGGCGAGCGTTACCGGTCCCAGCGTGAGGGCATTGGCGGCACCGTCAAACGCGGCAGCGCCGTCGATCTTGCCCGCTTCCAGCACCGTCGGACACGACATGCCCTCGCACCACGCCGGTTGTGGGAGGCTTCCTAAGTTGGTGAAGCTACTGCCCCCCGCTCCCGGCATCTGCGTTGTGGCATCCAGGGGTAGATAGGCCAGCAGTCCCTCGTAAAGGGCAGCGCCCTTGGCATGGCGGAAGCCGATCGAGAGGTGGGCGACGCCCGACGCCACGGACTGCGCCAGTGCCAAAATGCGCTCATTGGTAAGCGCACGCTGGTAGACGAGCAGTTCGTCCAGCGCGCCGTTGAAGTACTCCGTGGCCGTCGTCTGTGACTGCCGACCGATGACGACATCCAGTGGTCCCGAGAAGTCATCGTTGGCGGTTGCCGAACCGACAAAAGCGCCATCCAGGAACAGGGTAATCGTGTCGCCCTGCTTTACGGCGGCGACGTGGTGCCATGTTCCGTCGTTCACGACCCCGGCCGAGGAGACGACGGTCTGCGTTCCAAAGGGCTGGTAGGTATGGATCAAGCGTCCGTCGGCGTCCACGCTAATCCGCAAGCCACGTGCGGGGTCGCCGGGCACCGTCGCTGCGAAGATGGTCTGAAGGGCAGAGGCCGAGGTGTTGAACCAGAAGGCGATGGTGTAGTCCCCAGGCTCGAAGGCGTGGACCACCTCTGTGGTGCCCGTGACTACCCGATCGGTGACGAGGAGGTAGTCACTCCCGTCGAAGCGCAGCCCGGCGCCGACGCGTCCGATCTCGTGGGCCAGCGGGCACGCACCGCCGGAGCAGGTCGCCGTCATCTTACGGCCAGAGCCGTCCTGGAAGGCCGTGCTGCCCGTCTGTTCCTCGAACTGGTAGCTCAGGGCCCGCCCCGCCGGATATGGGACGTCCACCGCTGTGCCCGCAAGGACCGGAGTGTCGGCGCCCACGCCGATCATCAAGCCCGCGTCGTCATCCGAGCGCGTCACGACCGCGCCCGGTGCCGTGCCGTCAAGGCTGACGGTCTCTTCCTGTCGCACTGCCATGTTCCCGACTGCATCTGTGGCCTCTAGCTGTAGCGTGTAGCGCCCATCCACATCCTCGGGCACGGCGTAGGCGATTTGCCAGCGGTCACCGCTGATGACCGCAGCCTGACGCCCGCCGAGCGAGACGCCATCCTGGCTGCGGAGATCGATCCACACGGCGGTCACGCCAGCTCCGCCGCGGTCGCGTACACCACCGGATAGCTCGACGACCTGTTGCACTCTGGTCCGTGGCGTGAAGAAGGTCACAGTGGAGGACCCTAGCGGGATCTTGAGGTTGTTACCCGACAGCATTGTCAATTGCACCTCGTAGGTGCTGCCGGAGATCTTGGGCTTCGGCGTGAAGGCGAAGCTGAGGTTCTTCTCGGTCTCCCCGGCGGCTACCTCGAACGTGCCCACCTCCTCATAGTTGACGGCCACGCTGAACGACGCGGTCGTGCCCGGCCACATCAGGTTCTCGAACTCCAGGTGGAGGTCTATGCGGTTGACCATATCGGCGTCGACCGACCGGAACCCTATCGCCTGGGCACCGGTGGCCCACCAGCCGCCGCCTGCGACATAGAGGCCATCGCCGCTCGCGGGGAAGATTGTCGTCGCCACGGGTTCGGTGGTGAGATCCGTAACCGTCTTCACCGGCAGGGTCCGTTGGGTGGAGGCGGAGTCAACGGTGATCGCGGGTGGGCTTGAATCTACCTCGAAGGTCACGTGGGCGATGCTTGAGTAGTACCCGACCGAGTCCGTCGCCCGCGCTTCGATGGTGACTTGGCCCTCCTGCGTGGGCGTGAAGTAGAAGAGCCACGCCGCGCCGTCGGGCGTCGCATCCTGCCAGGCGCCGCCGTTGATGCGGTATTGCACGCGCTCAACGTTGGACGTGGCATCCTGCGCCTGGATGACGATCACCCGTCGTGGCGACATATCGACGACCGAGGAGGGGAAGTCAATGGCTACGGTCGGAGCCTCGGCGTCAACCGTGATGCGGTGCTCGTCACTGACATCGACCCAGGTGATCTGATACTCGTAGAGGGCCTCGACTTCGCGTGGCGACAGAACGCGTCCGTAGATGCTGACCTCGTCGATCTGCCCGGTGAAGGGGAAGCCGCCGGGTAAGCCCCATCCCGCGGTGCTGGTTCCGCCGATGTACAGGGACCCACCCGATCCGCAGGACCAGAGTGGCGGGGGAAGGACGCTGTCCAGTGCCCCATTGATGTAGATCGCCAGGCCATCGTCGCCGTAAGTGAGCACGACGTGATCCCACTGGTCCTCCAAGAGCGCGTCCGGCGTGCTTGTCAGCGTCTGGTGACAATCCTCGTAGCGCAGCGTCATAGAGTCGGGGTCGATGAAGAGCCCCATGCTGCGTCTGGTTGCTCCGAAGTCCTCTCGGGTCAGCAGCGTCTGGGTGATCTCGCGCCGTTGTGTGGGTTTCACCCATAGCGCGACGGTGTAACCTGTCGCAGGCACGGGGCTGCTGTACGTCACTTTGTCGTCAACCCCGTCAAACTGGAGCGCACCACGGATCCAACCGTCGATGCCGCTCTTGGGACAGGTGTCGGCACCATGGATGTCTGGATTGCACGTGGCGTCCTGCATCACACCGCCCTCATTCTGGAAGGCCGTGGCCCCCCGAGCTTCATCCAGGTGCAGGTTGAGCGCGGGGGTCTCCCTGGTCTGGGCCATCACCTCGGGGGCCGTCAACGCGTTGCGGGTGACGATGACGTGGTCCAGATAGCCCTCGAAGTGCTCCTGCCCGGCGGCGTTGGCCTGACCAAGCCGCAGCTCCGTCGGTCCGGTGAAGCCTGCGGTCGTCTGAGATCCAGAGGCCACCAACGTTCCGTCGATGTAGAGATTCTGCCCACCTACAGCGTCGCCGACGGTGTGAGCGACGTTGTGCCAATCCCCGTCCGCGACTGTGGTGGTGCTGCAAATGGTCTCGGTTTCCAGCTTGGCGCAGATTCTGCCGCCGTCGAGATAGATCTGAGCTCTCGGACCACTGTTGTCCACCACGGAGAAGAGCCCGCAGTTGGCGCAGTGGTCGCCGTAGGATTTGGTCTTGAACCAGAAAGAGACGGTGTAGTCGGTCTTGGGGAGGCGCACGTTGACGTTGATCTCGTCGTCGTCGCCGTCGAGGTGTACGGCCTGATTGGAGCGCCCCGCGAGCCCGGTCAGCGGGCATTGGTCGCCATCGCAGATGCCGGCGTCACCGTTGCCGGAGTGGTCGGCGAAGACGCTGGCACCTGGTGGCTCATCCAGCCGCAGTTCCAGCAGGCGGGTAGCACTTTGGTAGAGATCCTGGATCTCATAGCCATCCAGAGCGAACCGATAAATGCGCAGATCGTCGAGGTTGCCGTTGTAATAGGTGTTCCCTACCGTCCAGGTGAGCGTGCCTTCGCCGTCTTCGGTGTAGTCCTGTGAGTATGCCCCGATCTCGTGGGGTAGGAATGTCCAGAGTATCTCAAGATCATCCTTCCCGCGCGCGGGCTCTTCGAGGGTCTCATCCAGCTCAACGAGCGTGACGAAGTGTGCAAAGTCGCCATAGACGGTGTAGGCATAGGGAATCTGGTACGTGCCGGGGCCTACCCCGATCTCGGCCCAGATGCGGGTACCGTCCACGAAGCCGTTGTACTCCGCTTTGCCGGAGCCGTCGCCCTCGTCTCTCACGACTAGCTTGTCGAAAGCGACGGTCGCGGCGCTGCTGGTGCGGCCAATGTCCAGTGAGGTACTGCCGTAAGGTTTGGTGCCCGAACAGGTGGCGCTGGATCCGGCCGGCTTGCCGTTCACATAGAGTGTCAGGTTGATGCCGTCGAAGACGGCGGCGACGTGCTGCCAGGTATTGAGCTTGAGCACGCTGCTGTTGCTGGTCACCTCGCAGACCTGGCTGCCGTTGCCAAAGGATGCCTTGAATTTTCGGAGCGCGGTGTCCGCGTAGAGCGCGGGGTAGCTGCGCTCAGGGTGCTCGTGGTTCTCCAGGCCGAACAGGCCAACCCAACCACTAGAGCCGCCGCGCGGGTAGACCCAGGTGGCGATGGTGAAGGTCCCCTCACCACGTCCCAGGTTCAGGCTGTTGTCGCTGGCCCCAACGGCCAGATAGGATTTCTTGTCGAAGTTGGCGGCCAGGGCGATGACGCCCTCCTCACCCGCGCCGGGGCAGTTTGGCCCGCAGAAGACGAAATGATGGTGAGAGGAGACATCGCGGTAGTTCGAGGCCGATGTGGCGTTGAAGGTGATGTGGAGCACCGGCTCCTTGAAGCGGCTTCGGATCTCATCGGAGCTCAGGACCCGATGGTAGATCTCCACCTCGTCGATCCGGCCCGAGAGGTAGTCGGTGGCGGCTTCGGATGAGAAGCCGAGGACAATGGCGTTCTGTCGGGCGAAGTCCGACGATGTCAACGTCCCGGCGGCGCGCTGCTCGCCGTCTATGTAGAGCCGCTGGATCCCCTGCGCGCCACCAAAGACGTAAGCGACGTGGTGCCAGGTGTTGTTGGCATAGTCAATGCCGCTGGTGCAAATTGTCTCGGTGGTGTTGCGGCCCAACCGGGCGCAGACATTACCCCCATCGAGATAGAGATCACGGTCGTGGCGCGTGGTGCCAGCCTTGATCGCAGAGAAGATGCCGCAGTCGTCGCACGTGGTCTTGAACCAGAGCGAAAGCGTGAAGTTCTCCTCCGAGATGTCGACGCCGCTGGTGACGCGGTCGTCACCGAGGAAGTTGAGGGCGCGGAGGAAATATCCATCCACGCCGGCCGTCGGGCACGTCGTGCCGCTACAAGTGCCGTCGTGTCCCGCCAGTGATGCGTCCGTGAACGTTGTGGCACCTGTGCTCTCGTCAAGGTGGAGCCACAGGTCCCGGCCATCCACCACGGCCTCGCGGATGTTAGCGATGATGGCCCCCGCGCGGTTGGTCAGGCTGATCTGCTGGGAGGTCGTCAGCGAGTCGACGGTCACGTCCCCGATGAGCGTTGTCTTTCCCCGTGGTCCCAGCTCGTAAGGCTGGGGGATCAGGCTCGCATCCTGGACGGCGGGTGGGAAGTCCACCTCCAGCAAGCCCAGCGCATAGCGGTCGCGCAGCTCGTTGGCAATCGTCGCTGTGTAGACGATGGTATCGCCGGGCTTCACCACGCCGTCCTCATCGCTCACCACCGACTTGATGGTCAGCACCGTTGCCGGTCCCGGCACTCTTGGGTTCATCCCGTAGACGTTCTCCAGCTTGTCGATCAGGCCATCGCCATCGGTATCGGCTGCGAGGGGATCGGAGGTCACCCGCGTGATGAGCGGAGCACCAGAAGCGCTAAAGCCATAGACGAACTCCCAGCCCTTCATCTCGTCGCCGTCTTTCAGGCCGTCGTGGTCGGTATCGGCGTGCTGGGGATTTGTCGCGTACTTATACTCATCGTAATCGGAAAGGCCGTCTCCATCGCTGTCCGCCAATGTGGGGTTGCTGCCCCATCGGACCTCGGCAAGGTCGGAGAGGCCGTCCCCGTCGGTATCGGGCGTGCGATCGCTGGGATCGTTGCCACCGAAGGCGGGGCTGATCAAATCATCCCCGTCGGCGTCCATCAACACGGGGAACCGTACCGATCCCGTCTGTCCCCATGCCAGTGCGTACCCGCCATCCTTGGGCGTGAGGGTGTAGAAGCCATCGACGGTCGTCGGCAGGATGTCGAAGACCAGCCCCAGATCCATGTGAAGGGAGTCCGTCTTATCGCGCAAGTAGCAGATGGAGGCCCCGGGCGGCACCGAGAGTGGGTTGGGCGCGATGAAGCACTCCTGCGCGTTGATCGCGTACCCCTCGTTGAGATAGGCGGGAACTTTGACGTTGATCCCCGCGGGGGTCAAGGGGAAGTCGTAGCCGCTGGCCACCGATTTTTCGCGGTAGAAGGGATAGTCTCCGTACCAGGTCTGGGGACTAGAGGTCGTTAAGCCCAGGAGTATGTGTAAATCTTGCTCCTCAGGTGTGATATTGTAGGCAAAAGTTGCCTCCTTCAGGTATTTGTCCGCATACTGCCAGATATAGCTGTAGCCCAGCAGGGAGGTCGGCCAGTGGCGGTAGAGGTAGGTCGTCACGTGGGCGCTCAGTTTCAGCTCGTTGCCCTCCACAAAGCCGATGGTGGGGTAGGTGTCGCGCAGGTCCATTGTGAAGCCTTTGACCTGCAGGCGATCGTTATTCTCCACATCGACGATTGGGTTCTGGCTGTAGATCAAGAATTGGATCAGCTTGGCCAGCGCGCCGGAGATGCCCTGACAGATGTAGTCGCGGATGATGGTGCCACCGATGTTGTCGGGATCATCTGCCTTGAACTCGTCGAGCCCGGTGAGGGTGCAGACGATGCCGATGATGGCATCGATGAGGCCGATGATGGCGACGATGATCTGGCCGACCACAGGGATCAGGCCGATGGCGAACATGATTACGGAGACAATAATACCCGCGACCACAGCCGCCAGCGCTTGGTTGAACTCCAGAGAGGCAAAGCGCACGCCGGCCGTCACCATCTGGGCGACAAAGAAGCCGATGGCGATGCCGGCGGAGATCACCAGGCCGATGATTGCGGCGATGTTGGCCGCTGACCTCAGGTCCACTGTAGCCGATTTGATCGCGTTCCGCACGCCGTATTGGAACTCTCCGGTGAGGTTGGCCTTGTAGAGATCTAGCGCCGCGTCGAGGACGTCTTTGACGGCCATGGTAAAGTCGATGGCCTTTAGCGCGGTGAAGACGATCTCCTCTCCCTCGGCACCGGTGAGCGCTGCGTAGGTGACGATGATTGCGACCCCGGCGGCGGCTGCTCCGGCGGCCACGGCGATGCCCGCTGGCACTTTGTTGCCGTAGAATTCAAGGTCGAAGATGTTGTCGATCCAGGAGGCTTTCAGTTTCTTTTTCGCACCGCCGATGGCGGCCAGCAGTGCCTCCTCGGTGGTTCCTGTGTAGGTCAGACGTTTTGGCAGCTTGCGCACCGCCTCAATAGCGCCGCTGATGATCTGCTTGACGATGGTCAGCGGTACGTTCTTGACCCGTTTCCAATTCGACGACAGTCCGCTGTCCGTCGCCCCCTCGTCGCTGCGGTCCATAATGGCGTTCCCGGCCTCAACGACGTTGTTGATCCCATGGTAGAGCGCCAGGTAGTAGTTTTGGGCGAGGATAGTGCGGCCTCGATTCTCGTAGCCCTCAGGGTCGCCCGCAATATCCGCGAAGAGGGTACCCAAGCATTCCTCGAGATAGCTCCAATATTCCTCGATAGGGTACGGTTCCCAGTCTCCGTCAGTGGTATTGTAGCGGTAGGGAGCCCAGTTGAGCCCTGCCAGCACCTCATCGTATACTTCAGAGGAAGCAAGCGAGAGGTTGAGGGTGTTGTCAACAACAAGGCCGTTGAATTCCCTCCCCATATTGGTGCTGCGATAGTGTTCCTCGCGGGCATAGAGAAGCGTCGGCGCGTCCACCTTGGGCACATCGTTGGTGTCGAGGAAGTAGCGGTCGAGGATCTGGGTCGTGTACGTCATCGGCAGTTCCGCCAGGAAGCTCTGGTTGGGGAACGAGAAGGTCTCGACGTTCAGCACCTTGTACGTCGGTGTGATGCCCCAGCGCTCATCAATCGTCGCGGTCGACGTGAGGGCGAAGCGACGGGAGATCTCGGAGACTGTGATGTCGCGGTGCCTCGCGCTGCCCTCGCCGCTGGCCCGTCCGGTCACAAAGGTATCGCTCAGGTTGGTCGCGACCTGCCACAACCAGTGCTCGTAGGTCGGGTCGCGATGCGGTGAGTCGGCGTTCTCAAACACCACGGCGACATCGACACCGTGGTCCTCACGTACGGTCAGTCCCGTCAGGTACCAGTCATCATAGTAGGAGTGAATGACACGCGGTGGGTTTGACTTCCAGTTGGCGGCCTGTGCGCACCAGGCCGTTGAAAGGGCGTCGCCCATGGTGTCAAAGTCCATCCCTGGGGGCGGTGCACAATAGTCGGTGATGGCCTCCACGAGCCAAACCAGGCGCACCGTCTGTACTTTGCCGAAGTCCAGCACATCCGGTCGGTAGAGGATGCGGGCAGAGAAGGCGATCGGGCTGTTGCCGTTGCTGTCGCGGACCAATGTCACCGGGGCGTAGACCAGCAGCGTTGGCTGATCGCTGTCGTCTTTGTACCGCACAGACATCTGGAAGTTGTCAGTCTGCGCCGTGTCAAGCCATTCTGTGACCGGCGTCGTCGCCGCGATCGGCGGCGCTCCAGGCACCACCGGCAGGTTGCCGTGGTGGCTCGCGTCGGTGTAGGGAATCTCGATCTCCAGCATCGGGATCAGGCGCATGTCGCCCTGGTCATCCTTGTCACCGCTGGCTTGCCCCGCTGCCTCATTGGCGTCTGCAAAGGTCGAGTCGTTGACCCGCTTGATCTGCCCGTCCCGATCTCCCGATGGCCAGTCGAGCACGCTCAGGCTGTACCAGAGGTGATTGGGGTTGGTGGGACGGAACTGGAGATCCACGAAAACCGGTGTATTGAGCGACTCCTGCGACCAGGTGAGGCTCAGATCGAGCCCGCCGTCTTTCAGCCCCAGGATCCGTCCCGACGGATCGCGTCCCCCGCCCATTGCGGTCGTGCGTGCCAGGTCTTGAGTATCGGGCACACCGTCGCCATCGTCGTCTCGGTCGAAGACGTCGGGATCGCCATCCCCGTCGGTATCTGGGCACGTGCCTGACGGGCCGCCCGGATTGAGCATGCTCAATTCATAGCATTCATCCAAGTCCGAGACGCCGTCATGGTTGGTGTCGGGATCGAGGGGGTTTAAGTACCACTGCACGCCGTAGAGCTCGAAGCCCTCCACCTCGGCCAGGTCGCTGATGTGATCGCCGTCGGTGTCTACCATGCAAGGGTGAGTACCCAGGTCGATGACCTCCACGCCGTCGGAGAGTCCATCGCCGTCGCTGTCGGCTGCGGCCGCCAGGCACGCCGTGTCGCCCGCCGCGCACGACACGCCAGACTCGGTGCATGCATCCGCTTCCTCGGCGTCGGTGAGACCATCACCGTCGGTGTCGGTGTCGTCCTGCCCCCCGGGCGCGTTCTCCTCCAGCACGCTCTGCAGGGTTATCTGATCGGGGGGCGTGAGCGACGTCGCATCCGGTGCGATCCCGTCCAATGGACTCGCGTGGGGATCGAAATCGGTGGCCGTGGCCGCTTCCTGCGCTTCCTCTATGGCCCGCGAGCGGGCCGCTTCCTGATCGCGGGCCTGGGCCTGAGCCCGTTGCTCGGCTGTGAATGCGTAGGCTTTCTGCGCCTGAACCGCCGGCACGACGACCATCGACAGAATCAGGATGCCGACCAAGCTGGCGTAGATTGTGCGCGAGCGCCGCCACACCAGCACGGTGATAAGGAGAAGCACCACGCCACCAAACAGGCCGGCGTTGGTGCCAATTTGTGCCAGGTGACGCGCGGTCACCGCCGGTAGGCCCAATGGCCCGGCGACAACCTGTGGTGCCCAGCCGCTGAAATCTGTGGTGATCCTCGCCTCAACTTGATCCAGGCCGGCGGGCGGGAACTGGACGGTGACGATCTGGCGCAGAGGAAGCCCTGCTTCGTCGAGCCAGATCTCGCCCTTGCCCGTCATCTCCGCGTAGAAGCCCGGTGTTTTCAAGTCAATTCCCGGCGGTAGCTCGCCGTGGCGGCGCATCTCCTCCTCGAGCTGACCGCGGATGTGCTCGGCGAAGGCCGGGCCATCGACGGTGAACGAATACCGCGTGAAGGTCACGCCGGCGCGGGACTCAGTGCCTAGCCGTTGTACGTCCTTGGCCCCTGCGAGATAGCCAAGGAGGTCGTTCCCCGGCGCAAAGAGCGCGGTCCCTGCCTCGATCTTACGCCATTCCTCCCCACTGACCCGTCCCCACGTGATACCCTGTTCGACCTTCAACTCGATACTGTTCTCTTGACTGGCGACACTGCCGTCCCCGGACCAGAGCCGCATCCGCATTGTCTCGTCGGCAATGTTCGTCTCGCCCTCGATGTAAATGCGCTCCTCGGTGGCTGCTTGCCCGGCGTTCTCAACTCTCAACGTGGGCCATGTGAGCTGGACGATATTGGTGGTGTAGCTATAGGCGCCGATCTGTTGGGCCTTGTGCCACGCGCGCTGGACCGCGGCCTCGGCATCGTCCGCGGACGATCCGAGGCAGGGACGGGTGATCGCCAGCGCGCAGAGGGTCAATGCCGTCAGGACAAGAATAAGATGGTTGGATCGCTTGTTCATCGGACGCCTCCATCATTCCAGGTCATCACGAGCGGTAGGAACACCAGCTTCGAGCCGGGCCCCGTGAAGCTGAAGAGCGCATACTGGCCGGTCTGCGATATCTGCGCGACCAGCCGGCCGATTGCAGGATCAGTGCTGATGATGTTCACCCCATCGAGAGACCAAGCAGCACCGTTCCACTGTCTGAGATCGTATGTGGGTGCGTTCAGCCCATCGCTGTAGTGGATCGTCACGGTCACCGGACCGCTGAAGGCGAGACCGGGCAGCGACGCCCCGTCTCGGCTGGCGGTCAGTGCGAACACGTGTTCTGTAACCACGCCTGGGGTGGAGAGCGCCTCAGCCAGCACAGTGGGGGTACAGCCGATGATCGTCGGCGCATCCACCGCGCCGGCGGGAATCTCCACCACTGTGGGGTGGTGCTGGGCATCGGCGTGGATCAGGATGCCGTTCGACATTGGGCCAACCTCGACCTGGAGCGTCTCGGTAAGGACTGTAAGAGCCACAGTTGCGACGTCGTCTAGGCCATCGGCATCCTGCACAGTATAGGTGAAGATGTCCTGCCCTGTGAACTCAGGCGCGGAATCATAGGTGACCAGGTGCCCGTCGGTCGTCGCGGTGCCATGACCGGGCGGCCCGACATCGCTGATATAGAGCATGCTTCCCTCCGGGTCAACGTCGCCTCTGAGCACATCCAGCCTCATCGGGGCGCCTGTGAGGACAATGAACGCGTCGCCCTGGGCAAACGGTGGCGTCGGGCGGTTACGCCAGACGGCATTGGGTTCCAGCAGGCCGTTGTTTGTCCCTGTGAGGGCATCGAGATCGCCATCGCTATCCAGATCGCCCAGCGCGACGGACAATGTGTCCCAGTCGCCAAGGCTTTGGCCACTGTCTACGAAGACTCCGGTTCCATCGTTCATCCATACTTGGTCGGCCGAGTTTGTGACCAGGGGCGCGTGAGCGTTGCCGACAAAAACGTCGAGGTCGCCATCGGCATCGACATCGCCGAGAGCGACAGCCCAGGTCGCGCGGGCACCCAACCGCTGTCCGCTATCCGCAAAGACCCCTGGCGCTCCTTGCGCACTCTGGTTGCGCCATACTTCGTTGGGCTGTCCGTCCATGTTACCCACGAATGCGTCCACATCGCCGTCGCCGTCGAGGTCACCGGTGGCCACGGCGAAGGTATCCGCCGCGCCCAGCCGTTGGCCGCTGTCGACAAAGGTACCAGGCGTGCCGCCCTGGCGCCCGCCGTCGTTCAGCCAGACCTGGTTCGGGCGATCGCCTGCGATCCCCAGGAAGAGGTCAAGGTCGCCGTCGTCGTCGAAGTCGCCCGTCGCCAACGCCCGTACCGGCTCGTAGCCGAGGCGTTGGCCGCTGTCGACGAAGGTGCCGGGAGTACCGCCCTGGAGTCCGCCGTCGTTCAGCCAGAGTTGGTTCGGTTGACCAATGTCGCTGCCAGTGGCGGCGTCGAGGTCCCCGTCGTGGTCGACGTCGAGCAGGGCGACGGCGTAAGTATCGGTGCTGCCCAACTGCTGCCCGCTGTCGATGAACTGACCTGCTGCCCCCTGGGCAGTCTGGTTCAGCCAGATCGTATCGCCCCCGCCATAATTGCCGACGAAGGCATCCAGATCGCCGTCACCATCGAGGTCACCAAGGGCCACGGCCCAACTGTTCGCTGGCCCCAGGGCTTGGCCGCTATCCGAGAGCGCGCCTGTGCCATCGTTAAGCCAGACGGCACCCGGCGCGCCATTGCGTACCACAAGGGCGTCGAGATCGCCGTCGCCGTCGAGGTCGCCCAGGGCGACGGCCTGCGTGTCGAGCACGCTCTGGGGGCGGACGAAGCTGAGCAGTGTCGGGGAGGCCAAGGGCATCGCCGTCGTCTCCACCGGGTAAAAGTCCACTTGGTCGAAGACGCCCGTGCCACCTGCTACCGGCGCACGGAACTGCCAGGTGAAGGGCGGCAGGCTGCGGCCGTCGGTCGACCGCACCGCGTCGGTAAGCGTGGCCTCCACTAACTCGCCCGGTCGGAAGGGGTGCCAGGGAATGAAATCGGCGACGCCGAATGTGAAGACGTCGTGGGGTGTGGTTCGCACCGAGCGGATCCCGGCATAGGGGCCAGTCTGCTGTCCGTAGACCGGGAAACTCGCCGAGGTCACGGTGTTGCCGGCGAGCGGTCGCGTGCACGTCGCCGACAGGTTCACGCTTGTGGCGTCGGTGGCAAAAACGCGGAACGCGGGCCGCACCGTCGTGCTGAAGGATCGCGTTGTCACCGAGAGCCCGTCGGTGACGCTGACGTCGACCGTCGTCACGCCAAAGTCGTCGCCTGTGGGCGTCAGGGTGAGCGCGCCGGTGGCGGCAGGGCTCGTGTAGTCAACCGCGGGCGGCAGCAGCAAGGTGGCATCGGCCACCATTGCCGTGACCGTGAGTTGCTGGCTCTCAAACGGCCCAGGGCCAATGCCCGTTAAGGGAATCGCCAGCGGAGCACCATCCTGATCGAGGGTCTGATCGGCCACGGATCCCAGCGTGGGTGCGTCATTGACCGCATTGACGGTGACCGTGAAACTGTGTGCTGTCGACAGAAGCCCATCGGTGACGGTCACGTCGACGGTGGTCCACCCGAACCGGTCGGGTGCCGGAGCCAAGGTCAGGTGGCCGGTCGTGGCGGGGTTGGTATATAGGACGGTGGGGTCTGGAAGCAGACTCGGATCATGAGAGACCGCGGTCACTGTGACATTTTCACTCTCATATGGCCCAGGGCCGATGCCAGAGAGCCCGATCGTGCGCGACGCAGCGTCCTCAGGCAGTGAAAGGTCGGCGATTGGGTCCAGGGTGGGCGGATCATTTACCGCCACCACCGTGACTGGGAGGCTCTTGACGGTCTCTGACAGCCCATCGGTGAGGGTTACTACAATGGTGGTTGTCCCATTCATATAGGGTACAGGGGCGAAGGAGATCGTGCCGCCGGTGTAGGTGCCGGGACCGTTGTCGTAGTCAACAGTCGGATGTGGGATCAGCGATGGGTCGCTGGAGGAGGCCGAGAGCGCCAGTGAGGGCCGCTGGTCGCTCTCATTGCTGGGCCCATAGCTGATGGCGGAGACCCCCACGTTGTGCGTGCCGCTGCCCTCGTCGACGGTCACGCTGGTTGGGATGGTGAACAGCGGGGGGTCATTGACGGCCACAACGTTGACCTGGAACGTCTCCTCAGTCGTCGCCACTCCGTCGCTGATTGCGACGGTGAGGAATGCGACGCCGAATTCGTCGGGGTTGGGGCGGAAGACGAGTCGTCCCGTTGTCTCTGGACTGGTGTAGAACACCGTGGGAACCGGCACGGCATAGGGCGGTACCTCGGATCGGCTCACCGTCACGGTGAGCACCTGGTCCTCGTTGGAAGCGCCGCTGGTGATGCCGGAGAGGTGGATTGTCTGCGTTGGGGAATCCTCAGGGATTGCGATATCGGCGATGGGGTCCACCGTCGGTGGATCCTCCACGCTGGTCACCGTCACCGTGACGCGGGCCGTTGCTGTGAGCCATCCGTCGCTGATCACGTAGTCGAAGCTATCGACGCCGTACAGATCAGGTAGCGGTGTGTAGCGCACGACATTTCCCACAATGGCCGTCGTGCCGCTGATCGGCGTCCTCACTTCTACGATCGACAGGGTCTGGAGGTCCGGGTCATAGTCGTTTGCCAGGACGGTGATGTCCACCGCCGTGTCCTCGGTCGTGGACGCTGTATCGTCGACGGCGACGGGAGGGTTGTTGTGTCCTCCCACGTCTACGCTCACGGTGGCGGTGGCGGTGAGCCCGCCCACATCGGCGACCGTGTATGTGAAGACCTCAGTGCCCGTGTATGCTGCATCTGGTGTGTAGCGGATGTGCGTTGTACCGCTGAGCACTGCCGTCCCGCCGTGATTAGGCGTTCCCGCGGCCACCAGGGCGATGGCGTCGCCGTCCGGATCGGAGTCGTTGGCCAACACGTCGAGGATATTGTTGACCGAGGCCGGAGCGACGATGAAGCTGTCATCCTGGGGAAGTGGGGCATTCTTATTGTTAAACCAGACCGTGTCCGGTTGACCAGTCCCAGAGCCGTTACCGATGAAGGCGTCGAGATCACCGTCGTTGTCCAGGTCACCCAGCGCCAGGGCCCATGTCCCCGTGTTGCCCAGGCTCTGGCCGCTATCGGTAAACACGCCACTCCCGTCGTTCAACCAGACGGCATTGGGCCTGTTTGTCTCGCCACCGCGGCCAAGGAAAGCATCCAGGTCGCCATCGCCGTCGACGTCGCCCAGGCCCACGGCCACAACCAGGCTGGGCAGTGTGAGCGTTCCGCTGGCGATGAAAGTGCCGTTCACGTTCAGGCGCACGGGCTGCGCTTGATTGGCAAGGAAGAGATCGAGGTCGCCGTCGCCGTCGAGATCTCCAAATGCAACAGCATAGACGTGGTTGACAGCGTCGGGTCGTTGGCCGCTGTCGCTGAAATGTCCCCCGCCGTTGTTGAGCAGCAGCACCGAGTTGCCTCCGTATCTGGCGAGGACCATATCCAGGTCCCCATCGTTGTCCACGTCTCCTAGCGCGACGTCGTTCGTAGTCTCATCCCCAAAGTACTGGCCGCTGTCTACAAAGGTGCCCAGCGTGCCGCTCTGAAGTCCGCCGGCGTTTAGCCAGATGGCGTCGGGGGCGTTTCGGTGGGCGAGGACGACGTCTACGTCCCCATCGCCATCCACATCCCCGAGGGCAATTGCGGTCACATTCTCGCTGCCCAACGTCTGTCCGGTCGTCGTGAAGACGCCCCCTGTGTACGCCCACACCTGTGCGCCAGCCCCAGTCCCTAGCACGAGGTCCAAGTCCGCATCCCCATCCAGGTCACCCAGCGCCGCAGATTTGGCCGAGTTCAGTGGCATAAGGCTTGGGATGAGGACGCCGCCGGAGTTGAAGTAGAGTGTGGCCTGGGGTGCATGGGCGGCAATAGCATCCAGATCGCCGTCGCCATCCACGTCGCCCAGGACTACATCATCCGTGCTCTCGTTCCCCAGGTGTTGGAACGTGTCGCTGAAAATCCCCGTTCCTTCGCTCACAGCGCCACGGAATTGCCAGATATGGGAGCGTAACTCGCTGCCATCGGCGGCCAGGATTTCGCGGCTGAGCACCGCGATCAGTTCCTCTCCCGGCTTATAAGGGAGGGCCGCGTTGAACTTGACGGTATCAACGGGTGCTGGCCCGAAGGCATACGTTCCGGTGTAGACGCCTGTCTCGCGCCCACGGACGGTGAAGGTGCGCGTTGAGACCGTCGTCGTGTTCAATGCTTTGTCGAAGGTTGCGGAGACGAGGCTGCTCGCTGCAATCGCCCGCCCGTTGCCGGTGGGTGAGGTGGCCACGACCAGCACAGGGTCGACCCAGACCGTGCGTGGGCCCGCTTTGTTGTTGCCGGGCACCTGGTCAGTAGCGCAGCCGGTGTCGGTCTGGGCATAGATCGTGTGCATGCCCCGTGTGGCGAAGCCGGAATGTGTGAAGGTCAAGGTCACAGTCTCACCAGCCGCTAGGGGCGACGTGGTCTGCTGTGCCTCGCTGCCGGCGCCACCGTCGCACGCCGTGGGCTCCGCGTCGTTGTAGATGGCGGTGGAGAAGGAAACAGTGTCGCCAACGCCCAAGTTGGTGACGACTACCGTGACCGGGAAGGATACCCCCACCGCCACATTCTCCGCTCCGACCTCAAGGTCCTCAATAGCGAGGTCACGGAGGCCATTGATCCAGAGGGATGCCGGGTCGGATGCCACCAGCGCATCCAGGTCGCCATCCC